>NZ_JACBGN010000160.1 GCF_013401435.1 Streptomyces sp. BR123
CAGGTGTGGTCCGCGGGTACGGGGGCGGCACGTCGGCGCCGGCGCGGCCTGCCAGAGCGTACGGGCGGCGGTCGGGGCTCCGTGGTCGCGGAGGCGCATACCGGACTGTGATGCAGGACACGTGGCTGTGAGACGGCTGTGAAGGGTGCTGTCCGAGGGGTCCGGGGTACGGGAGGAGTGCCGACAAGTTCTATATTCATACGAACCATCCATGCGCGGCGCGGCTGCGGTGATCAGGGGGGACGACTGCGTTGGCCGATACCGACGCCGCCAGCCGGGGTACCCGGGCGGAATCCCGCAGTACCCGCAAGGTACGCAGGAAGGCGCAGAACCGCAGGCGCCTGGGCATAGCCATCGCGGTGGTCGCCCTGGCCGGAGCCGGCGCCGCCGCGTACGCCTTCACGCTGGGCGGCACCTCCGGGGCGACCCAGAGCGACGCGAAGCTCGCGGCCCCCAACGGGGCTGCCGCCGCAAAGGGCGAGGAGCCCTGGGACGGCAAGGTCAAGGTACTGGGGGACGGCTCCACCTCCTACACCGGGCCGCAGCCGGGGCAGCTCAAGCCAGAGCGGCTGAAGCCCGGCGAGAAGCCGCCGCAGTTCGTGGTCTTCTCCTGGGACGGCGCGCTGGAGGGCGACGACCGCCTCTTCTCGCACTTCCGTCAGGTGGCCAAGGAGAGCAAGGCCCACATGACGTTCTTCCTCACGGGCATCTACCTGCTGCCGGACGGCAAGAAGATGCTCTACCGCCCGCCGCAGCACGCGCAGGGCGCGGCCGCCATCTCGTACCCGACCGTCCCGCACATCAAGAGCACGCTGACCCAGCTGCGCGGCGCCTGGACCGACGGCAACGAGATCGGTTCGCACTTCAACGGGCACTTCTGCGGGCCCAAGGGCGGCGGGGAGTGGAGCCCCGCCGAGTGGAAGAGCGAGATCGACCAGACGTATGCGTTCATCAAGAACTGGAAGACGAACACCGGGTTCACCAAGGAGGCGCCCCTCCCCTTCGACCCGGACCGGGAAGTCGTCGGCGGCCGCGCGCCCTGCCTGGAGGGCCAGAAGAACCTCCTGGCCGCGATCAAGCCGTACGGCTGGCGCTACGACGCGAGCTCCTCGGGAGACTTCCAGCTGTGGCCGTCCAAGCAGGACGGCATCTGGAACTTTCCCCTCCAGCTCCTGCCCTTGCAGGGCAAGGAGGTGCAGGTCCTCTCCATGGACTTCAACTTCCTCTACAACCAGTCGGGCGACAGCACCCAGGGGGACCCGGCGAAGTTCGCCGCCTGGCAGGCACAGACCCAGGGCTCGTACATGAACGGCTTCAACCGGGTCTACAACGGCAGCCGGGCGCCCATGTTCATCGGCAACCACTTCGAGGACTGGAACGGCGGCATCTACATGAAGGCCGTCGAAAACGTGATGAGGGACGTCTGCCCGCGCCAGGACGTCCGCTGCGTGTCGTTCCGGGAGCTGGCGGACTGGCTCGACGCCCAGGACCCGAAGGTCCTGGCCCGGCTGCGCTCGCTCGACCCCGCGCAGGCCCCGGACTGGACCGACCTGGTGAAGTAGGCCCACAGGCGGGCGGCGCACGCCGCCCGCCGGGCTGCCTACTTCACCGCCTTGATGTAGTCGGCCCACAGGCGTACCGCCCGCTCGCTGCCGGGCGTGTTCGGGGCGTCGCCCCCCAACCCCGTCAACGGCAGCGGAACCAGGTCGGTCAGCGACATCCGGTAGACCACGACGGCCGTGGACTCCTGCTCCGTACTGGCCACGAACCAGCCCGCCGTGTTCGCGGCGGTCGTTCCGGTCTTGCCCGCCGCGCCGGCGTGCGCCTTGCCGACCGTCTTCGCCGAACCCTCGGTGAGGGTGTCGCGCAGGGCGTCCGTCACCGCGCGGGCGGTCTTCGCCGTCACGGCCCGGGCCGGCTTCGGCGCATCGAGCGGCACGGCGGCGCCGTTGCGCGTGACCGAGCGCACCGAGTAGGGGTCGGTGTGCATGCCGTCGGCGGCGAAGGTCTGGTAGGCGCCGGCCATCCGGATCGCGCTGGGCATCGAGTTCTCCCCGAGCGCGAATCCGGGGATCCGCGGCCCGAGGCTCGATTCGAGCAGCCCCGAGCGCCGGGCGAACACCTCCACCCGGTCGAGGCCGACGTCGAGGCCGAGCTGGAGCATGGGGGTGTTGACGGAGTTGGCCACGGCCTGGCGCAAGGTCACCTGGCCCCAGTTGCGGCCGCCGTCGTTGCGCCCCTTGAGCACCTTGCCGCTGCGGTCCCAGTACGGGCCCTCGGGCGTCTGTACGGTCACCTGGTCGTTGCCGTCGTAGACGGAGGAGGGGGACACGGGGGTGCGGGCCTTGCCGCGCGTGCGCGCCACCCCTTCGTCGAGGGCGGCCGCATAGACGATCGGCGTGAACGCCGTGCCGACCGGGATCGTCGTCGCGTTCGACTCGTTGAAGCCCTGCTTCAGGTAGTCGGGGCCCCCGTACACGGCGAGCAGTCGCCCGTCGGGGGCGATGCTCGCCGCGCCGATCTTGGCGTACTTGTCGGTGTCGGGGCGCCGCTCGGCGTCGAAATCCTTCTGGGTCTCCTGGACGGCGGCGGTCAGGGCGGTCATACGGGCCCGGTCGAAGGTCGTGTAGATCTGGTAGCCGCCGAGGTCGAAGTCGGACTCCTTGAGGTGGCTCGCCTTGATCGTGTAGGCCTTGGCCATCTCGACCAGATAGCCGGTCTGCGCGCCCGGAATGCCGACCAGGGACGAGCTGGAGGGCTCGGGGAATTTCGTGTAGGTGGCGCGCTCGGCGCGGGAGAGCTGGCCGGTCTCGACCATGCGGTCCAGGATCCAGCTCCAGCGTTCGACGGCCCGCTCGTGGTTCTCCTTGCTGAGGGTGGGGTCGTACAGTCCGGCGCCCTTGAGCAGGGAGGCCAGGAAAGCGCCCTCGCTGGGATTGAGCTGCGAGACGTCCTTGCCGTAGTACGCCTGGGACGCCCGCTGGATGCCGTAGGTACCGCGCCCGAACCAGCTGGTGTTGAGGTAGTCCTGCAGGATCTGCTTCTTCTCCGTCTGGTTGTCCAGCTTCAGGGCGAGCAGGATCTCGGTGAACTTCCGGGAGAGGGTGCGGTCCTGGTTCAGGTAGGCGTTCTTCACGTACTGCTGGGTGATGGTGGACCCGCCCTGGGTCTCGCCTCCCGTCAAGGCTGCGCGCACGGCGCGCAGGAAGCCGGACGGGGAGACACCGGGATCCGAGTAGAAGCTCGCGTTCTCGGCCGCGAGGACGGCTCCCTGAACCTTGGGGGGCACCTTGTCCAGCGGCATCTCCTGGCGGCTGACCCAGCCCGTCCTGGCCATCGTGGAGCCGTCGGCCCAGTAGTAGACGTTGTCCTGTTGTGTGGCGAACGAGTTGAGGTCTTCGGGTATGTCCGTTACGGCGTACGCGAGGGTGACGAAGCCCACCATGCCCAGGACCGCGTACAGGCAGGCGCCCAGCCACTGGCGCCATGAGGGTATCCACCGGCGCCAGCCGGTGCGGCCCGGCCGGGGGAAGTCGGGCCGCAGGCGACGCAGCTGCGGCCGCGCCGCGGCGACGGCCGGGGCGAGGGCCCGCGTGACGGCCTGCGCCGAGGCACCGAGCCGGACGGTCCGCTGCCGGGGCCGGCGGCGCGCACCCGACTTCCCCCGGCGGCCCGGGGCAGCTGCGTCGCTGCCCTCCGGAGCCCTCCGCCCGCGCCGGGACCGCCCCCTGGCGGCCATGTCCTTCCTGCCCACTCCCCATGCCCCCTCTGCTCTGCTTTCCCACACACCCTAGATGTACTTTCTGTGAGGTCGGACCCCTGGTGGGGGGCTTCGCGCCGTGCGAGCGGGGGCAGCCGCCGACGATCAAGCGGAGGCGGGCCGCCCGGTGCACGGGGCGACTCCCGCCGGGCGACCGTCGGAGAAACGGAACGTGACGAAACAGTCGCGTGGTTGTGCGAAGATTCCGTCCCCCGGTTCGTGCGAACCGGGTGACAAGGGGAAACAGAGTGATACCTAAGAGGTTCAGGCCCGCCGCCATCGCGGCCCTGACCGTAGCGCTGGTGTCCGGGAGCATGCTCGCGTACTCCGCAACCGCGGAACCCGGGCCCCGCGAGGCCGACCGCGCCACCGCCGACGCCTTCGCCCGCATCGCCGACGACGTCCTCTCCCAGCGCACCCAGGCGCTGGTCGAGGACCGGGCGGGGCGCCCCGCCTCCGGCCCGGGCGCCACGAAGACCCGCATGTCAGCCCAGCTGAAGAAGAACGAGGACGCCACGCTCCAGTCGCTGCGCTCCCGCAAGACGCGGCTGGCGGAACTCGGCGAGGCGTACACGGGCGCCGACACGCGCGTCGTCGTGGACAAGGCCACGGTCGCCGGCGGCAAGGCGGTCGTCCAGGTCACCGAGCAGACCACGCTCACCTACAAGAAGCTCCGGGGGGACGAGCCGGAAACCACCGACATCGGAACGCATTATGAGCTGACCCTCACCAGCAAGCGCGGCGGCGCCTGGGAACTGACCTCGATCAAGTCCCGGAACAACGGCCTGGTCGCCGTCAACGAGCCGGTCGCGGCGGCGGAGAACGTCACCAAGGACGACGGCAACCAGTACCCGGACGGCACGCCCGCGTCCACGAAGTACCCCGCCACGCCGAAGCCCAAGGCGAAGACCGGCGGTGCCTACGACTACGCCGCCATGGCGAAGTACGCGGAGAAGTACTGGAGCCGCTACAACCCCGCGTACCGCAAGTTCAACGGGGCCGGGGGCGACTGCACCAACTTCATCAGCCAGGCACTGAAGGCGGGTGGCTGGAAGAGCGTCCCGGGCTCCTCCACCGACTACCGGAACTGGTGGTACGACGGCACCCGCCAGAGCGACTCCTGGATCGGCGCGAACGAGTGGGCGTGGTTCACGCTCTCGAACCAGCGGGCCGCGAACCTGGCGAACGTGTACCAGGCGGACATCGGGGACATCGTGCAGATGGACTTCAACAGGGACGGGTCCAAGGACCACTCCATGATGGTCACGTACCGGAGCGGCAACGGAATGCCGTACCTGACGTACCACTCCACCAACACGTACCGTAAGTCGCTCGCGAGCATCATCGCGTCCTACCCGAACGCGGTCTACTTCGCGTACCGCACCTGACGGGTGAGCCCTTCGGCCTCTCCTGCCGGGAAGCTGCCCGGCAGGAGAGGCCCCTCGCCGGTCGGTTCACCCAGGCGCGGCGGTCCACCAGGACCGCATCCCGGCCGGCTGCCGACAGCTCGCACATGCATCCGGCAAAAGGGTTCACCGGCTCTTGTCAGTGGTCCGGGCCGCGCCCGTATGGCGCGTGGGATCGGCGTCGAAGGCGGCGGCGCAATGGGCAGAGCAGAAGAAGTAGGCGTCGCCGTTGGTCTGACGGTGCTCCGCCGCGTCTGCCGGGTCGATGTGCATGCCGCAGACAGGGTCCACGACCCGTTGCCCGGCACCGGCACTGTCCGTAGCGGTGTCCGTCCCGTACTCGGCCGGGGTCTCGACTTTCGGCTGGACGCTGACCGATGCGGCGCGCGGCAGGAGGGCCGGGTGCCAGCGGCGCAGGCGGGAGGCGTTGGTGACCACGGACAGGGAACTCAGTGCCATGGCCGCGGCGGCGATGATCGGGGTGAGGCGGATGCCCCACAGGGGGTAGAGGACACCGGCGGCGAGGGGGACGCCGATGGCGTTGTAGACGAGGGCGAAGAACAGGTTCTGCTTGATGTTGCGCATGGTGGCGCGGGACAGGCGGACGGCGGTGACGACTCCGGTGAGGGATCCGGAGATGAGGGTGATGTCGGCGGCTTCGATGGCGACGTCGGTGCCGGTGCCGATCGCGAGGCCGACGTCGGCAGCGGCCAGGGCCGGGGCGTCGTTGATGCCGTCACCGACCATGGCCACCGTACGGCCCTCACGCTGCAGTCGGCGGACTTCGTCCGCCTTGTGCTCAGGAAGGACCTCGGCGAGGACGCGGGTGACGCCGACCTGGGCGGCGATCGCGGCGGCGGTTCGGGCGCCGTCGCCGGTGAGCATGACGACCTCGATGCCGAGGCGTCGGAGAGCGGCAATGGCGTCGGCGGAGTCGGCCTTGACCGTGTCGGCCACGGCGAGAACGCCGGCCGGCCTGCCGTCGATCCCGGCGAGCACGGGCGTCTTGCCGTCTGCCGAAAGGCGATCGGCCTCCGCGCTGAGCGATGCCGTGTCGATGCCGGCGGCCGTGAGGAGGCGGGCGGTGCCGACGAGGACGGCGTGGTCGTCGACGACTGCTTCGACGCCTCGGCCGGTGAGGGACTCGAACCGGGCCGCCGTCGGCCAGGTCACGCCGCGTTCGCGGGCGCCGGAGACGATGGCCTGGCCGAGCGGGTGCTCGCTCGTTTCCTCGGCTGCGGACACCAGGCGCAGCAGTTCGGTCCCGTCGGTGCCGGCGGCGGTGTGGATGTCGGTGAGGACGGGCTTTCCGGCAGTGACGGTGCCGGTCTTGTCGAGGACGACCGTGTCGATCTTGTGGGCGGTCTCCAGGGCTTCTGCGGACCGGATGAGTATGCCGGCCTGGGCGCCCTTTCCCGTGCCGACCATGACCGACAGCGGGGTGGCCAGGCCGAGGGCGCACGGACAGGCGATGATCAGGACGGCGACGGCCGAGACCAGGGCCAGGGTGAGTGCAGGCTCGGGGCCCACGGTGAACCAGACGGCGAAGGTGGCGACCGCGATGGCGATGACTGCGGGGACGAAGTAGGCGGAGACCGCGTCTGCGAGGCGCTGGATCGGCGCCTTCGAGGCCTGCGCGGCCTGTACGAGACGGATGATCTGGGCCAGCATCGTGTCGGCGCCGACCTTGGCGGCCCGTACCTGCAGGGAGCCGGTGGTGTTGACGGTGGCGCCGACAACGGTGTCTCCGGCGCGCTTGGTGACCGGCATCGGCTCACCCGTGACCATCGACTCGTCGACGGCGGAGGAGCCGGTGACGACCTCGGCGTCGACGGGGATCTTCTCCCCGGGCCGGATCACGATCACGTCGCCGACCGCGACGTCCTCCACGGGGATCTCGGTCTCGGTGCCGTCCCGTACGACGCGGGCCGTACGGGCTTGAAGACCCAGCAGGGCGCGGATGGCCTCGCCCGTGCCGGCTTTGGCGCGGGCCTCCAGGAGCCGTCCGAGGAGGATCAGCGTCAGGATCACCCCGACGGCTTCGTAATACACCTCGCGCACGTCCTGCGGCAGTAGGCCGGGGGCGAGGGTGACGAGCAGGCTGTAGCCGTAGGCGGCGCTCGTGCCGAGGGTGATGAGGGAGTTCATGTCCGCGCTGCGGTGGCGCAGCGCGAGCCAGCCGGTCACGTGGATCGGCCAGCCGGTGTACAGCATCACCGGGGTGATCAGCGCCAGCTGGAGCCAGTGGTTCAGCAGCCACTCGGGTACCCAGTCGGCCCCGAACAGCTCGTGCGCCATCACCGCGATCAGCACCGGAGCGGTCAGGACCGCGCCGACTGCGACCCGGCGGGTCAGGTCCCCGATCTCCGCCTGCCGCTCGGCGGCGTCGGCGGCCTCCGCTTCGGCCGCCGACCTGTCCACGACGGCTGCCGGAGCGCCCTCGGGCATGGTGGTGGCGCCGTCGCCGGATGGTGGGGGCGACGCTGTTTCCGGCCGTCCGTCCGCTTCGACGAGCAGGGTGCCGTGGATCATGTTCATGCCGCAGGCGAAGCCGAACGAACCCGGCCGGTCCGGGCTCAGGCGCACCGTGGTGCGGGTATGGGCGGGCAGCCCGGCGCTCACGTGCAGATCCGGGAAGACCACCCGGGACGTACACTCCCCGGACTCCTGCCGATCGAAGACCAGCTCCAGCGGCGTCCCCTGGTGGACCTTGATCAGGTTCGGGCTGTATCCGCCGCGGACGACCACGTCCACCCGCTGCACCCCGCCCTCCAGCCGGGTGGACCCGGCCCGGCGAGGGCCGAAGAAATACCAGCCGAGGCCACCGATCAGAGCCACAGCGGCCACGACCACCACCACGTCAACGGCGCCCACGGGCAATCGCCTCCCTGCTCGGGCCGTCCCTTTCAGCATGCCCCAGGTGGCGGCCCGGCGCGCCGGTGACCGTACGGTCCGCGCAGGACACCACTCGGCCCACCCGCACGCCGGTCACTCCGAGCAGGACCAGGCAGACGGCGACGATCCGGACCGTGCCCGTCCGCCGCCCATCGGTCGGCTTCAGACGCCGCTCACCGGCGCGGGGGAAGCCAGGGGGCGAGGCCGCCGGACAGGGGCACGCCGTGATCGCGGCGGGCCCCGAGACGGCCGCTCGGCGGACCGGCGCCACTGCGGGTCCGCTGCGGCTGCCGCGGCTGGAGGATGGCCTGTTCGGCTTCCTGTGCACCCCGGCCGGGCCTGCAGAGCGCCCCTCCCCCGGCCGCCGTGGGCACCACTGCTCCACGCGCGGCCGGCGATCCAAGGCCGCGCCCCGTCTCCTGCCCGGGCTTCGTGCCGGGTTGTTCGTCCGGCCCGCCGGCTGCGCGAGGACGGGTGGTTCCGGTTCGTCGACGCCATCACATCCGCAAGGCGCCTCATCGGCCCCTTCGAGGCCGGGCACGGCGTTCGTCTCCCGAGGCCCTCCGATCGAAGCAGGCAAATACGAAACCAAAACGACTGCAATAACTCACGACAGTTCACTTGCCACAAACAAACGGGCGGTCAGCTGCCCGGCGGAAAATAACCCTTTAGGCTGACCATCACTTCCCGGACTGACGCATGCGGATGCCAGTCGCGGGGCATCCACGGAAAGCGCGGCCGATTGCAGGGGCATGCCAGAAATCGATGTACCGACCCCCAGGGAACCGTCACGGGTGAGGGGACTGGAACTCGCCAGGACCTTGAGCGAGGCGCCACTGGGCCGGATCTCCGGAACGCTGCTGGTGGCCGGGGATCCCGGTGGATCGTTCCATCTCAGGGGCGGCGCGATCGTCGAGGTGGTCTCGCCGGGTGCCCCCGGGGCGGAGACCCTCCTGCTGCGATCCGGTCGTGTCAGTGAGGCGGACTGGGCCTCAGCGACACGTTCCTGCCCCACGGAACGTCTCATCGGAGCCGAACTCGTCGCCCGGGAACTCGTCGGCGCCGCGGAATTGCAGCTGATATGCACCGCGGCCGCGCTGGACGGCGCCCTGGCCGTCGGAATGGGCCGGATCGACGGCTTCAGCCTGGAACACGACACGCAGGACTGCCGGCTGGCCGCCCTCCAGGCCATCGAACCGGACTGGCTGGTACGGGAGGCGGAGCGGCGGATCCGGGCCCTCGCCTCCCGTCGGCGCCCCTTCTCCCCCTTCCGCACCCGGCTGGGCAGGACCGACGCAGGCACCGCGTCGCTGGACACCACGGTCGCCGGTGAGCGTCGGGAGATCCTGCTCCGGGTCAACGGCCGGCGCAGCGCCCGGGACATCGCGTTCCTCCTCGGCCGGAGCCTGTACGCCGTCGCGGTGGAAGTCTCCCGGCTGCTGGGCGAGGGGCTGATCGAGGCGGTGGTGCCCGCCCGGTTCAAGGACTCCCCCGTCAGGCCTGCCACCGCCGCGGGCAACCTGCCGCGCCGTCTGCCCGGGGCGAGCGGCATCACCGACATCCTGCCGCTCAGGCCGGCGGCCGGTCTCTGACGTCCCCCGACGGACGCCGACCGGGACCTACCGGTCCGGTGGCGAACCTGCTGAGTGCGCCGTCGGCGCCACACACAGAAGAACGAACACGACAGGAGAGCAGTGACAACCAGGAAAGCCCAGCTGGCAGCAGAGGCGAGGACACTGAGGAACCGGGTCGTCGGGGTCACCGACGTCGTGGTGGCCTCCGTCGACGGCCTGCTGATCACGGCGGAGACCGACGACACCGCGGAACCCGAGAGTCTGGCCGCCCTCACCGCGGCGACCCTCAACATCGCCCGCCGGGCCGGCTCCATGACGAGCAGGGGCCTGCTCCACCACACCGTGTCCCGGTTCACCGATGGCTACCTCGTCACCCACACCCTCGGTGAGATGGCTTTGATCGGGGTGCTCGGTGACGCGGGCATGGACATCGCCCGCCTGCACACCGAGACACAGGCCTCCGCGCAACGCATCACCACCTTGCTCACCGAAACCTCCGCCGACGCAGCCGCTCCGGGCAACGCATCAGCGGGACAGACCGACGGAACCGAAGAAGGAGCACGATGAGCGGGTCGGAAACGCGGGGACCGCAGACCATGGCGGGGCGGATCGAAAGCCTCGTCAAGGCCTTGCGCACCGAGGTGCCGGACTGTGTGGCCGCGGGAGTCATCGACATGTCCACGGGCATGCTGCTGTCGGTGGAGACGGTCGACTCGCATCCGCCGGAGGTCCTCGACATGTTGGCGGCAGCCACCCTCGACCTGTTCCAGGGCCGCAACGTGCTGATGATCGAAGGGATCTTCAAGGAGCGCCGCGGGGTCGTCAGCGATCGGCACTACTTCCAGGAGATCCTCGTCAACAGCGACAACCTCGCGCATCTCTTCCTCAGGGTGGACAGCGCCGACGAGGTCGTGGCCGTCGTCGTGTGCCGCAAGTCGGTGAACGTGGGCATGCTCTTCGCCCAGGCCCGCCGAGTCCTGAAGGACCAGGGGCAGTTGTAAGCGGGCCCGCGCCCCCCGTACGTGCGCGCCCGGCGGGGTGTCGGGCGGCTGCCGGGTGAGGTGCTCGGCTTCGCCCGCGACGACGACCGGGCAGGGGGCCTGGGCGGTCAGGGGCACCGCGAGAGAGCCGGCGCCGGGACGCCTCGTCGGCCGCCCCGGCCACGGGCAGGTGCCCCTCCCTCAGCGGGTCGATCCCGAGGACGACGTCACGGGCGCTTTCCCGAGGGCCCGGTCATGTCCGGCCGCCGGAGCCGCTTCCCGCGCGCGGGATGAGGAGCACGGGGCAGTGTGCGTGGTGCAGGACGCTGTGCGTGGCCCTGCCCAGGTTGCGGCCGAGTCCGAGCGTAGCCGGTGCCCGGCGGCCGCCCATGACCAGCAGGTCGGCATGCAGGGACGCCTCGACCAGGACCCCGGACACGGAGGTGCTCTTCTCCGCGTCGGCCCGTACGGGCAGGTCGGGGAACTCGTCGCGGACGGCCTCCGTGACGGCGTTCAGGGCCTCGACGTGCTGCCCCGCGATCCCGTCGACGTCGTCGAGCATGCTGACGACGTCACCGGTGGACTGGATCATGTTCCACACGTGGAGCAGCTGCAGGGACGCCTTGCGCAGTCCGGCCTCTTGTGCCGCGTACAGGGCGCAGAGAAGGTCGTCCTCGTCGCGGACGGCCGCGAGGACAGTGCCGCGCTCCTCCGCCTCCTCGACCCCGCGGACGACGATCACCGGGGTCCTGGCACCGGCCGCCGTCTTGAGGCCGACGGAGCCGAGCATGAGGGAGTGGAAACCGCCCAGGCCGCGGCTGCCCACGACGATCGTGCCGTGCAGGCCGCCGGTCCGGTGCAGGGTGGTGACGGCGTCCGTGCGGCTGAACTCCGTGGTCACGCACAGACCGGGGTATTCGGCGGTCACGGCCTTCGCCGTGTCGTCGAGGAGTTCCCGGCCGGCGGCGCGGATCTTCTCGACGCTCTCCGACGACAGGTAGAGGGCCCGGCCGTCGGTGTCGGCGCCGTGGACGATGTGCAGGGGCCGGCCGCGTCGTACGGCCTCCCCGGCAGCCCACAGGGCAGCGTCGCGCGCCGGCTGCGAGCCGTCCACGCCGACGATGACCGAGCTGGTGTCCGGGGTACGGATGGTGCTCTCCACGGCTACTCCCAACCGAGGATCCGATGGGGACACCACCCACGCTGACACCCGGGTCCGCACGGGAGGAGGGCCGCCCGGGACCGCCGCCGGGGCCAAAGGTCCCATGCCCCGAGCGCGGCCCGGTGTCCCCGGAGCAGGTGGTCCTTCCGGTCCCGGGACGGGACCGTTCGGCCCTCGATCGCCGGCGGGCGCCGGTGCAGGGTGAGTGGCGTGACCGCAGGACGTCGGCCGCGCACGACCCGGCACAGCAGGAGGGCCTCATGAAGCACATCAAGGTGGCGGACCTGATGACCGACGCGGTCGTCTCCGTGGCCCCGGACACCCCTTTCAAGGACGTCGCGAAGCTCCTGGCCCAGCACGACATCTCCGGAGTCCCCGTTCTGGACGGCGAGGACCGGGTGGTGGGCGTCGTCTCGCAGACCGACCTGCTGGCAGGCACGGCCGCCTCGGCCCTCCGGCCGGATCCGCAGGACGGTACGCCGGCGCGTGCCCCTGTGGCGGGCGACGTCATGTCCGCGCCCGCGGTCACCGTCCACGCCGAGGAGACAGCGGCTGACGCCGCCCGGCTGATGACGCGCCGCGGCATCGAGCGGCTGCCCGTCGTGGACGTGGAGGACCGGCTCGTCGGCATCGTCACCCGCCGGGACCTGCTCCGCACGTTCCTGCGTCCCGACTCCGAGATACGGCGACGGGTCACCGACGAGATCCTCACAGACGTCCTCGGCGTGAGGGCCGGTGACGTCGACGTGCACGTGGTGGACGGAATCGTCACCCTGGACGGCCGCGTCGAGCGCCGGAGCCAGCTGCCCGCTCTCCGCAGCCTCATCGAACAACTCGACGGTGTGGTCGCCGTGGCATCACACGTCACCGCCCGCTCCGACGACACGGCCTCCACGCACACGGGTCCTCCACGCCACACGATGCAGTGGTGACACGCCGCTCCGTGCGCAGCCCGTGCCAGGGTCCTTGCAGGGCTTTCCGGTGAGCCGTCGAGGCCCACGGTCACGACCGGTCCACGGAGGCGCTGTGGCAGGTCCTGCCCTGAGCGGAGCCGGCCCGGCACGGGCCGTTGGACGGACGGGCCTGCGCCGGAAAGGGAAGGAGCACGCGCATGGACGGTGCAGCGAAGGAGGCGGGCGCACCGGACCTGGTCCTCGTGCTCGGGCGCCGGGGGCGGACGGATCCGGACGTCGCGGGCGGGAAGGGCGCGAACCTCGCGGAACTGGTCCGCGCCGGTTTTCCGGTGCCTGCGGGGTTCGTGGTGACCACGGCGGCGTACCGGCCGCCCGACCTGGGCCCGCTCGGCACGGCCGGTCCGGCGGCGATCCGCGGGGCGGTCGTGAGGGCCGGGCTCCCCCACGATGTGGCCGACGCGGTGTGCGTCGCGTACCGGAATCTCGGCGGTGCGGTGGCGGTGCGTTCGAGCGCCACCGCGGAGGATCTGCCGGAGGCGGCGTTCGCCGGCCAGCAGGACACGTTCCTCAACGTCATCGGGGAGCAGGACGTCCTCGACGCGGTCGTCCGCTGCTGGGCCTCCGTGTGGACCGACCGGGCGGTCGACTACCGCGCCGGGCACGGCATCGACCACGGCCGGGTGAGGATGGCGGTCGTCGTGCAGCGCATGGTGGACGCCGACTTCGCGGGAGTGGCGTTCACCAGCGATCCCGTCACGGGCAACCGGCACGCACTGGTCATCGACGCGAGCCCGGGGCTCGGCGAGTCGGTGGTCTCCGGGCTGGTCTCCCCCGAACACATCGTGGTCGACACACGGCGTCCGAAGGTGGTCCGACGCACCGCGGGACATCACGGAGCCTACGTGCGGTCCCGCCCCGGCGGCGGTACCGAGCGGGCCGCCGGGCCCCGTACCGCCGGCCCGGCACTGCCCGCCCCGGCGGTACGGCAACTGATCCGCCTCGCCCGGGACGTCGAGCGCCACTTCGGCCGGCCTCAGGACATCGAGTGGGCCTGGGCCGACGGGAAGCCGTACGTCCTCCAGACCCGCCCGATCACCGCTCTGCCCGAGCGGACGGGCGTCGCCGGGCTGCCGGGCCGCTTCCGGCAGACGGCACGTGCGATGCTCCGCGAAGTCCTGCCGGTCCGGCCCTACCCGATCGACATGACGGCATGGCTGGGCCCGCTGATCGCACTGCTGGACAAAGCCGTCGAAGCGACCGGCGTCGCCTGTCCTCCGGCCTCCCGGATGTTCATCGAGGACAACGGTGTGGTCGTCCGCGTGGAGATACCGGTCCCCCGCCCCACCCCGCGTCTGCTGACGGCGCCCGTACGACTCGCACGTGCGGCCCGCCGCCGGGACCCCGCCCTGTGGAGGTCCGATCCGCTCATCGGGACCATGCGCGCACGAGCTGACGAGCTCCGCACGCTGGACATCGGAGGCTGTTCCTGGCCGGAACTCACGGCCTTGCTGAAGGAGGGACCCCGGATCGCCGCCCCGCTGCTGGAGCTCCGGCTGCGCTATTTCCCGCGAACCCTGCTGGCGCTGGCGGTGCTGTACGTCTCGCTGTCCCTGCTGCGGCGGCGTCGGCTCACCGGTGCACTCCTCGCCGGTGTGGAGACCCTGACCGCCGACGCGAACCGCGCACTGGAGGACCTGGCGACCGCGATCCGGGCCGACGCGGGGCTGTCGGAGGCTTTCGCCCGGCGCACCGCCGACGAGCTGTGCGAGGCACTGCACACGAGCATGCGGGAGACGGCTCCCGGCTTCGTGTCCGGCTTCGACACGTTCCTCGACGTGTACGGGCACCGGGACACCGTGACACCGCTGCTGCTCACGCAGGGGACGTGGCGCGACAGGCCGGACATCGTCCTCGGCATGCTCAAGAGCCTCGCCTCCCAGGACCCGCCGCCGCCCGGACCCGGGCCCGGCGGACAGGCGGAAACGGCCCTCTTCCAGCACCCCGTACTTCGCCTGGGACCGGAACCGCTCCGGTCGGCGGTTCGTGTGCTGCTCCGGCAGGCACGCTGGTTCCAGCAGATCCGCGACGACACGCGGTTCCTGGCCATGCTGCCGCTGCCTGCGATGCGGCAAGCGCTTCTGGAGATGGGGCACCGGCTCGTCGCCGAGGGGGTGCTCGACACGGCCGAGGACGTCTACCACCTGCGCCTGGAAGAACTCGACGGCATCGGCACCTGGCCGCCTGCACCCGGGCTCGCCGCCGGGCTGCGCGAGCGGGCGTCCGACCGCAAGGCAGGACGCGCCGGCCTCGCCCGGACACCGCTCGTCCCGCCGGCCCCCGCACAGCCGATCGACCTGGCACATGCCGAGGTTCTGCTGCGCGGAGCCCCGGGCAGTGCCGGCACGGCGGAGGGTCCGGTCCGTGTGGTCCACGGTCCGGACGGGTTCGCCGCCCTCCGCAACGGCGAGGTTCTGGTCGCCGCTTATACCAGTCCCGCCTGGACGCCTCTCTTCCGCCGGGCAGCGGCCGTCGTCACCGACGCCGGAGGCGTGGCGTCCCATGCCGCGATCGTCGCCCGCGAGTACGGCATCCCGGCGGTCATGGCGACCCTGGACGCGACCACGCGACTGAGCGACGGCCAGAGCGTCCTCGTCGACGGCGACCACGGGCTGGTCCTGCGGCCACGCCGTTGAGCTGCCCCCGGACCGGGCTGCACCGGGCGATGCCGCCGCCGGGCCGAGCCCGCCCGGCCGGGGTGGCCCCTGTCCGGCGCGGCCGCGTCCGGCCGTCACGTCCCTGCGGGGCCGGTGTCCGCGCTGCCGTAGCCACCGCCGCCAGGGGTGTGCAGGACGAACACGTCCCCGGCGCGCACCTCCACGGAGTCGCAGCCCGCCATGGGCACGGCGGTTCCGTCCGCCCGCTCGACGTGGTGGGCGCCGAGGGCGCCCGGCTCCCCTCCCGCCATCCCGTACGGCGGTACGCGCCGGTGCCCGGAGAGCACACTGACCGTCATCGGCTCGCGGAAGCGGATCCGGCGCACCACGCCGTCGCCGCCGTGCCAGCGGCCCGCACCGCCGCTGGCGGCGCGTACCGAGAACTCCTCGACGAGGACCGGCAGGCGCAGCTCCAGCACCTCCGGGTCGGTCAGCCGGGAGTTCGTCATGTGCGTCTGCACCGCCGAGGCTCCGTGGAATCCGGGCCCGGCGCCTGCGCCGGAGGCGACCGTTTCGTAGTACTGGTGGCGCTCGTTGCCGAAGGTGACGTTGTTCATCGTGCCGCTGCCCTCCGCCTGGGCGCCGAGCGCCGCGTACAGGGCCCCGGTGACGGCCTGGGAGGTCTCGACGTTGCCCGCGACGATGGCGGCGGGCGGTTCGGGGGCGAGCATGGAGCCGGGCGGGGCGACGATGCGCAGCGGCCGCAGGCAGCCGTCGTTCAGGGGGATGTCCCGGTCGATCAGCGTGCGGAAGACGTACAGTACGGCGGCCGTGACGACCGAGGTCGGGGCGTTGAAGTTGGAGTCGAGTTGGGGCGAGGTGCCGGTGAAGTCGACGGTCGCGGAGCGCTGTTCGCGGTCCACGGTGACGCGGACGGCGATGACGGCGCCGGAGTCGGTCTCGTAGCGGTACTCCCCGTCGGCGAGGGTGTCCAGCGCCTGGCGGACCGCGTCCTCGGCATTGTCCTGGACGTGCCGCATGTAGGCCTGCACCACGTCGAGGCCGAAGTGGCGGATCATCCGGTCCACTTCCTCGACGCCCTTGGCGTTGGCGGCGACCTGGGCCCGCAGGTCCGCGAGGTTGGTGGCGGGGGCGCGGGAGGGGTAG
>NZ_JACBGN010000161.1 GCF_013401435.1 Streptomyces sp. BR123
CCACGGGCTGCGGCTCCGCCCCGGCGTACGCCGCGGGCACGGTCTACACCGGCGGCGCGGAGGTCTCGCACAAGGGCCGCAAGTGGAAGGCCCAGTGGTGGACGCAGAACGAGGAGCCCGGCACCACCGGTGAATGGGGTGTCTGGAAGGACCTCGGCGCCTGCTGATCTCCCCCCACCCCGCGCCGAGCGACACCCCGCCCCGCACCCACCAGCCCGGGTGCGGGGCGGAGGTGTGTCACATGGTTGCGGGATTCCAGACACCGGAGCGCGTCCGCGCCGCTACGCTCGGCTACAGGCTGAATCCGGCCCTGGTTCTGCATCCGCTCTCAGGGGTGACCGTCCCATGACCCAGGCACGCGAACTCGATCCCAGCGCCTCACCGCTGGATTTCTACGGCTACGAGCTGCGCCGCTGGAGAGAGGAGGCGAAGCTGAGCCAGAACGACTTGGGCGGCATCGTCTTCTGCACGGGCGCCCTGATCGGGATGGTCGAGACGACCCGCCGGGTTCCGACCCGCGAGTTCTCGGAACGGATTGACGCGGCCCTCGGAACGGGAGGCTCATTCTCCCGCCTCGTGGGCCTGGTCCTACGAAGCCAGTTGCCTACGTGGTTCCAGGCGTACGCCGAGATGGAGGCGCGGGCTTCGTACATCTACAGCTTCCAGGCGCAGTTGGTCGACGGACTGCTCCAAACCGAGGGCTACGCGCGGGCGCTGCTCGGTGCTCGCAGTAAGAAGGGTCTGGACGCGAAGGTTGCCGCGCGGATGGATCGGCAGCGGATTCTGGACCGTGAGAACCCGCCACTGCTTTGGGTGGTTCTGAGCGAGGCCGCACTGCGCCAGCACATCGGTGGACCGGGGGTCATGCGGAACCAACTCGCGCGCCTCTTGGCACTCCAGGAGCAGGAGTGGGTGAAGTTGCAGATCCTCCCCTTCGAAGCAGGCGCCCATGCGGGGCTGATGGGTTCCTTCAACCTTCTGCGGTTCGACGATGACCCGGACGTGGTTTACACCGAGGACTTCGTGCAGGGCCATATGACGGCCAATCCGCAGGCTCTCAGGGAAGGGCACCTCCGATACGATCATCTGCGGGCTGCCGCGCTCTCCCTGGAGGCGTCGGCGGCGCTCATCGCCCGCGTGATGGAGGAGCGTTATGGACACGAAGCCGAGCCTGACGGGCGCGCTCTGGCGTAAGTCCTCGTACAGCGGCGACACCGGCGGCCAGTGCGTCGAGTGCGCCCCCCTAGGCACCGCCGCCTGGCGCAAGTCGTCGCACAGCGGCTCCACCGGCGGCGAGTGCGTGGAAGTGGCCGCCCAGCCCTGCCTCGTGGCCGTCCGGGACTCCAAGCGGCCCGACGGCCCCGCCTTCACGGTCGCCCCGGCGGCGTTCGAAGCCTTCGTCCGCAGCCTCTGAACTCGTTGCTCAACTCTGTGGTGGATCCGGCCCGCTGAACTCGTGCGGGCCGTTTCCGGCAGCCTGAAGCAGGGTCGGCCGAGGGCCGGTAAGGTGGCGATCTTCGGGGCCGTGGCTCCCGGAGTCCCAGAGGCGACTGCCCATGAACCTGCTCCCCGTGACCGCTCGGTCCGATGCCGCGATACACGACGTGTGGCGGCTTCCCGCCGCCGACGTGATGCGGGGGCGCCGAGCACTCTGGTGGACCGTCGGGCCCGCCGGGGAACTGGCGGTCCTGCTGGTCCACCGGCGACACCTTCAACGCGACCGCTACCCCAAGGGCTGGGTCGGGTGGCGGCCGGACGACCCGTTCAGCGGAGAGCTGGTCACCATCGCAGGGCAGGAGGAGCGGCGCATCCCGGTGGAGGACATCCGGATCCGGCCCAGTCACCTGGCCCTGCTCCCGGATACCCGGTTCCTGCTGGTGTCCGGCCGTACGTTCCGGGACGAGGCCGAGGGCTTCTGGGAGCCCAACGCCGTGGTGTTCTCCCCGTCAGGTTCGCCCGAAGCCGCATTCTGCATCGGCGATGACATCCCCGCCCTGGTCACCGACGCCCACGGAGGCATCTGGACGGCTTACGGCGACGAAGGCATCTACGGAGGCCACCCCGAGTCAGGGGCGGGCCTTGCGGGCTGGAACACCCAGGGCCAGGCGACCTGGGCTCCCGAGGGGCGGCTGCCCGACCACCCCCTGGAAGGTTGCACCGCCGCGACCGAGGGCGAACGGGTATGGCTCGTCTGGTACTCCGGAAGCGGCAAGGGCGGCACCTTCCTGACGCGGATCACCCCGTCCACCGGCGACGTGACCAGCTACCGCAGCCCCGTCCGGCTGCCGGACGGATTCGCAGTCCGCGGCAACCGGGCGGTACTGACGCAGCGGGACCACAACAAGCGTTCCGTCGAGCTCATACGCGCCGAGTTCACCGGCGACACCTGGGCCGTGACCAGCCGCCGCCGGTTTCGGGTGCCCGGGCGGGTCGTCATCCGCTGCGGCCAAGGCCGCGACGGCTCCCTCTGGCTCCGTACGGGCGACACCTGGCTACGTATCGAAGCCTGAGCACCACGACGGCACCTCACGAAGCGCCCTCCCGCCGTGCGGGGCCACCGGCTTCGGCGCCCGACCTCCTGGCGGAGCACCCGGCCGTCGGCTCAGCCCAGTTTCCTCTGCGTGTGGTTCCCGTTCGCGTCGTACAGGTCCACATGGTCGGGCCTCACCCCCGGCATCGACGCCGCTATCAGCCAGAGCCGATCGGACCGGGGTACCGCCTGGAGCTTCGGCTCGCTGGTGGAGCCGTCCTTCCAGGTGATCACCGCGCGTGTGTACTCCGGCTTGAGGCGCCCCACGGTCATCGTGTACGCCTGCGTTCCGCCATCGGGCTTCCAGGCCGTGGCGAGGCTGGACCGGAAGAACACGCCTTCCGGATCCGGCATCGCGGGCTCGGGCCGGTAGTCGATCGTCACGGACCGCCCGTCCTGACTGTTGAAGACGATCTTCGCCCAGGGCCACGGGCCTTCCGGAGACCCGTAGTAGCCGGGCGGCGGGTTCTCCGTCTGCAGATTGGGGTCCTCCGGGATCCGGGACAGGGTGAGCTGGGCGTGGAACACCTTGCCGTCGATCGTCGTGGTTCCGAGATCGACCGAGACCTCGCCGTCCTTCGACGGCTTCGGGGTCTGCGCCACCTGTGCCGCCCGGTCCTCACGGGCCACCGAAACCGCCACCCCGCCCAGCGGGACGATCACGGCCAGTGCCAACGCCCCCCTCAGGACCGCTCTGCGGGTCCGCCGCCGACGGCCGCCCCGTATCACCGCCCCCACCGGGGCGGGGCCCACCGCCGCGCCGTCGGCCGCCCGGGCGAGAAGCTCGGCCACCTCGTCTTCGACACCGGTCGTCCGCATCGTGCTTTCCTCTCCCCCGCTCATCGGTCGGCCACCGTCACCAGGGCGGGGATCGCCCGCAGCTTGGCGATCCCCTTGGCCGCATTGCTCTTGACCGCGCCGACCGAGCACCCCATCGCCTCGGCCGCCTGCGTCTCGCTCAGGTCCTCCCAGTACCGCAGCACCACCGCCTGTCGCTGCCGCAGCGGCAGCTGCGCCAGGCCCCGCATCAGCGCCGCTCGCTCGTCCGCCTGCGCCATCCGGTCGCCCTGCTCGGCACGGTCGGCGAGCTCCCGCACCGGCCCGTCCCCGCCCGGTGGTGCCAGGTCCTCTCTCAGGCGCCGCCGGAACCGCCGCGCATGCGTGTTGGTGACCACCCGCCGCACGTAGGCGTCCGGATCCTCGGCCTGACGCACCCTGCGCCAGGACGCGTAGACCTTCTCCATCGACGCCTGGACCAGGTCCTCCGCCGCGTACTGCTCGCCCGTCAGCAGATACGCCGTCCGCATCAGCCGCGGCCACCTGCTCGTCATGAAGCCCTGGAATTCTTCGTCCAGCGCCTGCTTGCGTCCCCCCATGGTCTCCACCTCCTACTCAACGGAGTCCATGAGCCTCCCGGACCGTTGCCTCCCCCGTGGAAGGACCGCCGGAAGGACCGACGGAAGGACCGACGGAAAGACCGCCGGCCCGCGTCTACCAGCGGTCGTGGCCGGCGCCGGGGCGGGTGCCGATCATCTCGGCGATGCGCTCAGGGGCCACCGCGCGCGAGTACAGCCAGCCCTGGCCCGTGTCGCAGCCGACGCGCCGCAGCCGGGCCGCCTGTCCGGCGGTCTCCACGCACTCCGCGGTGACGGTGAGGCCCAGCCGGTGCGCGAGCTGGACGAGGGCCTCGACGATGGTCTCGTCGGCCGGGTTCGGGTGGGTGCCCTCGTCGTAGCGGAAGCCGTGGACGAAGGATCCGTCCAGCTTCAGCACGGACACCGGCAGGCGGCTCAGGTAGGCGAGGTTCGAGTAGCCGGTGCCGAAGTCGTCGATGGCGATCCGCACGCCCATGTCGCTGAGGGCCTGGAGAGCCTGCAGCGGGCGGCCCGCGGAGCCCATGACCGCGGACTCGGTGAGCTCCAGCTGCAGGAGCTGCGGGGCGAGCCCGGTCTCGGCGAGGATCCCCGCGACATCGCCGACCAGGTCGGAGTCCCACACCTGGCGGACCGCGACGTTGACGGAGACGAAGACGGGCGCGTCGGTCGGGTGCTCGATCTGCCAGCGCCGGGCCTGCCGGCAGGCGGTCCGCAGGACCCAGCGGCCCAGCTGGACGATGGAGCCGTCCTCCTCGGCGATGCCGATGAACCGATTCGGCGTCAGACTGCCGAACTGCGGGTGGTTCCACCGGACCAGGGCCTCCACCCCGCGCACCGCCCCGCTCTCCAGGTCCACCAGCGGCTGGTACTCCACCGCGAACTCGCCGCGCTCCACCGCCGGCCGGAGCGTGGAGGTGAGGGCCTGACGGGTCATCCGGTGCGCGTTGCGCTCCGGGTCGAAGAGGGTCCAGCGGGCCTTGCCGTCGGCCTTGGCCCAGTACAGGGTCGTGTCCGCGGCCTGCATCAGGCCGGTCGCCGAGGTGCCGGCCGCGGGCCGCTCCACCACGCCGATCGACGCCGACACCGAAAGCCGCTGCCCGGCCAGGTCGAACGGCTCCTGGACGGCGGCCAGGGTGCTGCGCGCCAGGTCCACGAGCTGCTCGGTGCCGGTGGAGTCCTCGACCAGCAGGGCGAACTCGTCGCCGCCGAGGCGGGCCACCAGGTGACCGCCGGTGCGCCCGTACCCGGACTGGTCGGCGCACTGGGTGAGGCGGGCCGCGACGGCGGTCAGCAGCCGGTCGCCGACCCGGTGGCCGAGGGTGTCGTTGACCGCCTTGAAGCCGTCCAGGTCGAGGTAGCACAGGCCGATCCGGCCCGTGCCGCCGTGCTCGTACGAGGAGGCCTCCAGGGCGGCGGAGAGCCGCTCGAAGAACAGGGTCCGGTTGGGCAGCCGGGTCACCGGGTCGTGCATCTGGAGGTGCCGCAGCCGGGCCTGGAGGTCGCGGCGGTCGCTGATGTCGGCGACGGACAGCAGCACGTCCCGGGTGCCGGGCACGGGGCCGAGGGTGACCTCGGTCCACAGCGAATGCCCGTCCGGGTGCTTGAGCCGGCGCGTGCAGCGCAGCCGGGCCTGCCGGCCGCGCAGCACCTCCTGGTACGCCTGCCAGGTGCGGGCCTCCGCGCCGAGGTCCACCAGGTCGGCGGCACGCTGTTCGACGAGCGCGTGCGGTTCCGTGCCGAGGAGGCCGGCCAGGGCGGTGTTCGCGGCGATGACGTATCCGCTGCGGTCGACGACGGCCATGGCGAGGTGGGCTGCGTTGAAAGCGGCCCGGAAGTCGCGCATTTCGGGATCGCTGCGGGGGGACGGGGGAGGCGTGACAGGCACGGCGGGGTGACGCTCCGTAATGGCCGATCGGATGCTGTCGGCCGCCGAACCGGTTTCGTCAGAGGTTCCGCTCACCGTTGGCTCCCGCAGTGCTCGTCGTGTCCGTGCAGGAAAGTGTGCCGATCATAGAGGTAGCCGTACGGCCCTATCCAGCGGCGTCGCCGGATGGGGGGCCGTGCCTCGGTGTGCTGACGGGTTGTCGTACGCCCTCGCCTGATCGTTTCTGCGCAGTCCTGAGCGGCCTCCGACCTCTCTTGATCTCCCGTGATCGATCGTGACGTTCTGTAGCAAGAGGGTGAACCTGTGAGGTCACCGGCTTGCCGCATGCCTCACTCGTGTGGGGCACTGGAACAGGGCGCTAGTACGACAATCGCCTCAGGGTGGGAGGAGTTGGTACGAATCCACCTTGGGAGGTCGATGTGCCGCGACAGGAGACACCCGGGGGAGTGGATCGCTCCCGCATGCGCAGCACGGCGGCGGCCCTCACCTCCCTGACGGCGCTCGCGGCCATGTCGCTCGTCCCGGGCCCCGCGTCCGCCGCGGACCCCGGTGCCGGGCCGTGCGCGCTCACCCGCACGGCGGCGCACCACTCCCTCGGCCTGGACACGTGGAACGGCGCCTATCCGCAGCCCCGGCGCACCCTGGACGCGGTCATGGTCTTCCTGTCCTTCCCCGACCACCGCGCCGGCCTGACCACGCAGGAACTGGCCGCCGACTACTTCCCGGCCACCGGCGACTTCTTCGAGCGGGCCTCGTACGGCCGGTTCCGCCTGGCCGCGCACCCGCAGGCGCAGTGGATCACCATGCCCAAGCCGTCCACCGCATACGGGATACAGCGCGACTGGGCCGCCCGGGACCGGGCCGCCTACCTGCGCGACGCGGTGATCGCCGCCGACCGGGAGATCGACTTCTCGCGGTACGACATCGTGTACTTCGTCGCGGACCCGGAGGCGCCCGGCGTGGACTCGGACGCCACGAAGGTGGTCAACTTCGAGCAGCCGATCCGGGCCGACGGCACGGACCTGCGCCGCATCGTCACCGTCTTCGAGCAGCACCCGCCGGACCGCAACGTGCTGGCGCACGAGACCGGGCACGTCTTCGACCTGCCCGACCTCTACCACCGGCCCACGGACGGCAAGGGCGACTGGGACACGTACGTCGGCGACTGGGACGTCATGGGCAGCCAGTTCGGCATGTCCCCCGACCTCTTCGCCTGGCACAAGTGGAAGCTGGGCTGGCTGGATGCGTCCCAGGTGGACTGCGTGCAGTCGGGCTCCTCCCTGCACACCCTGCAGCCGGTCGGCCGCTCCCCGGAGCCGGGCGCCACGGGCGGGACCCGGCTCGCGGTGGTTCGTACGGGGCCCGGCAGCGCCGTGGCCGTCGAGGCCCGCGGCTCCTCGGGGAACGACGGGGACACCTGCACGGAGGGCGTCCTGGTCTACCGCGTGCGCAACGAGGCCCCCTCGGGCGGCGGCCCGATCGAAGTGCTGGACGGGCACCCGGACACGGAGGCCTGCTGGGACCGCTCGGTGTACCCGCCGCTGGCGGACGCGCCGCTGGAGGTGGGGGAGTCGTTCACGGTGCCGGGGGAGCGGATCAGGATCGAGGTGGCGGACCGGACCGCGACGGGCGCCTTCACCGTCAAGATCACCACGTGACCGGGAAGGTGCCGGGGCAACGAGGAAGGCCCCCCACTCGCGTGGGGGGCCTTCCTCCGTCGGTGCGCCGCCAGGGACTCGAACCCCGGACCCGCTGATTAAGAGTCAGCTGCTCTAACCAACTGAGCTAGCGGCGCTTGCTGACGAGGAAGACATTAGCAGGAGGACGGCCGGAAGGAAAAATCGATATCCGCAGCTCGGGCCGCCCGCACGTACGCCCACAGCAGCGTCTCCGGTCCGGGCAGCCAGGGGGCGCGGGTATCGGGGGCCACGAGCCAGCGCGACGGGCCCGGGCCGGCGGCCAGCGGCGGGACGCTCACAGCGTCGCCACGGCCGTGGCACAGCGGCGCCGGCAGCGGCCCGCCCCACTCCTCCCAGGTCAGCAGCGACGGGAGCCGGTGGGCGGTCCCGGTGGTGGCGAAGAGCAGCATCCTGCCGCGGTGCACGGCGACCGGCCCGCAGCCCGGCCCCTCGGACCACAGCAGGTCCAGCATGCGGCGGCCGAGGACGAGGGGGACGTTGACGACGTCGAAGGCGGCCCCGCAGGGCAGCACGGCCGGGGCGGCCGGGCGGGCCTGCCAGGCGGCGAGGGTCTGATGCGGATGAGCCGAGGCCGACGCGAGCCAGGCGGCGCCCAGCGCGGTGACGTGGGTGGCGGTGCGGGCGTCCTGGGTGGGACAGGTGGAAACGGAAGCCGTCGTCAGCGTCGTCATGCCGACCGGTCTACCGTCCGTAGCGGGCTGATTTCCAGTGGTCACCGAAAACCCGGACGCGGGCGCTGCGCGTGCGCTATGTTGCGCCCCGCATATGCCGCGGGCGGGTCCGCCCGGCCTGTTCCGACTGCCCGGCCTGTTCCGACTGCCCGTCCCGTTCCGGGTGTCCGCCCGTTCCGGGGTGTCCGGCCGCTCTCAGGCCGTCTCCCGGCCGCCGGTGCGCTGGAGGGTCTCCCCGAACTCGATCATCTTGCGGGCGTAGTCCTCGGTCCACTCCGCCTCGGCCGCGATCACCGCCGGGTCCAGCCGGTCGAACCGCCGCGGATCGGCGAGCTGCGCCGCCGCCACCGCCTGGAACTCCATGGCGCGCTCCGTCGCCGCCCGGAAGGCGAGCGTCAGCTCGGTGGCCCGGGCCAGCAGCTCCCGCGGGTCCTCGATCGACTCCAGGTCGAAGAAGTGCTCCGGGTCCGCGGCGGCCTCCGAGGGCTCGAAGAGCAGGGGTGCGGGTCGCAGCTTCCGCTCGGTCCGCTCGGGCTCTGCCATGCGTGTCCTCCTGCTGGCCTGCTGGGCGTACGGGACCGGTTCTTCCCGGGCCACCCTCCATTGTCCAACGCCGCGCAAGGGTGCCGTCCTCAGACCGCGGCAGGCTGGCGCCGCAGCGCTGCTACTTCGTCGAGGACGCCGACCGGCGCCCGGGCTGCACCGACCGGCGCCCGGGCTGCACCGGCCGGCGCCCGGAAGGCGCCGGACCCGTCGACGAGCTCGTGGATCCCGGGGGTCGCGAGCGTCCGCTGCGCCGGGAGCATGCCGACGCGGGCGAGCACGGGGCGCAGCATCTCGGCCGCCGGCGCGCCGCCGCGGGCTCCGGCGCTGTAGCTGACCAGGCCGGCCGGCTTGCCCGCATGGAACAGCGCGGCATCGTCCGCCGCGAGGAGGTCGTCGGCGACGGGCGCGGCGCCGAGGCCGTCCTCACCCCGCTCGGCGTGGACACGATCACGACCGCGGCCCCGCTCCACGTCGAGTCCCTACGACGCCACCTCATCGACGCCCTGACCCCGGAGCAGCTGCGCACCTTCGCCGAAGACCGGCGAGCTGCTCCGGGAACGGATGGGCGTCACCCGCAAGCCCCGCACCCCCGCTGAGCCGCGCCCGCCGGGCCGGGTCAGGGGCGCCGGCCCGGGGCCGCCGGCTCACGGCCGCCAGGACACCCGGTGCTCCGCCAGGTGTGCCAGCACCGCGTGGTTGGCCTCCCAGCCGTCGGGGAACTTCGCCATGACGCCCAGCTGCACCGGTTCCGCCGACGGATGGTCGTCCAGCAGCTCCGCTATCCCCGCCCGCGCCACCACCACACAGGCGTGCCGGTGCCGCGAGGCCAGCACGCACAGCCGGCCCGTCTCCAGATGGAACGCGGTCGCGTCCGGCCGGCCCGAGAGCGGGTGCAGCACGACCGTCAGGTCGTACTCCCGGCCCTGCAGCCGGTTCGCGGTGTCCACGGTCACCCCGGACACCCCGAGCGAGGCCAGCGCCGCGCGGACCGCGGCCGCCTGGTCCCGGTGCGCGGTGCCCACGGCGATCCGGTCGGCCGTCAGCGGGACCGGCCCCGGCGCCTGCTCGTCCGAGGTCACCGCCCCGCGGTCCAGGGCCCGCCGGACCACCAGGGCCACGGCCCGGACCGCCTCCGGGTCGGTGCGCGGGGTGTGCCGGGCGGGCAGCTCCAGCAGGCCCCAGCCGGCCTCCGCGGCCTCGTCCAGCACCCGGTCCGGACCCGAACCGTCCGAGGGGACCCCGTACGCGAGCCGCCGCTCGCCGGGGCCGGTCCCGCTGCGGAACCGCGTGTACGGGTAGAAGGCGCGCGAGACCAGCGGCGCGGCCGTCGCAGGGAGCCGCCAGGACACGGGCAGCCGGTGCTGCGGCAGCTGCGGGTTGTGCGCCAGCAGGGTGGTCACCGCCGAGGCCGAGGGATCGTAGGACAGGCCCGCCCACTGCTCGGCGCCGACCACGCTGAACGGGTCCAGCTGCCCCGGGTCGCCCACGAACAGGGCCCGCTCGAACAGCCCGCCCACCGCCAGCAGCGCATCCGAGCGCATCTGGTACGCCTCGTCGACGATGGCGTGCTGCCACGGCTCGGCGTCCTTGACGTACGCCCACTTCGCGGCCGTGGAGATGGTGATCGGCAGCTCGGCCAGGTCGGCGGGTTTCGCCGACAGGGTCACCGACGCCAGCTCGCGCAGCGCCGGATCGTAGGCATCGGCGTCGCTGCTGTGCAGCCGACCGACCCTCAGCTCCGGATCCTTGTCGGCGAGGCGCAGCACCAGGTCGTCGACCTGCGCGTTCGTCTGTGCCACCACCATGAGCCGACGGCCTGCCGCGGCCAGCTCGCGGGCGGCGCGCACCACGAGCGTGGACTTGCCGGCCCCCGGCGGGGAGTCGACGACGACACCCCGCTCGGGGCCGTGCAGCGTGTCGTGCAGGATCGCGGCGGTGGCCTCGGCGGCCGCCGCACCCGGGTCGAAGGCGGCTGCGGAAGCGCGCCGGGTCGCGGTCACAGGAGGTCCTCGTCGGTCACGGCGTCGGGCAGCCAGGCTTCGGCGGTCGCGGATCCGGGCGGCCCGCCGTGCGTCCAGGGGGTCTTGTCCGGCTCGGGCAGCTTCGGGCCGCCGCGCGCATCGTGCTCGAACAGCGTCCAGCACACCCGCTCGCCCTTCTCCGGCACCGAGCCCGGCTCCGGCTCCCGGCCGCGGCCCATCTTGTCCAGCAGCCGCAGCACCACGCTGCCGTCGGCCTCGTGGCGGACGAACTGCGCGCTCTGCGGGCGGCCCTCCAGGGAGCGGAACACCTTCGGGCCGCTCCCGGAGCCCTCGGCGAGCTGCGGCCGGTCCTCGGTGGCCACGGTCACCAGCGGGCGCGGGCTGGGCCGCTTCGACTCCGTCCACTCCATGACGACCTCGGTGACCTCGCCCGCGAACGCCTCCCCCGCGAGCCGCCGCCCCGCCATCACCAGCGGGTCGTCCAGCGCCTCCTGGGCGTCGAGCCGCACCTGCTCGGTCTCCCGGGTGGCCAGCTTCTGGGCCGCCGTGACCGCGTCGTCGCGTCGCGGCTGCGGCGGCTCGCCCGCCCGGACCCGGTCGCGGTGGCCCGTGTACGACCAGCGGTCGCGGACCCAGCGCTCCTCGGCCCGCTCGGCCTCCGGCAGCCCGCGCACCAGCTCCAGGGCCTGCCACACCGCCCGCCAGGTCGGCCGCATCTGCTCCGCGACCAGCTCCCGCACGGCCTCCTCGGCGCGGGCCACCCCGGCGGGCCGGCCCGCGGCGCGGGCGGCGTCGTACCGGGCCATCGCCGGGGCCAGCAGCTTGTTGTCGAAGGCCGGGTCGGTGGCCGGCCCGGCGGGCGGCACCAGCAGCTGCCCGTCCCGGTCGCGGCCCTGCTCGGCGCGCAGGGCCGCGGCGGCGCCGGACACGCCGTCCGGCGGGGCTATCCAGGCCAGCAGCGCGCCCAGGTGCTGGTCCTCCAGGTTGCTCTGGCCGGTCGCCCAGTGCCGGGCCAGCAGCTCTGTCGCCGACAGCAGCATCGAGGAGCCGGGGACACGGGCGCGTTCGCCCAGATGGGTGAACCAGCGGCCCAGCAGCGGCACCCGGGCGGGCGCCGGATACGGGTTCTCCGGGTCCTCCTCGGCGGTCCGCCGGAAGCGCATCGACCGGCCCAGCAGCCGGACGTGGTCGATGCCCGCCCGGCTCGGCACCACCAGCTGCGGCGCGTCCAGGCAGAGCTCGGCCGACACCTTGGCGCGGGCGCCGGTCTCCGGATCGGTCTCGGTGCGCTCCACGAGCTCGACCTCGTCCGCGTACGCCTCCACGTACGGCAGCACCTCATCCGCCAGCCGGGCGAGGAACGCCCAGCGCAGATCGCGGTCGCGCGGCTGCGGCACCACCAGCAGGCGCGGCTCGTCCGGGTCGGTGCCGACGAGCGCGCCGAGCGGGGCGCCCGTCTCACCCGCGGTCGTCAGCGGGACGAAGACCAGCGGGCGCTCGTGCACATGCCGGTGCCGTACGGTCGCCAGCGCCTGGGCCCGGCCCGAGCGCACGGCCTGCAACCGGGCGAGGGTGTCCATCAGCGGCATGCGGCCTCCCGGAGTGCCTCGGTGCGCAGGCGGGCCGCGTGCTCCAGCGCTGCGGCGGTCGGATCGTCGGGAGCGCCCCCGCCGGCGGCGGCCGCGAGGGCCTCCTCGACGGTGGTGTACGCACCGAGCTCACTGCGGACGCCGCGGCCGAGCGCGGTCGCCTCCCCGGCGGCGCGGGCCCGCTCCCGGCAGTGGAAGGCCAGCTCGCAGGCGGCCAGGCACTCGGGGGCGTAGGCGGCGGAGACCGAGGCGACCGCCTCGGTCAGCTCCTCGGCGGGCCGGGCGGGGTCGAAGGTGATCCCCTCGGGCAGGGCCGCGGCCAGCTCGTCGACGCGGGTCAGCCGGTCCAGCTGGCGCAGGGTCACGGAGCGCTCGCGGCGGACGTCGACGGGCGCGGCGGCGGGCAGGTTGGAGAAGTCCTTCGGGCAGACGAGCAGCACGCGGTGCCCGACGGAGGCGGAGGGCAGCTTCTCGGCTGTCTTCTCCAGCGCGAGGACGTACACGGCGGCCTGCCGGGCGGCGGCGCCCACCTTCGCCGGGTCGGCGGCGCCGTCGACCAGAGGGAACGATTTGATCTCCACCACGGTCCAGCGTCCGTCGGGATCCACCACGACGGCGTCCGGCTCCAGGTAGGCGGGCGTGCCGGCCACCTCCAGGGCCAGCATCGGGTGGTCCAGCAGGGTCCACCCGCCGGCGGCGGTGGCCTCCCGCAGGGCGAGCGCGGTGCGCGCGGCGCGGCCCTCGGGGCCGGCGGCGGTGAGGTCGGGGACACGGGCGCCGCTGCCGGGAGGCTCGGCCCCGCCGCCCAGGTGCCGGTGGACGAGCCGCAGCAGCTCGGCCCCGCCGTCCGCCTTGACCTTGGCCTCGAAGGAGTTGCCCCGGATGATCGCGAACTGCGACTGGCCGAAGGCGGCGGGCGAGCCGAGCGCTGCGGCGAGCGCGGTCTTGTCCACACCGGCCCCGTCGAGCAGTGCGCGTCTGCCGCAGCCCGGGTTGGCGGCGAGCGCCGCCAGCGAGCGGGCGTCGAGCGGGCGGGGCGGCACGGCGGGGCCGCGCAGGTCAGCGAGCCGCTGCCGCAGTGTCGTCTTCTGGGGCGGGCCGCTGTGCGGGTAGGAGCTCACGGGCGGAAGTGTCCCATCCGCCACTGACAAACGGGGTCTCACCCCGGAAACCGGCCGGTGGGGCCGCCGCCCGGCCGCTGCCGGTGCCGCCTCCCGGGCGACGCGCTGCACTGGGCCCTGGCGTCGGTGAACCCGGTGCGTACGGTCCAGGACGGCCGTTCGGGTGCGCGGGATGCCCGGTGTTCATGTGATGGATGATGGTCGGACGATCCAACCGTCCGAACCGCCACGGACCACCGCAACCGGGAGAAACCGTATGGCCCCCCGCATCCTCCTCGCCCGGCACGGCCAGACGGCGTGGTCCAGGCTCGGCAAGCACACCGGACGCACGGACGTCGCCCTGCTGGAGGAGGGCCGGCGGGGCGCGAAACTGCTCGGCGAGCGGCTCGCCCAGGACCCGTGGGGCGGCCTGCCCGGCGTGGAGGTCCGCACCAGCCCGCTCGTCCGCGCGAGCGAGAGCTGCGACCTGGCCGGCTTCGGCAGCCGCGCGGAGCCCTGGGACCTGCTGATGGAGTGGGACTACGGCGACTACGAGGGCATGACCCCGGCCGAGATCCAGGCCGTCCGGCCCGGCTGGCTGATCTGGCGCGACGGCGTCCCCGGCGGCGAGTCCGTCGCCGACGTCGCGGCCCGCGCGGACGAGGTCGTCGCCTGGGCCCGCTCGGCCGAACGCGACGTCCTCCTCTTCGCCCACGGCCACATCCTGCGCACCCTTGCCGCCCGCTGGCTCGGCTTCGACGCCTCCTTCGGGGCCCGCATCCGCCTGGAGCCGACCTCCCTGTCGGTGCTCGGCTGGGCGTACGGGGCCCCCGCGCTGGAGCGCTGGAACGACACGGGGCACCTGGAGGCGTAGCCCGCGCGCGCCCCTGCCCGCTCCCGCCGCGGCAGGTCTCGGCTCGGGCCGGGGCGGCCGTGGCGGCCGTGGTGAAGGCGCCCGTGGAGAAGTCGGCCGTGGTCCGGCCGCGCCCCGAAGACGCGGGGAACTGCGCGACCGGCCGGGGCGGGCCCGCAGGCGACCGCCGGCCCTCACGGCACCTCCCGCGGAGCGCTTGGGCTCAGGCCTCGGCGTGCCGGGCCAGGAAGTCCCCCACGCGGGGGCTGCGCTGGTGCGGGACGAGGGTGCGGGCCGTCGCCGAGAGCATGGACCGGATCCGCGTCGACTGGACGTCCTCCAGCAGGTCCAGGACCCGGCCGCCCGCCCAGGCGGCCTCGTCCGGGGCCCCGGCGCGGGACAGGTTGTCGGCCAGTTCGGCCGTGTAGAGGGCCATGTTCCGCGCGAAGTGCGGGTCCTGGAGGTCCGCGGCACGCCGGGCGTGCCGGGCCGCCCGGGCGTGCTCCCCGAGCGCCGCCCAGCAGCGCGACTCCAGTGACTCCAGCTCGGCCTCGCCGAAGAAGGACATCCACTCCGGGTCCGCGTCCGCCGGGCCGCGGGCGAACTCCGTGTGCGCCCGGACCAGCGCCTCCTCGCAGGCCCTGCGGTCGGCCAGGCCCGCCCAGCCGCCCGCCTCGCGCAGCGCGAGCAGCGCCAGCAGCCGCTGGGAGCCGAGGGAGCGGGCGGCCCGGCGGCCCGCCTGCGCGGCCCGTACCGACTCGCGGGGCCGACCGCAGTCCCGGGCCAGGAAGGCCATGTTGCTGAAGGCGTGCGCCTCCAGCCCGGCGTCCCCCGAGACCCGGGCCGTCGCCAGGGCCTCCGCGTAGTGCGAGCGGGCGTCGTCGAGCCGCCCGGAGTCGTGGGCCAGCCAGCCGACCGAGACGGCCAGCTCGCCGGCGCCCGCGTTCAGCCGGTCCTCGGTGGACTGCCGGGTCGCCCCCGCGTCCAGCAGCGCGTAGGCGGCCCGCAGCGGTGCGGCCGCCCTGCGGTAGAGCGCGTCCGCGCCGTGCCGGTCGTCCAGCAGCCGGATCTGGCGTACGGCGTCCTCGACCGCGGCGGCCTCGGCCTCGCCGGCGCGGGAAGGCGCCCGGCGGGTGTCGCCGAGCACGGTGAGGCCGAACGTTGCGGCCGCCACGGTGGCGGAACCGCCCGCCATGAACGCGCGACGCTGCACGTCGCTCTCCTTGTGGGTGTCGGGGGTGCGCTGCGCCCAGCGGCCGCGGACCGCGTCGCGCGGGGAAAAGCCCAGGTCGGTCAGCGTCCGGCCGGGGAACATGTGCAGGAAGACCCGCTCGTAGGCGTAGTTGGGGCAGCGGATCTCCCCGGCTTCGACGCGGCCGATGTAGCGGGCGTCGCAGGAAACCGTTTCTCCGATCTCCCGTGCGGAGCGGCGGACCGAGGCCGCGAACTCGGCCGGGGAGAGCTGTCCGCGCAGCCGCCGGAAGGTGTGGTTGGGTGAGGGCGGGAACGCCGTCATGGACGTGGCCTCTCTGGCAAGGAACGCACTGCCGGTGCTGCGGGTGCTGCGGTGTGGAGCTGCTACCGGCGCGCCCGAACGTACCGCCGGGGGCAGCCTGTTGATGCACTGTTTGCGTACAAAACGGATATCTCACCCGCGATCTGCCATGAAGTGCCATCCTTTGCAGCGTCTTGCCGCCGAACCTGTTGACGCCTGCGCGCGTTGGACCCCGTGTGGGGTGGGAGGCGACTCCCGCTCCGCCCGTAGGCGATCGATGAGGGTGGTTCCCGTGGTGGAGGCCGGCATGGAGAGCGCAGGAACGAACCCCCAGCCCCTCGGGTGTGACGCACCGGACCTGGTGACCGTGCCCGCCCGTCAGGGCCTGGAGGCCGTCGACATCATCCGCCGGGCCGCGGCGAGCCGGGCCGGCGGCGTCGGCCCCGTGCTGCACGACGACGCCGGTGCCACCCTCGGCTTCCTCGTCCCGCCCGGCACCGCCGACGCCTGGGACCTGCCCGGCAGCGCCTGTACGCACACCGACGGGCGCGGGATGCGCCTCGACGACGTCCTGCCCGCCGCCGGGGACAGCGGCTGGCTGCTCCCGCCGGAGGCCGTCGGCGCGGTCACCGACCCCGACGTGCTGCGGGCGGCGCTCGGCGAGGCGGCCCGGCTCATCGAGGCCGCCGACAACTGCCGCTGAGCCCGAG
>NZ_JACBGN010000162.1 GCF_013401435.1 Streptomyces sp. BR123
GGCGGGGACGGGGCCGGCCGTGCGGCTGGCGCTCGCCGCGGACCTGGCACACGCCACGGCGTACGCCCTCGGCATGGACCGGCTGACCGCAGCGCGCTGGCTGCGCCGCCACGCGGCGGGCTGGCGGTGGGTCACCGAGCTGCCGCTGCTGCCGGGCGCCTCCGTGCACGCGCGGGTCAACTCCGTCTACGCGGCGCAGCGCACGGGCCTGGCACGGCGCGCGGCGGCCGTGCGCGAACGCCTCGAAGCCGGGACCGCGGGCGGCCGGCTCGGCCGGTGGGCGGAACGGGTCCGCGAGGCCGACGCGCTGCTGCGCGCCGGGAGCGCCCCCGCGGGGAGCGCCCCCGACACCGCACCCGACACGACGGCATGGATCTGGGCCTCGCAGCTCCACATGCTGTTCAACCGGCTCGGTATCACCCCCGACGAGGAGCGGGCGGTGTGCCGGCTCGCCTCCCGGACCCTGCTGGAGACCGACGAGCCGCCGGGCTTCTTCCCGCAGGGGCACACCGCGGCCGACATCCAGTACCTGGAGCGCAGCAAGTTCCAGATCGGCCGCGGAGAGGACACGGCACTGCGGTCGCTGCCCGCCCCGCGGCATGCGGCGGCGGGGCCGGAGCTCGCCCTGCCCGCGGGCCCGCTGCCGGAGGTCCCGCTGGGCGCCGTGCTGGCAGACCGGTCCTCGCTGCGCGGAGCCCTCACCGGACCACTGGACGCCGGCACGCTGGGCGCGCTGCTGTGGAACTCCCTCTCCGAGAACAGCCGCTCCGAGCAGCTCCTGGCCGACGGCACGGCCCGTACCCTGGTCCACCGCGCCTATCCGAGCGCGGGCGCCCTGTACACGGCCCGGGTCCGGCTGCTGGTGCTCGATGTGGCCGGGGTCCCCGCGGGCACGTACGACTGCGTGCCGGAACGCCGGACGCTGCGCCGGATCGGCCCGGCACCCGAGCCGGACCGGATCAAGGCGCTGTCGACGTACCTGTCCCGTCCGTCGACGGACCCGGACTGGATCGGCATCGACGCAGCGCCTGCCGTCCTGGCCGTGTACGCGAACCTCGGCGTGCTGCGCCGCCGCTACGGTCTGCGCGCCCTGCGCCTGGCCCTGCTGGAGACCGGCCACCTGGCCCAGACCCTGCTCCTGACCGCCTCGGCCCTGGGCCTGGGCGGTACCCCGCTCGGCGGCTTCCACGACGACCTGGCCCACGAACTCCTGGGCCTGGACGACCTGGAGAAGCCGCTGCAGTACCTGCTGCCCCTGGGCCGCCGCCCGGCGGACCACGGTCGGTAGCCCACCCCGCACCCCGTGCCGTGTGCCGCTACCGGCGGGAGGCCCGGCGGCGCGCGAGGAACACACCGAGGACCACCCCGACGAAGAGGGTGACGGTGAGGACCACCCAGAGCGGGATGGTGACCGTGGGGACCCACAACCTGACGGTGACCGGACCGGTGTTGGCGGCGATGAACCAGATGGCGAGGGCGGCCAGGACGACGAAGCCGATCGTGCGCAGGCGCACGTCGCGGCCCTTGACGGTCAAGGTCGGCGGCTGGTGCCCCGCTGAGGCCTTCGGTGCCATGTGCCCCATTATCGGGGTGTTCGCGGCCGAGGGCGACCGGGCCCTCCCGGGTGGCCTTCACACCTGCGAGTTTCGTCTGCCGGAACGGCGCACGCCCTGCTGGGAGGCGCCGGCCGGGGCCCTGAAGGCCTGCTACTCAGCCGGAGGTGAGTACCACCGCTCATGATCCGTCGGCCGCGCCCACCTACGGTGGCCGCATGACAGCGAACGCCACGCCCCCCGACCCCCAGCCGGGCGCCGCCTCCAACACCGGCTCGCGGACCCCGGTGTGGCTCAAGGGGTGCTGGATCACACTGCTCGTGCTCGCCGCCCTGGCCGGCTTCGGCCTGTGGGCGCTGGACGAGCTGGCGAAGGGCCTGGACGGGTACGGGCAGCTGGAACAGACCGACGGCGCCGACGGCAGCGTCGTCGACCCCCTCGGTCCGGGCGCCACCGCCCGGTACGAGGACGGCCTGAAGGTGACCGTCGGCAGACCTCGCCCCGAGGCCGACGGCACCTACCGCTTCACCGTCACCTACCGGAACGGCACGGACGAGGAGCAGCACCCGGGCGGCGAGTCCGCCAAGTCCGCCGCCTCCGCGTACGGACCCGCGCCCGTCGTGGTGCGCGCCGGGCGCTCCTTGGAGGACCACACCCCCGACAGCATCCACTGGCTGAACCTCGACGAGTCCGCCGCCGCCCTCATGCCGCCGCTGGCCGAGGACGGGACCCGCACCGTGCCGGTACGCGTGAAGCCGAGCAGGAAGGGCATGACCGTCACCGTCCGGGTCTGTCCACCGGACAAGGGATACCGCGAGACCGCCCATTGGCAGTTCACCCTCGACTGAGCCCGGCCTGCCCGGCCCAGCGGCGCAGCGCGGCCGTGGCCCGTTCGGAGTCGGCCGGCGGCAGGCCCGCGATGGATATGTGGTGGCTGCCGTTGCGCACCCCGAAGAGGTACGCATCGCGCGTGCCCGTGCCCAGGCGGAACGGCTCCGCGACCGCCACGTCGTTCTCGCCGTTGACGAACATCAGCGTCCGGCCGTGGAGCCGCACCCAGCGGTCGATGTCCGCCATGGCACCCCGCTGGAAGCGCAGCGGTATCTCCCGGGGTACGTACGACCGGACTTCCTGCACGCCCGGGTGGCGCAGCAGCCCCTCCAGGTGCGGGGCGGCGAACGTCGCGTACCCGAGCTCGGTGCCCAGCTGGTAGAAGTACGGCGTGTAGGGCCGCAGCGACTGGTCGGTGTACACCGGAAGCAGCGTCACCTCGGCAACCCATGCGTAGAGGGCGTCGTCGGACGCGTCCGCGCCGGGCACCGCGGCGCAGCCGTCCGCAGGCCGGTGCATCCAGAACATCATCGGCAGGCGCAGCACGGCCAGTTCGAACGCCCGGTCCGCACTGCCGATGGTCCTGAAGGTCGCCTTCTGCTCCTGCGCCCACCGGCCGTACCGCTGCGTCATCGCCTCGCGGCGCATCAGCGCCTGCCGCTGGACCTCCATGAGGGCGGCCCGGCACTCGGCGGTGCCGACCTGCGCCAGGCGGGCGTCGTAGGCGCGGTCGTCCCGATCGTCGGTGTTGTTGGGCGCGGAGTAGGCGACCGTGCCCGCCACGTCGTCCGGGTAGAAACGGCGGTGGTAGACGGCCGTCATCCCGCCCTTGCTGCCTCCCGTCGATATCCACGCGCCCCTGTACAGCTGCTTGAGCGCGGTGACCAGGCGGTGGTGGTCGCTCGCCGCCTGCCAGACGGTCAGCGTGGACCAGTCCTGGTCCGCGCCCCGGGACGTCCCGAAGAACCGCTGCTCGGTGGTGATCTGATTGGCGTCCAGCAGTGCCGCCGGCTCCGACAGGCGCTGCGGCGCGGCCCCCAGGTCGTAACCGCTGCTGTACAGCACCATCGGGCGGTCGACCGACTTGTGAACCAGCGTCAGTCTCTGCTCGAACGACCCCCGCTCGGGGTGCCGGTGATCGGCGGGCTGCCGGAAGGCGAGGTCGAGGACGGTCTGCCCGGCGCCCCCGGGCCGTTCGCCGAGCAACCGCATCCCCGCCACCGCCCCCACCCGGGCCCGGATGTCGTCGTCCTGCGGTGCGGCACCGGCCGGAGCGGCCGGTCCTGTCGCTGCCAGAACCGCTACCGCGGCCACGGTGACCAGGCGTTTCATCGTCATCTTCATGTCCTCAGGAAACCCCGACCGACCCCCGCCGCGGATCCCCCGCGCGGGGATGACGTCTCCCCCGCCCGGGGGAGGACAGCCCCTGCCTGCGGCTGGGAGGATGAGAACCGGACGGCGTCGGCGTGCAGTCGGCCTGGGCGTGCAGTCAGCCTTGGCGTGCAGTCGGCGTCGGCGTGCCATTGCCCCCGGCCCGGGAGCCGGGCTCACACCGTCAGCCGGGCAGTGCCAGCAGCTCCCGGGCCAGGCTCCTCGCCGTCAGGTCCGGGTGCGGCGTCCCGTCGCACAGGAGGAAGCCGGAGACGACGCGGCGCGGGGAGAAGGCGATGTGCTCCACCGCGGGCCGGGCCGCTTCCGGGAGCAGCCGCATCGCCACCAGGGCGCGCAGCGCACCCAGGTGCGGCTCGTGCCAGTCGCGGCCGCGGGCGAGCTGGTCCGCGATGACCGGCGCGGTGTCGTGCGTCCGGCCCGTGACGCGCCAGATCGCGGCAGCCGCGTCCGCACGGCTCTCCCGGTCGGGAGCCAGCAGCCGCTCCTCCACCAGCGGCAGCAAGGCCCCGGCGGCCGGACCGAGTTCGCCGGCGACGCGCACGGCCGCCCTGCGCCGGGCCACGGCGTCCGGCAGCGCCCGCACCACGGCCACCGCGGGCCCCGCATCACCGGTGACCCGGGCCAGCACCGTCGCCGCCTCCAGGCCACCGGCGTCGGCCCCGGCCCGCAGGGCCGCCACCGCCCCCGCGCCCACGGCCGGGCCCAGCGAGGCGAGCACCCGGGCCGAGGCCGGCAGCAGCCGGACCAGGTCCGTCGCACAGTCGGCGGCGAGCTCGGGGAAGGGCAGCAGTGCATCCACCCACCCGGGGCACGGCCGGGCCGCGACCCGGCGCGCCACCGGCAGGGCCGCCACCCCGAACACCTCCGCCGCGGCCGGCACGACCGCGCCGGGAGCCGACAGCGGGGTCGGCGCCGGCATCGCCGTCTCCTCCGGCAACTCGTCCATCAGGCGCAGCACCAGCCCGACCGCGCCGGGCACCCGCAGGCGCACCGCGGCATGCACCGCCGCCACCCGCACGGCCGGGTCCTCGGACCGCAGCGCGGGCTCCAGCCACGGCGCCGGCGCACCGCCCTCCAGCGCGGCGCCCGCCCTCGCCACCCGGTACAGGCCCTCCGCATCCACACCCCCGTCCGCGTTCACGGCCGACGCCGCCAGCCACGGCAGGACGTCCCGCTCCCGGTCCCGCCACGTCTCGGTGAGCTCCCAGGCCAGCGGCGCGCCGCGCCGCACCGCCCGCAGCGCTGCCTCCGGATCGTCCATCAGCCGCTCCCCGAGAGGCCGGTAGCCGGCGGGCCACGGATGGCCGCAGTCGTGGACGGACACCGGCCCGCACACGTCGAGCGCCGCGTCCACCCACGCCGTCGGCAGCGGCAGGGGCGCGGTCCGCAGCAGATCCGTCAGCGCCGCCCCGCGCACCAGCGGCTCCGCCTCGGACAGCAGCGCCCGGTTGCGCGCCTCCCTGCCCTCCGGGGAGACGTCGAGCAGGCCGAGCGCCGTGACCAGGTCCGCCCGCACCTCCGCGTCGTCCTCCTTCGCCAGCCGGGCCCGCAGCAGCGGCATGAGCGGCAGGGACGCTTCCTCGCAGGCGGCGATGATCCACACCATGGTGCGCCGCACGGACCGGTCCTCGCCGGCCGCCAGCGCCAGCAGGGGCTGCAGCGCCGCGGCGACCGCCCGCCGCACCTGCCGCCACTGCGGGCCCGTCCCGTCGGCCGCGCAGTGCAGCAGCCACAGCAGCCGCAGCCGGTCACCCGGGCCGTCCAGGGCGAGCCGGGCCAGGAACGGCACGGCCGCGGCCGTCGCCGAGTACACCGACCCCTGGTGGCAGAGCGACGAGACCAGCTCCTCCAAGGCCCCGTCGCGTACCTGCGGGTCCGTCGAGCCGGCGGCCCGCAGCAGGTCCGGCACGTCGTCCGCCGCACCGTACGCGTGCTCCAGCGCCGCCCAGTCGATGTCGTCGATTCCGTCCAGCATGATCGTGACCCTACGGTGCGGGGGTGCGCGAGGCCCGCGGCGGGCGCCGGGTCAGCGCCAGGCCGGGTGGCCCTCGGTCGCCGAGGCGGTGGTGAGGGAGCGGGAATCGGTGCCGTCCGCGCGGACCGCCCAGATCACCGGCTTCTCGTACGGGCCCCGCACGAAGGCCAGCCAGGTGCCGTCGGGCGACCAGGCCGGGTCCATCTCGTGCGCGTCCGTCGCCACCACGGCCCGGTCGCCCGTTCCGTCGGCGCCGACGACGCGGATGTCGCCCTGCGTCCCCCGCCCGTACGTCCCCGCGGTGTACGCGAAGGTGCGGCCGTCCGGCGACCACACCGGGTCGAGCGCCGGATGCGGCAACCGGGTCAGCTGCTGCGGGGCGGCCCCCGGAGCGTCGGCGTCCACCGCGTGGATCTGCCAGTCGTCCTTGCCGGACGGCATGCAGAAGGCGATCCGCTTGCCGTCGGGCGACCACGCCGGGTCCTCCACCTGGCCGGTGCCGGTGGTCACCTGACGGGCGGAGCCGTCGGCGACGTTCACCACGAACAACTGCTGTACGCCCTTCTCGGCGCGCAGCACCGCGAGGCGGGTCCCGTCGGGCGACCAGGACACCCGCCCGCCGGCGATGGCCGCGATCCGCCGCGGGTTCGAGCCGTCGGCGTCGGCCGTCCAGACGGCCGGGCCCTGCGCGGTGACCTGGGTGTAGGCGAACGACCGGCGGTCCGGGGACCACTGGGGGAGCATGGCGCAGGCGTCCCCGGCGGTCAGCCGCACCGGCGCCGCGGCACCCGGTTCGCGGCGGGAGATCACGCCGTGGCAGTCCTGGGGCCAGCCCGCGGCGGTGTCCTGACGGACCAGCACCGGGGCGGTGGGGAAGGCGGCCGGGCCCGTGGATGCGGACGGCGAGGCCGCAGCGGAGGCCGAGGGGTTGCCGGGCCCTTCCGCACCGTGGTCCTCGGAGGAGCCGGACCACGGTCGCCACACCAGCAGACCCACCGCGGACAGGGCGAGCAGGACGGCTGCCGCGCGCACGGCGGTGGTGCGCCCGGGCCGATGTCCGGTCGGCTCCCCGCCTGCGTCGGCCACCGCCGCCCCGATTCCGGTCCCGGTCCCGGCCGCGGTCCCGGTCCCGGCCGCGGTCCCGGTCCCGGCCCCGGTCCCGGCCGCGGTTCCCACCGTGCCCCCGGCTCCGGCTCCCAGGCCCGCTCCGGTCCGGGTGACGGCCTGTGCGTCCGCAGACCGTTCGGGGCCGGGCGAGCCGGCCGCCGTGGGCGTCCGCAGCGGGTCGGCGTCCGTATCCGGTGCATCCGCTGCTGCCGCCACGGCCGGAGCGCCGGGGTCCGCCACGGTCTCCGCCCGGTCGGCCGCCGGGGCCGGAGCCGCAGGGGGTTCCGCTTCCGGATCCGGCTCCGGGTCCAGGACAGGCGTCGGGGCCGGGGACGGCACAGGGTCCGCGGCCGCGGACGGCGCGGGGTCCTGCCGGTGCAGCAGGGCCATCGCCGCGTCCGGAAGCCAGCCCTCCGCGGGCCAGCGGACGGTCAGCCGGCGGAGGAACTCCCCCGAGGCCGGCCGGCCCGCCGGGTCCTTGCTCAGGCAGTCGGCGACGAGTTCGCGCAGCTCGCCGGGGACTGCGCTCAGGTCCGGCTCCTCGTACACCACCTTGTAGTGCCGGGCCGTCGCGGGGCCGTCGCCGAACGGCGAGCCGCCTGCGGCCTGGGTGAGCACCACACCGAGGGCGAACATGTCCACCGCGGGCGTGATCGCACCCCCGGTGAGCTGCTCGGGCGACAGGAATCCCGGGGTGCCCACCTGCATGCCGGTCTGCGTCAGCGAGGTCCCGTCCAGCGCGCGGGCGATGCCGAAGTCGATGACCCGGGGGCCGTCCTCAGCGATGATGATGTTCGCGGGCTTGAAGTCGCGGTGGATCACCCCGGCCCGGTGGATCGCCTCCAGCGCCTCGGCGAGCCCGGCGGCCAACACGGTGAGCGTGTCCACCGGCAGCGCAGTGACCCGGGCCAGGACGGTGGCCAGGGTCGGCCCCGGTACGAACGCCGTCACGAGCCAGGCCGGGTCGCCGTCGGGGTCGGCGTCGACGACGGGAGCGGTGTGGAAGCCGCCGACGCGGCGCGCCGCCGCCACCTCGTCTGCGAAGCGGCGCCGGAAGCCCGGCTCGGTGCTCAGCTCGGGGCGGACGACCTTCACGGCCACGGCCCGCCCGGAAGGGGAACGGCCCAGGTAGACCACGCCCATGCCGCCCTGGCCCAGCCGGTGGGTCAACTGGTAGCGGCCGTCGCCGACGGAGGCCGGATCGCCCGGTCCCAGCGGATTCATGTGTGAGCACCCCCGTTCCGCACCGTGCGCGGGTGCTGCCCTTTTGCTACCGGTCGCGCCGCCCGGCAGTCAAGCCGGGCCGGGAGCCGCGCCGACCTGCCCGCTTTCCCGCTCCGTGCGTCATCCGCGCCAGATCTGCTCGTAGGCCTCCCGGTAGCCCTCGGGATCCCAGGACGTGCCTCCGCCGCTGTTGTCGGCCGTCACCACGTGCACGGGGGCGACGTACCCGCTGGGAGGGCTGCCGGCGAAGGCGCGGTTGAACTCGTCGACGATCTGCCAGCCCTGCTGGGTGAGCGGCTCGGGGACGGTGGCGGCCTGGTACTGGCCGCTGTTGATCCGCTGGAAGGCGGAGGGGTCGCCGTCGCCCGCGCCGATGTTGGACGGGGGCCCGGCCCCGGGCCTCCCGGCGGCGCGGAAGGCCGGGGCGGCATCGGCGAAGTAGAGGTCGTTGATGGCGACGGAGTGCGTCCACTTCTTCCCGAAGCGGGACAGCAGCGAGGAGATCTCCTGGGGAGTGCGCTGACTCGCGTCCGGAATGGGGATGTTCTCGTACGCGAGGAGCTTTACGCCGGGGCAGCCGGCGAGCTGCCGCTTGATGAGCTCGGCCTTGTTCCGTGCGAACGGGATCGAGTCGTCGGTGAAGACGACGACGCCGGCGTCGCCGCCGGACCGGGCGATCACCCAGTCGGCGCTGATCCGCGCGACGTCCTCCACCTTCGTGGTGACGTTGGTGAACAGCCTGGGGCTGGTGCTGGGTCCGGGGGAGCTGACCGCGTGCCAGCCGATCAGCGGGATGCCCGCCGCCTCGGCCCGCGCCGCCTGCTGCGAGGTGAGACGGGGGTCGAAGCCGCCGATGACGATGCCCGACGGCTTGAGGGTGACCGCCTGGCTGAACGCGGCCTGGATGCCGGCGGGGGTGCCCTCTCCGTCGATGACCCGGACGTTCCAGCCGATGGCCTCCGCGGCCTCCTCGACTCCCTTCGCGACACCGGCGACGCCCGGGTTGGTCATGGTCTGGGCGACGTAGACCAGCGTCTTGCCGGGTACGGCCCCGGGGCCGCTCCGCGGGCCCTTCCAGGTGGTGTCGGTGCTCTCGGCCGCCTGCACGGCGGCCTTCGCCTTCCGCAGGGCGTCGAGGCAGCCGCCGGACGACGCGGTCGCCTTCGCGCGTCCGCTCGCGGTCGCGTTCGGTTCCGCCGGGCCGCTCTCGCAGCCCGCCAGGAGGCCGACGGCCACCGCCCACAGGGCCGTGGCCGCGACAGCGGTCTTCCGGTTCGGGTACACGGTGCTCCTGTCGCTGGGTGCGCTGCTCACTGACGGCGTCCTCACTGACGGCGTGCTCACCGACCGCGCTGCTCACCGACCGCGCTGCTGTCAGCCGGGCCGCCCGGGCCGCCCGGGCCGCCCGCGCGGCCCGGTCCGGCCGTGGTGCGCAGCCTTCTGCGGGACGAGTAGCCGGCCAGGCCGACCGCGATGAGCAGGGTGGCGCCGTTGAACAGCGGTGTGGCCCAGAACCGGGCGCCGAGCTGCCGGATGCCGGCGAGGCCGACGGCGAGCAGGGTGACGGCCACGAGGGTGCCCACGGCATTGGCGCGGCCCGGCTTGATCGTGGTGGAGCCGAGCAGTGCGCCGACGAAGGCGGGCAGCAGGTAGTCCAGGCCGACGCTCGGGTTGCCGATCTGCTGCTGCGCGGCGAGGAGCACTCCGGCGAAGCCCACGACCAGGCCCGATCCGGTGAAGGCGTACACGCTGTACGCCCGCGTGGGGATGCCGAGCATCCCGGCGGCGCGGGGGTTGGACCCGATGACGTACAGGTACCGGCCGAACGGCAGCCGCTCCAGCATCACCCAGAGGATGACGACGACGGCCAGGACGTAGAAGGCGGGAACGGGCAGTCCGAGGAACCGCGAGTCGTACAGGGCGGTGAAGGCGGGCGGCAGCCCGTCCGCCCCGGGGACGATGCGGCTGCCGTCGGTGAGCCAGCCGGTGATGGCGTACATGATGCTGCCGGTGCCGAGCGTGGCGATGAGGGAGTCGATCCGGGCGAATTCGACGATGATGCCGTTCAGGGCGCCGACCAGGCCGATGCCGGCGACGACGGTGAGGCAGGCGAGCGGCCAGGGCCGGCCCGCGTCGACGATGAGGTACATCACCAGGACGTGCGCGAGCCCCAGCCCGTAGCCGATGGACAGGTCGAACTTGCCGGTGGCGACGGGGATCGTCACCCCGAGCGCGAGCAGGGCGGGGATCGACTGGTTGGACAGGATCGCCGAGACGTTGTCCAGCGTCGGGAAGGTGTCCGGCAGGGTGAGGGAGAAGAGGAGGAAGAGCAGGACGGTGAGGGCCAAGAGGCCGTAGGTACCGATGAAGTGCCCGCGCAGGCGACCCGGAAGGGAGCGGCGCGTGGGTGGGCGGCTCACCGGCTCGTCGTGCTTCCGCCGGTGATGGCGGGCATGGCCGAGGCGGTACGGGTGAGCTCCCTGACGCTGAGGGCCTCCCCCCTCAGATCGGCCGCCACCGCCCCGCGGACGAACACCAGGGCTCGGTGGGCGAGGTCGGCGACCTCCTCGAAGTCGGAGGAGATGAGCAGGACCGCGAGGCCGTCGGCGAGTGCGTCGTCGATGAGGCCGTGGATCGCGGCTTTGGCCACGACGTCCACGCTCGCGGTCGGCTCCTCCAGGATCAGCAGCCGCAGACGCCCTGTCAGCCACCGGCCGACGACGACCTTCTGCTGGTTGCCGCCGGACAGCGTCCCGATCACGGCCTCGCTGTCGCGGGGCTGGACCGCGAAGCGCTCGATCAGGGCGGCGGCCTCGGCACGCTCCCGGCGCGGCCGGATCCAGCGCCACGCCGGCACCCCGGCCGCCCGCGGGTTGGCCAGGAAGTTCTCCCGCACGGTCAGTTCGGCGGCACAGCCCTCCTCCTGGCGGTTGCCGCCGACGAACCCGGCACCGCTGCGCAGGGCTGCGGCGACCGTGTGCGGGCGGTACGGGCGGCCGTCGAGCAGCGCTCGGCCGCCGAGGACCGGCAGCACGCCGGCGAGGGCGCGGCCCAGGTGCATGTGTCCGGCGCCGGTGAGCCCCACCAGGGCGACGATCTCGCCGGCGTGCAGGTCCAGGCTGACGGGGCCGGTGCGGTCGGTGGTCACGCCGTCGAGGCTGAGGACGGGCGGTCGGCCGACGGAGACGGCGGAAACGGCGGAGTCGGCAGGAGCGGCCGAGGTGGCAGGAGTGGCCGAGGTGGCAGAGGAGGCAGACGCCGGGGAGACGGCTGCGAGCTGCGGTCCGGCCGGTTCGCTGCCCGTGATGTCGTGCACCAGGCGGCTGGGGTGGTACGGGGCGAGGGGGCCCCGGCTGACGAGGCGGCCGTCGCGCAGGACGGCGAACGTGTCCGCGACCTGGTACACCTCGTCGAGCCGGTGGCTGACGTAGAGGACGCCGTGCCCCCGGTCGCGCAGGGCGTGCAGCACCTCGAAGAGCCGCGTGCAGTCCGCGGCGGGGAGGGTGGCGGTCGGCTCGTCGAGGACGAACAGCTCGGCCTGTTTCGCCAGGGCGCGGGCGATGGCGACCAGCGAGCGCTCGGCGGGGGAGAGGTCGGCGATCCGGGCGTCCGGGTGCAGGTGTCCGGCGACGATCTCCAGCGCCTCGGCGCACCTCTCCCGGGTCCGCCGCCAGGAGATCAGGCCGTGGCGGCGCGGGTAGCCGGTGCCGAGCGCGATGTTCTCGGCGACCGTCATCCACTCCACCAGGCCGAGGTCCTGGTGGATGAAGGAGAGTTTCGCGGACGCCGCCTCGGAGCCGAGCGGATGCCCGGCGACCGTCACCTCGCCCGCGTCGGCGTGGTGGACCCCGGCGAGCACCTTGATCAGCGTGGACTTGCCGGCGCCGTTGGGGCCGAGCAGGGCGAGGACACTGCCGCCGTGGATGTCGAGGCTCACCCCGTCCAGCGCGACCGTGCCGCCGAACCGCTTGCCGAGACCGCGTATCCGGACGAGCGGTTCCGCGCCGGGGCCGCGCGCCGGGCTCGCCGAGGGGGCGGAAGTGTCATGCACGGACGTCTCCGGGGCCGGCCTGGGAAGAAGTTCCTCCCTCATCGATAAGGGATGGGGGCGATGTTAACCGGGGAGGTAGGGCGATTTCGGGCAAAGCGTCGTCATCTGTGGTCCCTATGGTCGAGTGGGCATGGTCGAGTGGGCGACCGCGTGCGGCGACCGCGTGCGCGGGTCACGCCGCGCCCAGGGCGCATTCGGCCCAGATGACCTTGCCCTGGCCGGTATAGCGGGTGCCCCAGGCCTGGGAGAGCTGGGCGACGAGGAACAGGCCGCGCCCGCCCTCGTCCGTGCCGGCCGCCCGCCGCAGGTGCGGGGCAGTGCTGCTGCCGTCGGCGACCTCGCAGATCAGGGCGCGGTCGCGGATCAGGCGCACCTGGATGGGCTCGCCCCCGTAGCGGACCGCATTGGTGACCAGCTCGCTGAGCATCAGCTCGGCGGCGAACCCGAGCTCGTCCAGACCCCACTCCTCCAGGGTGCGGGTGGCGGCGGCGCGGACCTCGCCGACGCGGGACGGGTCGGCGGGCACGTCCCAGGAGGCGATCCGGTCGGCGGGCAGGGTGTGGGTGCGGGCGACGAGCAGCGCGATGTCGTCGGCGGGGTGCTCGGGTGCCACGGCGTCGATGACCGCCTGGCACGTTTCCTCGGGCGTCCGGCCGGAGTGGGCCAGTGCGCCGCGCAGCTGGGCGAGGGCGTCGTCGATGTCGCGGTGGCGGCCTTCGACGAGGCCGTCGGTGTACAGGGCCAGCGTGCTGTCCTCGGGGAGGGTGAGCGCGACCGTTTCGAAGGGCAGTCCGCCCAGGCCGAGCGGGGGTCCGGCGGGCAGGTCGGGGAAGACGACGGTGCCGTCCGGGTGGACCAGTGCCGGGGGCAGGTGGCCGGCCCGGGACATGGTGCACTCGCGCGTCGTGGGGTCGTAGACGACGTACAGGCAGGTGGCGCCGACGACGCCGGTGCTGTCCGGGCCGTCCCCGCCGCCTTCCTCCCGGTCGAGGCGCACCAGGAGGTTGTCCAGGTGGGTGAGGAGTTCGTCCGGGGCGAGTTCGAGTTCGGCGAAGTTGCGTGCGGCGGTGCGCAGCCGGCCCATCGTGGCGGCGGCGTGCAGGCCGTGGCCCACGACGTCGCCGACGAGCAGGGCGACGCGGGTGCCGGAGAGGGGGATGACGTCGAACCAGTCGCCGCCCACCCCGGATTCGGCGGGCAGATAGCGGTGGGCGACCTCGACGGCGCTCTGTTCGGGAAGGCCGCGCGGCAGCAGGCTGCGCTGGAGCGCCAGCGCCAGGTTGCGCTCGCGGGTGTAGCGGCGGGCGTTGTCGATGCAGAGGGCGGCGCGGGCCGCGAGTTCCTGGGCCAGCCGACTGTCGTCGTCGTCGAAGGCGGGTGTGTCCGCCGAGCGGTAGAAGCTCGCGATGCCCAGCAGCAGACCGCGGGCGAGCAGCGGGACGCAGACGAGCGAGTGCACCTCCCGGTCCAGGATCCGCCGGGCCTGTGCGGGGTTCTGGGTGATCCAGCCGACGGCGGAGGCGAGGTCGCGCTCCAGCACCGGCTGCCCGCTCGCCAGGCACCGCATGTGGGGGGTGCCGGGGTGCAGGTCGAGCCGTTTGCCGACCGGGTCGAAGAGGGGGTCGCCGTGGACGCCGTGCACGACCAGGCGCTGCAGGTCGGCCCCGGGGTCCGGGGACTCGTCGCCGCGGAGCGCGGCCTCGGGTACGTCGATGGTCACGTGGTCGGCCAGCCGCGGCACCGCCATCTCGGCGAGCTCCCAGGCGGTGCGGGTCACGTCCAGGGTGGTGCCGATGCGGGTGCTGGCCTCGGCCAGCAGCTCCAACCGTCGGCGTGCCGCGACCGCGTACTTGCCGACCTCCGGCTCGCCGACGAGCACCAGCCCCCGGACCGCGCCGCCGCTGCCGGGGCCGCCGCTGCCGGGGCCGCTGCTGTCGGGGCCGCCGCGGCCGGGCCCGACGACGCCCGGGCCGTCGACGCCGTGTCCCTCGCCTGCGGCGGGTGCCGCGGGGGCGACGGCCTGCACGAGGTGGCCGGGCGGCGCTCCGGACCGGTGCCCGGCGGGATGCGGCAGCCCGGGGGGCAGCGGGGCGGTGGCGAGGCGGCGGTGTGCGGGCAGGGCCTCTCCGGAGAGGACGGCCTCGACGACGACGCCCTCCACGCCGGAGCCGCTCGTGACCGGGTTGCTGAAGAGCGTGACCCCGCGGCCGTGGGGGAGGGGCACCTCGACGGAGGCCCGCTGGGCCGAGGAGATCAGCTCGGTGGCCTTCTCCTTGAGGATCAGCTGGTCGTGTGCGTCGAGCGCGCCGTCCGACCATTCGTCCAGCCCGACCGGCCGCCCGTTCCCTGCGGTCCTCGTCCGGGTGCGCTCCCGGGCGTCGAGGTACGTCCGCAGCAGCCCGCGCTCCCGCGCCGAGCTCTGCTCCATCAGCCGCCGCTCGATGGTCTCGGCGGCCCGGCGGATCAGGACGGGCAGCGCCGGGTCCTCGAAGGAGTACGGGTAGCCGAAGCACAGGACGCCCACCACGCAGCCGCTGAGCTGGTTGCGGATGGGGGTGGCCGAGCAGGCGTTCGCCTGGGAGCGCTCCGCGAAGTGCTCGGCGCCGTAGACCTGGACGAGCCGGCGTTCGGCGAGGGCGAGGCCGATGCCGTTCGTCCCCGCGAACCGCTCGGCGAAGACGAAGCCGGGCACGGCCTGGATGGGCGGCAGGCTCCGGGCCAGCGAGGGGTCGCCGAAGCGGCGCTGCAGAACCGTTCCGGTCCCGTCGGCGAGGCAGACGTTCATCCGGCTGCCTGCGAACCGGGAGGCCAGTTGCTCGAGCACGGGCGCGGCCGCGCGGACGAGCCTGCTGTCCGGGTCGAAGTCGTCCCGGAAGGGCAGCTCGGTCTGGTCGGGCGAGAGCCCCAGGAGCCGACAGCGCTCCCACGAACTCAGGATCGGGCTGCGGACCCCGCCCTCGACGGGCTCGCCCAGCAGGAACCGCTCACGGGAGCGTGCGGGGCCGATCTGGTCTCCCGTGACCCCCATCTGCATCACTTCCCTCTGCCGGGTGCCGACCCGTTCAGGATGGTTGCATCACGTCAGTGCATTTTGAGTATATTCCTGGGGATCAGCCCGGAATGCCGTGGCGGGTGCGGGCCTGCGGCGGGGCCGCGCGTCGCCGCGGATCCGTCACAGGACCGCCACCGGATCGACGGGAGAGCCGGTTCCGCCGGGCACGTTCAGCGGCGCCACGACGATCATGAACTCGTGGCGTCCTGCCTCGGCGCATGCGGCGGCGAGCGCCTCCAGATCCAGGTTGTCCAGCAGGGGCATCCCCATCGCGGCGACGGCGAGTGCGTGGACGGGGGAGTGGACTCCTTCGACCGGCGACGGCCGCAGGTCGCTGTCCCCGTCGCCGCCCAGCAGGCTCACGGCGCGCTCGGCCAGCAGCGGCACCGCGTCCACGTGGAAGCCCGCGCTCGCGGCGCCGACGTCCCACGGGCCGAGCTCCCGGCGGCGGCGGAACCGGCCGGAGCGGAGCAGTACGGCACAGCCGTCGTCGATCCGTACGCCCAGTGCCGCCTCGGCGGCGAGTACGTCCCGCGCGCGGACCGCCCGCCCGGGCTCCAGCCACTCCACCCCGAGGACGGCGGGCAGGTCGAGAAGCACCCCCTTGGTGACCAGGGGTCCGAGGGCGGCCACGGAGCCGAAGCGCGCACCCCCGGCGTCCACGGCCTCCCGAGCCGGGCGCCCTCCGTAGAGGAGCCCCCGGTAGGCGACGTGCGACAGCGCGTCGAGGTGGCTCACGGCCTTCCCGTGGTAATCGACACCGAGGAAGTCCTTGTACGTCGCCGGCTCGGGGGGCTCCACGTCGCCGAGGTCGGACATGTAGTGCAGCGCGGGCTTGTCGTTGTCGCGCTCCGGCCGGGTGCTCCAGGGCAGCCCCAGGCGCACCGTCCTCCCCGAGCGGACCAGGGCGGCGGCCCGCCGTACGTGCTCCGGGGTGACCCGGTTCCAGGCGCCGCGGCCGGCCGCGTCCCAGCGGCCCCAGGTCCGCACGGCGGCGAAGAGTGCGTCGAACTCCTGACGGGAGACCGAGGGACCGGACTCGGGGCCGTGCTCCGGACCCGCCGCGGGACCGCGGCCGGCAGGCGGCGGTGGGGGCGGGAT
>NZ_JACBGN010000163.1 GCF_013401435.1 Streptomyces sp. BR123
CAGCCGCCCCGCGACCGGCCGCCCACCGCCGATCCGTACCCCGTACTCGCCACCGAGCCCAACGACCGGGCCGCCGACCTGGCCGCGCACCTGCTGCCGCTCGGCACCGGCTTCGCCCTGATGGGGCTGGGGCTGGGCTACCTCGGCGTACGGCTGCGCAAGGGCCTCTGACCTGCGCCGGGGCATACGGATCCCGTCCGCCGCCGCGGAGGCGGACGGCACGCGGACGGTGCGGGAGGCCAGTTGCCGGGAGGAACATACTCGGTATACACACTCGGTATGTCGATCCGCCACGGCCTTCTCGCCCTGCTGGAACAAGGACCCCGGTACGGCTCCCAGCTGCGCACCGAGTTCGAATCCCGCACCGGCTCCACCTGGCCGCTCAACGTCGGGCAGGTGTACACCACCCTCGCCCGCCTGGAACGCGACGGGCTCGTCGCCCCCGGCGGCGAGGACACCGCCGGCCACACCCTCTACGCCATCACCGAGACCGGCCGCGCCGAACTGCGCGAGTGGTACGCGCGCCCCGTCGACCGCGCCAGCCCGCCCCGCGACGAGCTGTCCATCAAGCTGGCCATGGCCGTGGGCGCGCCCGGCGTGGACATCCGCGCCGTCATCCAGGCCCAGCGCCACGCCACGATCAAGGCGATGCAGGACTACACCCGGCTCAAGGTGCAGGCCCTCGCCGCCGTCGAGGAGGGCGACTCCCGCGAACGCGACGACGTCGCCTGGCTCCTGGTCCTCGAACAGCTGATCTTCCAGACGGAGGCCGAGGCCCGCTGGCTCGACCACAGCGAGTCCCGGCTCGTCCGGCTCTCCCTGACGGCCGACCGGAGAGCCGAACCCACCCCGTCCCAGGCCACCGAACGCGCCGCCGAACCCAGCCCGCCCCAGGCCACCGAACGCGCCGTCGGCCCCGCCGCCGACGCCGCCGCCCCGCAGCCCCGCGCCGCCCGCTCCCCGCGGAGCTGACGACACCGCCGTCCCAGGGGGGACCCATGACCGACCAGCGCCCCGCACAACCCGTACTCCAGCTCGAGAACCTCGTCCGCACCCACGGCACCGGAGCCACCGAGGTGCACGCCCTGCGCGGCGTCGACCTCGCCGTCCACCCCGGCGAACTCGTCGCCGTCATGGGTCCCTCGGGCTCCGGCAAGTCCACACTGCTCACCCTCGCCGGCGGCCTCGACCGGCCCACCGGCGGCCGCGTCCTCGTCGAGGGCACCGACATCACCGCCGCGAACCGCAGGCAGCTCGCCGCCCTGCGCCGCCGCAGCATCGGCTACGTCTTCCAGGACTACAACCTGATCCCGGCCCTCACCGCCGCCGAGAACGTCGCCCTGCCGCTCGAACTCGACGGGGTATCCGCCCGCAAGGCCCGGGCCGCCGCCCTCGCCGCCCTGGAGGAGATGGAACTCGGCGCGACAGCCGACCGGTTCCCCGACGAGATGTCCGGCGGCCAGCAGCAGCGCGTGGCCATCGCCCGCGCCCTCGTCGGCGACCGCCGCCTGGTCCTCGCCGACGAACCCACCGGCGCCCTCGATTCCGAGACCGGCGAATCCGTCCTCGCCCTGCTCCGCTCGCGCTGCGACGCGGGAGCCGCCGGCATCCTCGTCACCCACGAACCCCGGTTCGCCGCCTGGGCCGACCGCGTGGTCTTCCTGCGCGACGGCAGCATCGTCGACTCGACCCTGCGCAGCCACGCCGAATCGCTGCTGTCCGGGCAGGCGGGCCGGCCGTGAAGGCGTACCACTCCTGGGTCGCGGCCCTCCGCATCGCCCGCCGCGACGCCTGGCGTTCCAAGGGCCGCAGCTCCCTCGTCCTCGCGATGATCGCCCTGCCGATCATCGGGGTCAGCGCGGCGGACCTGACGCTGCGCAGCGCCGAGCTCTCCCCCGCCGAGACCGTCACGCGCCGGATGGGTGCCGCCGATGCCGTCCTGACCTCCTCGGGCATGGGCGCACCCATCTACCAGAAGCCCGACGGCGACGGCTTCTCGCCCGTCGGCGGCTCCGTCTCCGGGGAGCCGCCCGAGCCGGAACCCCAGCAGCTGACGTCCGTGATCCCGGCCGGTGCCCTGTCCCTCAAGGACAGCAGCGGCCACGCCAAGGTCCGCACCCGGTACGGGCTCCTCGACACCCGGCTGCGCGAGGTCGACCTGTCCAGCCCGCTGGTCAAGGGCATGGTCGCCATGGACCGTGGCCGGGCGCCCGAGGAAGCCGGCGAGGTCGTCGCCACCAACGCCTTCCTGAAGGCCTCCGGCCTGTTCGTCGGCTCGCAGTTCACGCCCCGCGGATCGAGCACCTGGTACCGGGTCGTGGGCGCGTACGAGCTGCCCTCGGAGCTCGACATGCACGAGGTCATCGCCCCGCCCGGCACCCTGCTGGCCCCGCTCGACAAGGAGCTCCGGGCCGCCGGAGTGCCCGGGGTGGTCGCCCACGACGCGTACCTCGTGCGGACCGGGCCCGAAGGTTTCACGTGGAACATGGTCAAGGCGGCCAACACCAAGGGCGTGCTGGTCAGGTCCCGTGCCGTGACCCTGGACCCGCCGGCCGAGGACGACGTCCCCCTGTACGCCCACATGGTGAGCATCGGCGACGACGGACCGCCACAGCTGCCGGGCAGCGAAAGGGCCGTCCTCGCCACGGTCGTCGGCCTCGCCATGCTGGAGATCTGCCTGCTGGCCGGGCCCGCCTTCGCGGTCGGCGCCCGCCGCTCGCACCGCCGGCTCGGGCTCGTCGGCGCCAACGGCGGCGACCGGCGCCACATCCGGGCCATCGTCCTCTCCGGCGGCCTGGTCATCGGCGCCGCGGCCGCCGTCCTCGGCACGGCGACCGGCATGCTGCTCACCGTGGCCCTGCGGCCGCTGCTGGAGGAGTACGTCGGCGTGCGTTTCGGCAGCTTCGACGTCCGCCCGCTGGAGATCGCCGGGATCGCCCTGCTCGCCGTCGTGACCGGCCTGTCGGCCGCGGCCGTCCCGGCCGTCAGCGCCTCCCGCCAGCCCGTCCTGGCCTCGCTGACCGGCCGGCGCGGAATTCGCCGGGCCAACCGCGTCCTGCCCTTCGTGGGGCTCGCGGCCGTCGTCCTCGGCGCCGCGATCGCCCTCCTCGGCGCCACCGGGACGGGCTGGGGCATCGTCGTGGGCGGCAGTGCCCTCGCCGAGCTCGGCCTGGTCGCCCTCACCCCGGTGCTGGTCGGCCTGTTCGGGCGGCTCGGGCGCCGGCTGCCCCTGTCGCCGCGGCTCGCGCTGCGCGACGCGGTGCGCAACCGGGGCCGTACCGCGCCCGCCGTGGCCGCCGTCATGGCCGCCGTCGCCGGAACCGTCGCGATCGCCGTCTACGAGCAGAGCCACCAGGCGCAGGCCCGGTTCGAGTACGTCGCCGAACTGCCGCCGGGCTCCGGCCGGGTGGAGCTGCACGAGTCCGGACATCAGAAGGCCATGACGGCCGTGCGCGAGGCCGTGAGCCGCGAACTCCCACTGGCCGTGCGGGCGGACGTGGACCGCGTCCATGTCGGCCCGCCCGACTGCGAACAGGAGGCGAGCGGCGACGGATGCGGCCGGGCCGAGGTCATCCGGCCCAAGGAACAGCGCTGCCCGCTCTACACGGGCGGCAGGGAACCGTCCTCCTTCACCGAGGCGGAGCGCCGGGCCCTGCTCCGGGACCGGCGGTGCGTCCCGACCCGGCACTCCACTCTGTACCCCCTGGTCGTCTCGGACGAGAAGCTGCTGGCCACGCTCGCCGTCACCGACCCCGGCGCGGTCTCCGCGCTGAAGTCGGGGCAGGCCGTCTCGTTCGACCGGCGCAACGTCACCGACGGTCGGGTCACGGTGCGGCTGATCAGCAGCGAGGCGGACCGTGCGGTCAGCGGGCCGAGCGAGGACGCCCCCGGCGAGGACAAGGTGTTCGCCGTGCACCAGGCGCCCGAGGGCGTCGACGGCTACGGCATCGAGCTCGTCCTGCCGCCGTCCGCCGCCCGGGCGGCCGGGCTCGCCACCCAGCCGTTCGCCTCGTACTTCACCCTGGACGGGGCGGCCACCGACCGGCAGCGGCAGCAGCTCGCCGCGCAGATCGACAGGATCGGCGTCGAGGCGCCCGTCCGGATCGAGTCCGGCTACCAGGGCGGCGACAGCGTGGTCCTGCTCGCGCTGACCGTCTTCGCCGGCCTGGTCACCCTCGGCGCCGCGGGCATCGCGACGGGGCTCGCCCAGACCGACGCCGAAGCCGACTTGAAGACCCTGTCGGCGGTGGGAGCGGCCCCCGGGGTGCGGCGGGCCTTCAGCGGCTTCCAGTGCGGCATGGTGGCCCTCATGGGCGTCGTCCTGGGCATCGCATCCGGATTGCTGCCCGCGATCGGTCTGCGGCTCTTCCAGCGGCGCGACGCGGAGCACCACCTGGCGACCTCGGGCGGCCCGGACGACGTCGTCCATGTGCCCATCGTCCTGCCGTGGGAGACCTTCGGCACACTGCTGGTCCTGGTCCCGCTGGGCGCCGCCCTGCTGGCCGCCCTCGTGACGCGGTCCCACGGCGGGTTCGCGCGGCGCGCAGCCGCCTGACGGTCACCCGGTGTTGCCGCCCCCGTACAGGGTGGATCACGCCCGCACGGGGGCACACCGTCTGAGAACCCAGGTGTGCGAGAGAATGACAGGCATGGAGATGCCGAGGAGTGAACGGTCGCAGGACAGTCCCCCGCACGTCCTGATCGTGGGACAGGACGGGATGGCGGTCGGCGGCGCCGATGACGAGTCGCGCGAGGTCCCGGTGACGGAAATGGTCGAACAGCCCGCCAAGGTCATGCGGATCGGCAGCATGATCAAGCAACTTCTGGAAGAAGTCCGTGCCGCGCCTCTGGACGAGGCCAGCCGGGTCCGCCTGAAGGACATCCACGCCGCTTCGGTCAAGGAGCTGGAGGACGGCCTGGCTCCGGAGCTCGTCGAGGAACTGGAGCGGCTCTCCCTTCCGTTCACCGAGGAGACGGTGCCGTCCGAGGCGGAACTGCGCATCGCCCAGGCCCAGTTGGTGGGCTGGCTGGAAGGCCTCTTCCACGGCATCCAGACCGCCCTGTTCGCGCAGCAGATGGCCGCGCGGGCCCAACTGGAGCAGATGCGCCGGGCCTTGCCGGCGGGCGCACCCCACGACGACGACGAGGACGGCCCGCAGCGACCCGTCCGCTCGGGACCGTACCTGTAACCACGCACAGGCGGCGACGCCACGCGGGCGGGGCCGGAATCCTCCGGCCCCGCCCTTTCACATTCCCGCCTGCGGCCGGGACCGCAGGCCCGGCGCCCCGGCTCCGGCTCGCAGGTCCGGCGCCCGGCTCCGGACCCGCCGCAGATCCGGGTAGGGGGTCCGGTGCCGCTGTTCCGGACCCGCCCCAGGTCCGGTCCGGGTAGCGGTCCGGCATCCCGGTTCCAGCCCCCGGAGTCCGGTCCCGGCCGCGGGTCCGATCCGGTCACACATCCGGTCCCGGGCGCAGGGCCGGTCCCGGGCGCAGGGCCGGTCCCGGGCGCAGGGCCGGTCCCGGGCGCAGGGCCGGTCCCGGGCGCAGGGCCGGTCCCGGGCGCAGGGCCGGTCCCGGGCGCAGGGCCGTGTGGTAAGTGCGGTTCTCCGGCAGGGACATGCACCGCGCATACTCGGGGCATGAGCTACGACGCGATCGTCCTAGCCGGCGGCGCCGCGCGGCGACTCGGCGGCGCCGACAAGCCGGGTCTGCGCGTGGGCGGGCGGACCCTGCTCGACCGCGTCCTCGACGCCTGCGCCGACGCGGCGGCCACCGTGGTGGTCGGGGACCGCCGGCCCACCGCGCGTCCGGTCCGCTGGGCCCGGGAGAACCCGCCCGGCGCCGGGCCCGTGGCCGCCCTCGACGCCGGGCTGCGGCAGACCACGGCCGAACTGGTCCTCGTCCTCTCCGCCGACCTTCCGTTCCTCGGCCCGGCCACGGTCCGGGCCCTGCTCGCAGCGGCCGGCGCGGAGTACCCGGAGGGCGCCCTGCTGCGCGACCGCACCGGACGCGACCAGCCCCTCGTCGCCGCTTACCGGGCCGAGCCGCTGCGCCGCGAGATCGCCCTCCTGGCCGCCGAACACGGCACCCTCTCCGGCCTGCCCCTGCGCGCCCTCACCGCCGAGCTGCGGCTGGCTCACGTGACGGACACCGAGCCGCTCGCCTCCTTCGACTGCGACACCTGGGAGGATCTTGCTTCAGCCCGCGCCAGGATCAGGGAGCATGGAACCGTGCTGGAGCAATGGATCACCGCCGCCAAGGCCGAGCTCGGCATCGACGTGGACGTCGACACCAAGGCCCTGCTCGACCTCGCCCGTGACGCCGCCCACGGCGTCGCCCGGCCCGCCGCCCCGCTGACCACCTTCCTGGTCGGCTACGCGGCGGCCCGCGCCGAAGCCGCCGGAGAGGACCCGGCCGCCGCCGTCGCGGAGGCCTCCCGCAAGGCCGCCGACCTCGCACTGCGCTGGGCCGCCGAGACCGGGGGCGGCGCCGAGTCCGGAAAGAGCACCCCGGGATGAGCCCCACCGACTCCGAGCACGCCATGGAGGCCCTCGACGAGGCCCTCGCCCTGGTCAGCCGCACCCCCGCGGGCGGCGTCAACCCGGGTTCCGGCGGACACCGCGCCCTCGGCTGGGTGCAGGCCCGCGAAGCCGCCGTCCGCGCCGGATCCGGTGTCCGGGCCCGCATCCACCGCGTGCCGCTGGCCGAGGCGCTCGGGGAGGTGCTGGACCAGCCCCTGGAGGCCCTGACCGACCTGCCGTCCTTCGACACCTCCGCCATGGACGGCTGGGCCGTCGCCGGGCCCGGCCCCTGGACCGTCCGCCCCGGCGAAGGGGTGCTGGCCGGCGACGGACGCCCCGAACCGCTGGCCGACGGGGAGGCCGTACGGATCGCCACCGGCGCCCGGATCCCCCACGACACCACAGCCGTGCTCCGCAGCGAGCACTCCCGGGAGTCCGGCTCCCAGGTCTACGCCGACGGGCCCGTGCAGACCGGCCAGGACATCCGCCCGCGCGGCCAGGAGTGCCGCTCCGGCGATCTGATGCTGCCCGCCGGCTCCCTCGTCACCCCGGCCGTGCTCGGCCTCGCCGCGGCCGCCGGGTACGACGAGCTCGCCACCCGGCCCCGACCCCGCGTGGAGGTCCTGGTCCTCGGCGACGAACTGCTCACCGAGGGCCGCCCGCACGACGGCCTGATCCGAGACGCCCTCAGCCCCATGCTCGGCCCCTGGCTGACCCGGATCGGCGCCGAGGTCACCGGCACCCGCCGGATCGGCGACGACCCGGCCGGGGCCGAGGCCCTGCTGGACGCCGTCACCGGCTCCGACGCGGACGTGGTCATCACCACCGGCGGCACCGCCTCCGGGCCCGTGGACCACGTCCACCCAGTCCTGCGCCGGGCCGGGGCAGAGATGCTGGTCGACGGGGTGGCCGTACGCCCCGGACACCCGATGCTGCTGGCCCGGCTCGGCGACCGGACCGAGGGTCGGCACCTCGTCGGGCTGCCCGGCAACCCGCTCGCCGCCGTCTCGGGCCTGCTGACCCTCGCCGAACCGCTGCTGCGCGCCCTCGCCGGCCGCCGGCAGCGCCCCCGGTATGCCGTCCCCCTCCAGGGCGGCATCCCGGGCCACCCGAACGACACCCGGCTCGTCCCGGTCCTGCTGACCGATGAGCACGCCGTGCCGCTGCGCTACAACGGCCCCGCGATGCTGCGCGGCATCGCCGCCGCCGACGCGCTGGCCGTCGTACCGCCGCACGGCGCGCGGGCGGGGCAGGATCTGGAGATCCTCGACCTGCCCTGGGTCTCGGGAGGATGTTTCACGTGAAACTCCCCGGCCACGACGCGATCGCCCGGGAAGCGGGCGAGAACCTCGTCTCGCGCCGCGTCCAACTGCCCCGGCGGGTGGTGGAGAAGCCGATCCGGCAGGTCGTGAAGCGCGTGCTGATGGCCCTGTTCGTGCTGTGCCTCACGGTCCTGATCGTCTGGCTCGACCGCGGCGGCTACCACGACAACGCGAACGGCAAGGTCGACTTCCTCGACTGCGTCTACTACGCCACCGTGACCCTGTCGACGACCGGCTACGGCGACATCGTCCCGTACAGCGACAGCGCCCGGCTGGTCAACATCCTGCTGATCACTCCGCTGCGGGTGCTCTTCCTGATCATCCTGGTCGGGACCACCCTGGAAGTGCTGACCGAGAAGACCAGGGAAGAGTGGCGGCTGGGCCGCTGGAGGAAGAACTTGCGCGAGCACACGGTCGTCGTCGGCTTCGGCACCAAGGGCCGCTCCGCCCTGCTGACCCTGCTGGCCACCGGCCTCAAGAAGGACCGGGTCGTCATCGTGGACCCCAGCTCCAAGGTGATCGACACGGCCAACGCGGAGGGCTACACGGGCGTGGTGGGTGACGCGACCCGCTCCGACGTCCTGCTCCGCGCCGAGGTGCACAAGGCCCGTCAGGTCATCGTCGCCACCCAGCGGGACGACACGGCGGTCCTGGTCACGCTGACGGCACGACAGCTCAACCGCGGCGCGAAGATCGTGGCCGCGGTCCGTGAGGAGGAGAACGCCCCGCTGCTGCGCCAGTCGGGCGCGGACGCCGTCATCACGAGCGCGAGCGCGGCCGGGCGACTGCTGGGGCTCTCGGTCCTGAGCCCCAGCGCCGGCACGGTCATGGAGGACCTGATCCAACAGGGCAGCGGGCTGGACATCATGGAGCGGCCGGTCAACAAGTCCGAGGTGGGCCGCAGTGTGCGGGAGACCGACGACCTGGTGGTCAGCGTGCTCCGCGGCCACCGGCTGATCCCGTACGACGACCCGCACGCGAGCCCGCTCCAGCTGACGGACCGTCTCATCACCATCGTCCGCGCGGTACCGCCCGCCTCCCCGGCCGATATCGGCAGCGCGGGGCAGTAGGTCATCCCGCCAGGCGCAGGCTCCACCGGCGCGACGGGTGCGCATCGCAGTCGTACTGCACGAGCCCCACGTTGTTGTCGGTGGAGGCCCCGCCGGCCACGGTCATGCACAGGCCGGTGCCGGCGTTGACGATCTGGTAAGAGCCGCTCGTGCTGTCCCAGTTGGTGATCCGCCACCGGCGCGAGGGGTGGGTGTCGCAGGTGAACTGGACGAGCCCGACGTTGTTCTCCTGGGATTCGCCGCCGGCGACGGTCGCGCACCTGTCGGTCTGGTCGTTGTAGATCCGGTACGAGCGGCCGTTGTAGTCGGTGAGGACCCATCGCCGCGACGGGTGCGTGTCGCAGGTGAACTGGACGAGCTCGATGTTGTTGGCCGTGGAGACGCCGCCGGCGACGGTGACGCACTTGGCGGTCTGCATGTTGACGAGTTGGAACGAGGCTCCCGACACCGGACCCGGGTCGGCGGGCGCCGCAGGGTAGGCCACCGCGGGAACGGGGAGCAGCATGAGGCCGCCGGCCGCGAGGGCCGTCGCAGCCGTCGTCAGTCGGCGAACGCGGGGGGACGTGCGCATGGGAGTGCCCCTCTCTCGATACCGCGAGAAAGGCGCCGGCGTCGCGTGGGGCGGGCCCGCCGGCGGCCGCTGATCAAGGTCGGACGCCCCTCCCACTATCCGTTCCCGTGCCGGGGCCCGCAACCGCGGAGTTGGCGTACGCTCCGGGCCATGCATGCGATCTCCATCGAGCAGCCCGGCGGCCCCGAGGCCCTCGTCTGGGCCGAGGCCCCCGACCCGGTGCCCGGCGAGGGCGAGGTCCTCGTCGACGTCGTGGCGAGCGCCGTCAACCGCGCCGACGTCCTGCAGCGCCAGGGTTTCTACAACCCGCCGCCCGGCGCCTCGCCCCATCCGGGCCTGGAGTGCTCGGGGCGGATCTCCGCGGTCGGCCCCGGCGTCTCCGGCTGGGCCGTCGGCGACGAGGTGTGCGCGCTGCTCAGCGGCGGCGGGTACGCCGAGCGGGTGGCCGTGCCGGCGGGCCAGCTGCTGCCCGTCCCGGAGGGCGTGGACCTGGTGACGGCGGCGGCCCTGCCGGAGGCGGCCTGCACGGTCTGGTCGAACCTGTTCATGGTGGCCCGCGTGCGGCCCGGCGAGACCGTGCTGGTGCACGGCGGCTCGAGCGGCATCGGCACGATGGCGATCCAGCTGGCGAAGGCCGTCGGCGCGACGGTGGCGGTGACGGCCGGCGGCCCCGAGAAGCTGGCCCGCTGCAAGGAGCTGGGCGCGGACGTCCTGATCGACTACCGCGAGCAGGACTTCGTGGCGGAGGTGCGGGCCGCGACGGGCGGCGCCGGGGCCGACGTGATCCTGGACATCATCGGGGCGAAGTACCTGGCGCGGAACGTCGACGCCCTCGCCGTGAACGGGCGGCTCGCGGTCATCGGGCTGCAGGGCGGGGCGAAGGCCGAACTGAACCTGGGCACCCTCCTGTCGAAGCGGGCGGCGATCGCCGGGACCACGCTGCGGGCCCGCCCGTCGGCCGAGAAGGCGGCCATCGTCGCGGCCGTGCGGGAGCACGTGTGGCCCCTGGTGGCGGCGGGCCGGATCCGCCCGGTCGTGCATGCCGTGTACCCCGTCCGGGAGGCGGCCGAGGCCCACCGGACGATGGAGTCGAGCACGCACGTGGGCAAGCTCCTGCTGACCATGTGAGCGTCCGGCGGGGCGGCTACCTGAGGGCGGCGGCGACGAGCCCCTCCAGGGCGTCGACGGGGACCTCGGTGCCCTGGACCAAGTGCTCGAAGACCAGCCCGTCCACGCAGACCAGCAGGGTCTGGGTACGGGCGTCCACGTCGGGTGCGCCGTGTGCTGCCAGGAAGGCCCGTACGGCCGCCCGGCCGGCGTTGTCGCGGGGGACGAGGATGCCGCGGAGCTCGGTGTCCCGGACGCTCTCCAGGACGCAGGCGGCGCGGGCCAGCGAGCGCCGCCGTCCCTCGCCGGTGAGCCGGGCCCGGGTCAGCGCGGCCAGGCCGTCGACGAGTTCGGCGGGGGTGCGCAGCGGGGGCGTGTGCTCGCCGGCGGCCTGCAGTTCGGCCTGGTCCCGGGCCACGAGACGGCGTACGAGGGCCGTCAGCAGGGCGGCGCGGGTCCGGAAGTAGGCCGAGGTGGTGCCGTCGGGCAGTCCGGCGGCGCGGTCCACCGCGCGGTGGGTCAGGCCGCGCATGCCCGCGTCGGCCAGGACCTCGATGGCGGCGTCGGCCAGGACGGTGCGTCGTTCTTCACTCACCCCCCTTTTCTACACCTGTAGAAGGCCCGGGGTACGCTGCGCCCCACGGCTTCTACATCTGTAGAAAGAGGTGCTCATGGACGGCAGGGCTCTGGTCATAGGTGGCGGCATCGGCGGCCTCGCGGCGGCGATCGGCCTGTACCGCACGGGCTGGGAGGTGACCGTGCTGGAGCGGTCGGCGGTCCTCGAGGACGCGGGCGCCGGCATCTCGCTCGCCGCGAACGGCATCCGCGCCCTCGACGCGCTCGGTGTCGGCGGGGCCGTCCGCGCGGCCGCCCGCCGCCAGTACACCGGCGGGACCCGCACCCCGGACGGGCGCCCGCTGTCCCGGATGGACGGCGCCGCCCTGGAGCGCGCCCTCGGCATCCCCATGACCGGCATCCCGCGCGCCGAGCTCCACCGCCTGCTGCGCGAGGCCCTGCCCCCCGGCTGCCTGCGCACCGGCGTGACCGGCTCGATCGACACGCACCTCGGCGAGGGGCCCGGCGGGCGGCCCGGTCCGGTGCCCGATGTGGTGGTCGCGGCCGACGGGGTGCGCAGCGGGGTCCGTGCGCGGCTCTTCCCGGCCCACCCGGGCCCCGTCTACAGCGGCTCCACGGTGCTGCGCGCCATCACGGCCGAACCGGTCTCCCTGGACACCGACTTCGAGCTCACCTGGGGCCCGGGCGCGGAGTTCGGGCACATCGCGTTCACCGACGGCCGGGCCGAATGGCACGCCGTGATGGCCGCCCCGGCGGGCGTCCGCCACGCGGATCCCCTGGCCGCGCTGCGGCGGCGGTTCGCGCACTGGCCGGAGCCGGTCGCCCGGCTGCTGGCGGCCACCCGCCCCGAGGACCTGCTGCACCACGACATCCACGAGTTGGCGACCCCGCTGCCGGCCTACACCGCGGGACGGGTGGCCCTGCTCGGGGACGCCGCGCACGCGATGACGCCGAATCTGGGACAAGGCGCCTGCCAGGCCCTGGAGGACGCGGTCACCCTGGCCGCCGAACTGGCCGCCGCCCCGGACGTGGAGACGGCACTGGCCCGCTACGACGCCGTACGCCGGCCCCGCAGCCAGGCCGTGGCCCGCGCGGCGCGCCGGGCCGGCCTGCTCGGCCACCGGCTCTCCCACCCGGTGGCGGTGTCCCTGCGCAACGGCGCGCTGCGCCTGGCCCCCTCCGGGGCCGTGGTCCGCGGCATCCTGAGGCACGCGGACTGGACACCGCCGCGGCTCCCGGCGCGGGCCGGGTGACCCGTACCCCCGCCGGGAGCCGCGGTGGTGCCGCCACGGGCGGCTAGAGCGAGCGCAGCAGTACCGCCGGGGACTCCACGCAGTCGGCCACGTACCGCAGGAAACCGCCCGCGGCCCCGCCGTCGCAGACCCGGTGGTCGAACGTGAGGGACAGCTGGACCACCTGGCGGACCGCCAGCTCGCCCCGGTGCACCCACGGCTTGGGGATGATCCGGCCCACACCGAGCATCGCCGCCTCCGGGTGGTTGATGATCGGCGTCGACCCGTCCACCCCGAACACCCCGTAGTTGTTCAGCGTGAACGTGCCGCCCGTGAGGTCCGACGGGGCCAGCTTCCCGGTCCGCGCCAGCTCCGTCATCCGGGCGAACTCCGCCGTCAGCGACTCGGCGCTGCGCCCCTGGGCGTCGCGCACGACCGGCACGACCAGGCCGCGTTCGGTCTGGGCGGCGAAGCCGAGGTGCACGGCGGGCAGCCGGACGATCTCGTTCGCCGCCAGGTCCACGGTGGAATTGAGCTCCGGGTAGCGGGCGAGCGCCGCGGTGCAGATCCGGGCCAGCAGCGCGAGCACCGAGACCTTCGGGCCGCCCGCTGCGTTCATCGCCGCCCGGGCCGCCATCAGCTCGGTCGCGTCGGCGTCGACCCAGCACGTCGCGTCCGGGATCTCCCGGCGGCTGCGCGAGAGCTTGTCGGCCACCGCGCCGCGCAGCCCCTTGAGCGGGATGCGCTCGCCGGCCGCCGCGACGGGAGCGGCCGCCGCCGGGGCGGGGGCCGCGGCCGGAGCCTTGAGCGCCGCCTCGACGTCCGCGCGCAGGATCAGGCCCTCGGGGCCGGAGCCGCGCAGGGCGCGCAGGTCGATCCCGTGGTCCCGGGCGAGCTTGCGCACCAGGGGCGAGATGACCGGCACGGGCCCGGGGACCAGGGCCGGGGCGGCAACGGCCACCGGAGCCGGAGCCGGGGCCGCGGCAGCAGCGGTTCCGGGCCGGGATACGGCCGCGGGGGCGGGAGCCGGCGCGGCGGAGCCCGGTCGCACCCGCCTCCGACGCGCCGGGCGGGAGTGGTCCGTGCCGTAGCCGACCAGGACGTTGCCGGAACCGGAAGCCTCCGTCTCCGCGCCCTCACCGGCCACGGCGGCCGCATCGGCCGCACCCGCACCCACCGCCACGGTGATCAGCGGTGCCCCGACGGGGAGTTCCGTGCCCTCCTCCCCGAAGCGGGCGGTGACCACACCGCCGTAGGGGCACGGCACCTCCACCATCGCCTTGGCCGTCTCGACCTCGACCACCGGCTGGTCGACGGCGACGACGTCGCCGACCGCCACCAGCCAGCGGACGATCTCGGCCTCGGTCAGCCCCTCCCCGAGGTCGGGGAGCTTGAACTCCATTACCTGCGCCATCAGTTCTCCCACTGCAGGCGGGCCACGGTGTCCAGGATCCTGTCCACACCGGGCAGGTGGTGCTTCTCCAGCATCGGCGGCGGGTACGGGATGTCGAAGCCCGTGACACGCAGCACCGGCGCCTCCAGGTGGTGGAAGCACTTCTCCTGGATGCGGGCGGCGAGCTCCGCGCCCGGTCCGCCGAAGCCGTTCGCCTCGTGCACCACGACCGCGCGGCCGGTACGGCGTACGGCGGCCATGACGGTGTCCTCGTCGAGCGGTACCAGCGAGCGCAGGTCGAGGACCTCCAGGTCCCAGCCCTCCTCGCGGGCGGCCTCGGCCGCCTCCAGGCACACCGGGAGGGAGGGCCCGTACGTGATCAGCGTCGCGCTCGTGCCCGTGCGCCGGACCCTCGCCGTGCCGATGCCCGGTACGGCGGCGGGCGCCTCGGGGTTCCAGTCGGCCTTCGACCAGTACAGCCGCTTCGGCTCCAGGAAGACCACCGGGTCGTCGCTCGCGATCGACGCGCGCAGCAGCCCGTACGCGTCCTCGACGGTCGCCGGGGTCACCACGTGCAGGCCGGGGGTGGCGATGTAGTACGCCTCGGAGGAGTCGCTGTGGTGCTCCACGCCGCCGATCCCGCCGCCGTAGGGCACGCGGATGGTGATCGGCAGCGGCATCGCGCCGCGCGTGCGGTTGCGCATGCGCGCCACGTGCGAGATGAGCTGCTCGAACGCCGGGTAGGCGAACGCGTCGAACTGCATCTCGACGACCGGTCGCAGCCCGTACATGGCCATGCCGACCGCGGTGCCGAGGATGCCGGCCTCCGCGAGCGGGGTGTCCGTGCAGCGGTCCTCGCCGAACTCCTTCGCGAGGCCGTCCGTGATGCGGAAGACGCCGCCGAGGGTGCCGACGTCCTCACCCATGACGTGGACCGTCGGGTCCTCCGCCATGGCGTCGCGCATGGCCCGGTTCAGGGCCTGCGCCATCGTCGCGGGCTTCGCCGCCACCGTGGTCACGACTGCTCCTCCGCATCGAGCTCGGCCCGCAGCATGTCCGCCTGCTCGCGCAGCCGACCGGTCTGCTCCGCGTAGACGTGCTCGAACAGGTCCATCGGGTTCAGGATGACCGGGTCCGCGTTCATCCGCTCGCGCAGGGCGGCCGCCATCTGCTCGGCCGCCTCCTTGGCTGCCGCGATGCCCTCCGCGTCGAGGACGCCGCGGGCGGTCAGCTCGCGCTCCAGCAGGTCCACCGGGTCGTGGGCCTTCCACGCCTCGACCTCGGCGTCGCCGCGGTAGCGGGTCGCGTCGTCGGCGTTCGTGTGCGCTTCCATGCGGTACGTGACGGCCTCGATCAGCGTCGGGCCGCCGCCGGACCGGGCCCGCCGGACCGCCTCGGACAGAACCTCGTGGACCGCGGCGATGTCGTTGCCGTCGACGAGGCGGCCGGGCATGCCGTAGCCGACGGCCTTGTGGGCCAGGGTCGGGGCGGCGGTCTGCTTGGCGAGCGGGACGGAGATGGCGAAGCCGTTGTTCTGGACGAGGAAGACCACCGGGGCCTGCCAGACGGCCGCGAAGTTCAGGGCCTCGTGGAAGTCGCCCTCGCTGGTGCCGCCGTCGCCGATCATGGCGAGGGCGACGACGTCGTCTCCGCGCAGCCGCGCGGCGTGCGCCAGGCCCACCGCGTGCGGCAGCTGGGTGGCGAGCGGGGTCGACAGCGGGGCGATCCGGTGCTCGCGGGGGTCGTAGCCGGTGTGCCAGTCGCCGCGCAACAGGGTCAGCGCCTGTACGGGGTCCAGGCCGCGGGCCACGGCCGCGAGGGTGTCGCGGTAGCTGGGGAAGAGCCAGTCCTGCTCCTGGAGGACCAGTGCGGCCGCGATCTCGCAGGCCTCCTGGCCGACCGTGGAGGGGTACACCGCGAGGCGGCCCTGCCGGGTGAGGGCCGTGGCCTGCGCGTTGTAACGACGCCCGCGCACCAGTTCGGCGTAGCAGCGGCGCATCAGCTCGGGGTCGAGCTTCTCGGCGGCCGGCGTGCCCAGCACCCGGTACGGCTCGGGGTCCGGGAGCAGCGGGGCGGGGTCCGTACGCGGACTCCAGGCGGGCGGCGTGGCGGATCGGTGGGACGCCCCGGCACCGGGCAGCTCTTGGACCGTCATGGCGGCGTACACCTCCTCTTGGGAAGCGGGCAGGGGGCACCTCGGGGCTGTGAGGCGCCTCACCAACCGATTGTTCGGTCGATGGCGCAATTTGGCTACAGGCGGCGTCAGGCTGTGGACAAACTGGCGCCGGGGGCCTGGGATGGATGCAGGACGTCCAGGACAGGGAGGCAGTGGGCAATGCCGGATGAACAAATGGCCGCAGGCGTATCCGCACCGGTCCCGGCGGGGGGCTCCCCCTCCGTCCCACCGACCCCTGTCCCTTATACACATCGGACGCTGCCGACGATCTCAACAGTGGAGATCTCGGATATAGATGTGTCGCTACA
>NZ_JACBGN010000164.1 GCF_013401435.1 Streptomyces sp. BR123
CCGTACGCCCGCCCCTGCCCCCCTTCACCGAGGAGTCCGCCCGCGCCAAGGTGCAGGCCGCCGAGGACGCCTGGAACACCCGGGACCCCGAGCGGGTGGCGCTCGCGTACACCGAGGACTCCGTCTGGCGCAATCGCGACCGCTTCCTCACCGGCCGCGCCGAGATCCGTGCCTTCCTCGCCGAGAAGTGGGAGCGCGAACTCGACTACCGCCTCCGCAAGGAGCTGTGGGCGTACACCGGCAACCGCATCTCCGTCCGCTTCGAGTACGAGTGGCACGACGCCTCCGGCCAGTGGTGGCGCAGCCACGGCAACGAGCAGTGGGAGTTCGACGAGGACGGGCTGATGCGCCGCCGCGAGGCCAGCATCAACGACCTCCCGATCGAGGAGGCCGACCGCCGTCTGCGCTGATCGCCCTGATCCGGACGTGTGGCGTTCCGCGCCGCCCGGCGTTCCGCGGCCGGTCACGGCGCCGGACGGGAGGAGGCTCGGCTCCGTCGGGTCCCACACCGCGCCACACCGGGGAGGCAGGCCGCCATGACCGAACCGATCCCGTCCTCGGACTGGGAAGACCGCATCACCGTCCGGCCGGCGCAGCCCGGCGCCGGCGGCCCGCACGCCGATCCGGGGCACACCTTCCCGCCGCGCCCCGAGTACGTCCACGTGACCTACGCCCACCTGTCGGCGCTGGACCGGGAGGTGGCCCACGAGGTCGACGGCTACCTGCCCGAGGCCGCGGCGGTCAGCGCGGTCCCGCGGCCCGTGCCGCCGGAGCGCGTACGCCCGCCGCTGTGGCGGCGGCCTCCCGGCCGGGAGGGGGACGACGACCGGGGTGAGCCCACCGGCGTGTTCCTGCCGGACGACCGCCACGAGTTCTCGGACACCTCGTTCCCGTGGCGCACCTGCGGCCGCGTCCAGACGCCGGCCGGCTGGGCGTCGGGGGTGATGGTGGGCCCCCGGCACATGCTGACCGCCAGCCATACGGTGCCGTGGCTCGCGAACGGCGACGCGGACTGGCTGACCTTCACGCCCGCCCAGTTCGACACGAGCACCCCGTTCGGCACCGCCCACGCGACCCGCATCTACTCCTGGCTACGCGCCCGGGGGGGCGACGGGATCGACTCCACCGAGGCGGCCTTCGACTACGTCGTCTGTGTGCTCAGCCGGCGCCTGGGCGACACCGTCGGGTGGATGGGGGCGCGCTCGTACTCCCCCGACTGGAACGGCAAACCGGTCTGGGGACACGTGGGCTACCCCTTCGACATCGGCTCCGGCGTCAGGCCCGTCTTCCACCCGCGGGCGGTGATGGACCGGGCGGTGGGCGAGAGCACGGCCGGCCGCGACGCGTTCCGGATCGTGCACCGCAACGACGCGGTGGGCGGCCAGTCCGGCGGCCCGTTCTTCGGGTGGTGGGACGGCGACCCCTGGCCGCGGGTCGTCGCCGGGCAGAGCGCCGAGAACTGGGGCGAGGAGGGCGGCCCCAACGCCGCGGGCGGCGGCGCCGCCCTCCCCGCCCTCATCGACTACGCCCGCTCGGTCGAGCCGTAACCCGCCCGCTCCGCGCCACCAGCAGGTCGGCTCTCGCGTCGTCACGTATCGAACTCACCCAGCCAGAAGCGTTGCTCGTCTCAACAGCAGCCGCAGGAACGCGAAAAGGACAATCGCGGCCCAAACCCGCCACGCAGCGCCGAGGAGCGCCTTGCCTACCACCTGACCAGAGCCGACGGCTGTATCGTCAGGCCTCTTCCGCCTGTGCACGCAGCGTCGCCAGGTCCATGGGTCCGCTGGTGTCCTCCGGTGAACGTCCCGTCAGTTCGGTAAGGGCCTGGCAGGGCGACAGCCCCCGGTCGTATGCGGAGCGCAGACGCTCCAGCCACGCGAGAGCGGCCCGGTACCTCTCGTCGTCGTCCAGGTCGAGGGGCTCGAAGCTCGCTGCGGGCTCGACCTCGGAGGCCCAGAGGTATCCGAGCACCCCACGGTCGTCCGTCACCGGAACGTACCGCACGTCGCCTGTCGCCGAGCGTCGGTAGCCGATGTGCCCGAAGCCGGGCGAGTGGGTGAAGTTGTCGTACCGTCGGGGGATTTCGTGCCGGGACCAGGAATCGGACGGAGTTCCGTCCTGTTCGACATGGGGAAGGACGCCTGTCTCGGTCGGTGTGCCGAAGTAGGTCGGGTCCTCGGGGTCCATCTCGGACCCGAGTACCTCGGTAAGCTCTGAGAGCACGGCCGCCAGTCGCGGTGCGTTCGCCTCGTACACGGCAGGCTGGGCCCGTCCCTTGAGGTCGAACGGCATCCAGGTGTCGGAGTAGGTCACCAGCTCCACCGTGGAGAAGTTCACGTCTACTGACGCACTGAGATCGAGCACGCCTTCCGCACGGATCTCTTCCGCCGTGTTGAACAGCAGGCTGGCCAAGGTGCTCCTGGCGTCCACGGATCCGATGCGGCCGGGGCGCATGGCCGCCCTGACCTCGTGTGCCAGCTCTTCGGCGGATCCGGCCGCAGTGAGCTCGTCTTGGAACAGCAGGCTGGCCGGCTTGCCTGCCTCCGAGAAGGTGAGGCGGAACGTCGGCTCGCCGATCGCGAGCCGATGCAAGGCCAGAACGGACCGAGCTGCCGTCACATCTCGGAGGCACCGGAGGAGCGGGTCCACGTCCTCGCTGAAGTCGCCCCACGTCCATCGGGCGACCGGCGTACTGGCGATCACGGCGTTACCTGCTGCTCGAACTTACCGTCAACCAGCATCCAGGGCACTCAAACTCGCCTCGCTCAAATCCAGCGGAGTCCGTTCGAGTGCATCTTCCAGGCTGCCCTTGGAGATGGCCGCCATGTCCACCTCGATGTGGCCGGACCCGTCCAAACCGAATCCCCCACCGCGTTCAAACATCAAGATGAGTGGTGCAAAGGGCTCCGGCAGGTCCGGGAGATCGGCGCGGATATCCGAGAGCACGGCGAAGTTCAGGGACCATTCCAGCACGTCCAGGACGACCGGCTGTTGCAAGCCGGCCTTCTCCGCAATTTCCTTCACGATGTCGGCATCGATCCGCACCGACGGATCGATACGGGCCGCAATATCGAAGAACGGCCACTCCGGGGATCCTGTCGCCCTGGCCCACAATGCGGAGCGTCGCAGGAACTCCCGCATGAGTGCCACCCGTGACCGAGTCCGATCGAAGGAGCCGAGCCAGTCGACCCCTTCGAGCCTCCCTGCCAGAGTCAGTGCAGCATCCGTTCTCATGGCTTGTTCCTTCGGATGTATTCGATGAGGTCGTCCAAGTTTGTCAGGTCGGGTCGAATCTCGAACGGCGGAGGATCCATGCCCAGTTTGCGCCATGCGATGTACGGGTTCGCGTGCGTCTCGTGGGGCGAGACCTCATGGGCACCGTAGTGCTCCTTCGTAAACCAATTAACCCCGTCGGCATCGTCGTTCATTCCTCGGTAGGGCATGCCCTCGGCCATGAGGACAGCCTCGACCCCCTCGTGGAGCATCAGCCGCCGGAAGGCCACCGCACCCGCCTCGTCGAGTGTGCCGGCCTCGGCCCGCTGCCATGGATCGGCGACGTGTGCCATGGGTGCCACCTCCCGTTTCGGACCTGTCCAGGACCGATCGGGAAACGCTGGTGTACAGGGCTCCCGGCTTGCCTGCGGGGGCGTCTTCCGCGTGCTGGAGTACGTTGCCCTTCGCGTCGTAGATGTTTCCCTCGGGGTCCATGAACTGCGCCGCGCCGTCCTTGGGCAGCTTGACCGTCCCCGGCGGGAACTCGGTCGTGCCGTCGGGGAGTTTGATGGTGTCGTTCGAGAGCTTGACCGCACCCTCGGGGACGGCCGAGCCCGGGGGAAGTTTGATCGAGCCGTCCGGCAGGGCCTTCGCGTCTTCCGGAAGGGCCACCGCGCCGTCGACGTCGATCTTCGGGCTGTCGCCCTTGCTCATTCCTCGCAAAAGGTGTTAATCAGGCGCCCTTCGGGTGCCGCGTGGTGCGCCGGAGTCCTCGGCTCATGCCGGCACGGCCCGCTCGGTGCCTGCCGTTCTCAGCGGAAGAGGTGGGCGTGTTCCCGGGCCCAGGCGTCGAACGGGCGGGGTCGGCGGCCGGTGATCTCGTGGACGCTCGGCCGCTGGTCGAGGGTCCATTGCGTGAGTTCGGCGAGGTGGGCGCCGTACTCCTGGAGCGCGTACAGGGTCACGTCGATGCTGTCGTCGGGCCAGTCGTTGCGGCGCCAGGTTTCGCGGCTCTCGTCGGGCGTTGTGTCGACCGTGGCGATGTCGCGGCCGATGGCCCTCGCGATGCTCTCCACCCGCGCGCGGGTGGAGATCGGCAGTCCGACCGCTTCGAGGATCCTGCCGACGTGATCGCCGGTGCGCAGCGCTGCCGCCGCGACGGCCGCCAGGTCGTCCTCGTGGATGAAGGGGTAGTGGCCGTCGTTCAGGAACGCCTCCCGTACGACGCCTTCGGTCCTGATCGTGTCGGGCCAGTCCGAGCCCGTCGCCGGGTAGGTGACCTCGATGGCCGCGCCCATCACCGCCGACGGGCGGATGTGCGTCCACTCCATGCCCGAACGTTCGACGGCCCGCTCGACGGCCAGCCAGAACCACGTCTCCGGCGGGTGGGCCAGCTCGTACTCCGGCCCGTGCGACGACAGCACCACGATCCGCCGCACCCCGGCGGTCCGGGCGGTGTCCAGCACCTCCTCGACCGTCTCCGGAACCGCGCCGGCGAGGAAGACCGCGTCCACGCCTTCGAACGCCTCGGCGTACTCCAGCGGGCGCCGGCTGACGGAGCCCTCGACGACCTCGGTGCCGGCGGGCCAGTCGTGGAGCTGGTCGGATTCCGCGAGGACGCGCACGCGGTCGCCTGCGGCCGTCAGTTGCCGGGCCAGGCGGCGTCCGACGATTCCCGTGGGGCTGCAGCCCGCGCCCTTACGGGGGCTGACGACGGTCAGCAGGTGCAGTCGGCTGCCGGACGTGTTCGTCGACGGCGTGACCGTGATTCCGGACATGGCAAGATCCTCCAACGCGACAGCGGAGATCTTGCGCCGCCCACGGCGAATGCCGGCATGGGCGGGTGCGGATCAGGACCGCCAACTGTACTGCCGGCAAAGGGAGATTGGAAGAAGGGCCGGCAGGCCACGCGGCGCGCGCCGTCGTGACCGGGCAGTCGGTGAAGCGCTCGGTCAGCGGCTCGCCTCGCGGCTCAGATCCGAGTCCCGCATCGAGCGGACCAGTGGCCGGCACGTGTCAGCCGCGCTCCGTCGGCCCGCGTGACGAACAGCCCGGCGCCCTCGAACGCGATGCGATCACCTGCCGAGAGGAAGAGCGGCTTCGCCGGCTCGAAGGCGTACCCGTCGTCCGTCCTCAGGGCGTCCACCAGCACCGTCCTCACGATCGGCGTCGTCCCGTCAGCTGTCAGGCGCATGCAGAGATGCTCCCCACAGGGCCGAAAGGGCGGGGTGCCTCTCACCCACATGGGTCCGCCGACGCGGCGCGGAGGGTGAGCCCGTCCGGCAGCGATGTCGAGGACACCGCAGACCGTGGTCCGGTTCTTCGTCGAAGGACGGAGCTGCCGCCTCCCAGTACTCGGCGATTGCCGACGCTTCGATCACGCCCCGCGTCCTCGCACCGGCCCCTGACACCGAGCCGTCGCGTCGCATCCGTCCCGAAGGAGGCGGCTGCCTAGCTGTCGAGGAGGTGGTCGGCCTTGCCGGCCTTGATGTCTCGGATCAGCTGCCGCAGGGCTTCCGTGCTGTCGGTGATGTATGCGGCTTCCTGCCCGGCGACCGCGATGTAGCTGTTCCCGTCCCCGTCCACCCCGAACCGGTAGCAGGAGTTCCCCTCGCCGCAGAACGGCTCTTCCCATGTCACGTGAGTCACGATGTCCTCCTTCACAACTGGCTCGCCACGGCTCGGATGAAGTCGCGGGATGCGGCATCGGAGAGCGCCAGGTGCTCCAGCACCTCGAAATGGGCTCGGTATTTGTCGAGTTGGTCTTGGGCGTGAATGAAGTCAGGTCCGTGCGAGCTGTCGATCTGCACCGTGTCGAGCTGCGGCGCCGGGCCCTCCGCGTAGATCACCGTCTGGCCTGCACCCGGGAACCCTCCCGCCTCGAACGGGATGACGAGCACCGTCACATTGTCCTGCTCGGAGCGGTTGAGCAAGTGGTCGAGCTGCCCCCGCAGGACGGCACGACCGCCGAACTGCATGCGCAAGGCGGCTTCGTGCACGATCGCCACGAACTCGGTCGCGCCGTCTCCTTCCAGGATCTGCTGCCGCTCGACGCGCAAGGCCAGGCGCAGCGCGACCTCGTGTTCCGGCAACGCCGGGATGACCATGCGGAACAAGGCGAGTGCGTGGTCCGTCGTCTGGAGCAGCCCCGGCATGTGGACGGAGTAGGCGCCGCGCACTCGGACGCTGTGCGCTTCCATTTCGGCGATATCGAGGAAGCTTTGCGGAAGTTGTCCGCGGTAGCGGTCCCACCAGTGGCGCGTGCCGGGTTGCGCCATGGCCGCGAGTCCTGACACGTACGCCTCGTCCGTCACGTTGCAGCTATCGGCAAGCCTGCGAAGTCGTTCGGTGGAAATGGCACGCGTTCCGGACTCCATGGCGGAGATGGCGCCTCGGTCCACCCCCAGCAGCGCAGCCGCGCGCTCGGCAGAGACCCCGCCCGCCTTGCGCATCCTGCGCAGCTCGTACCCCAACCTCTTCTGGCGCTCCGTGGTGGCTGTCCTCGCGGTCATGCCGTGAAGTCTCGCCTGTCCGGCGTCCGTCGTGCACGAACGGCTGACTTCATCCGGCTATAGGGCCAAATTTGGCCCGCCCTGAGCTACATTGCGTAATGCACCGCTCACGCAAGGCAGTTGAAGTGCATCCCCGGGCCGCGCCATGTCCTGCTTCGGGGACGGAGTCACAGCTGCCCGGTATTGCGTAGCCATCCGTGCGCGTCGACCTCACCGCAGCCACGCCAGTGCCAACCGCCGTGTAGTGCTTGAGGAGTTCGAGATGTTCATGTCGTCTTTCGCGTACCCGTCCGCCGAAAACATCGCCGCCTGTCCGACCGCCCGGGTCGAACTCGGCGACCGGCGTGAACCGTTGCCCGACATGCTGGCCTGCAGTCTTAGCCTGCCGGGGGAGGCCTGGAGCGGGCGGATCGCGCGGTCGGCGGTGGAGGCGGTCCTGCACGCGCACGGGCTGGACCGGCTCGCGCCCGCCGCCGTGCAGGTGACCGGGGAACTGCTGGCCGCGGCTTGGCGGCTGGATCCCGGGGGAAGCGTGTACCTGTCCGCCCGGTATCGCGATGACACCCTGCGGATCGCTGCGTACGACGGGCACCAGGCCCACGGCAATGCCCGGCTCGCCGCGCACTGCGAGGCCCGGCGCAGGGCGGCGCTCCGGCTGCTGCGGGTGGTGGTGCGGGAGTGCGGCGGGGAGTGGGGGTTCGGGGACTCGCGGGAGCCGGGCGGCGGGACGCGGACCTGGGTGACGCTGCCCCGCGCCGGCGCCCTCGCCTACCTCCCCGGCCGGGGTGTGCCGTTTGGATCACCTGGTCGTTGAGCAAGGCTGCCGGCTGGAGAGACGAGCGCGGCGCCGATCCCCATGTCCAGGCCTCTGCAGGCTTCGCGGTGCTGCGTGGGGCGAACCCGACCCACCACTCCTGTGGTGCAAGCGGCCTCGCGGAGGACTTCAGCCTGCCCGGTGCCGCATCAGGCCAGGTTCGCCCTTGCCGGGGAGCGCCAGCGTGGCCCGCCCGTCGCGGGGAGTGGCAGTGGGCAGTGCGATGCTGACGTCGAAACTCCGCTCACGGTGATCAATGGGGGGCCGATGCCTGGTGCACGATCCGGGTCCGACTCGTCCTCGGTCGGCTTCGACTCTGCTTGGTGTGCCACCGACCTGGGTGAATACCGGCCCTGCCATGACACCTACGAGTACTACCCCTACGAGAGCCTGCCGCCTCTCGACCCCGCCGAGTTCACGGGCGGCTTTCAACGGCTCGGTGGTACCGGCGAACCTGTTCCCGAACAGGTCACGGCGCTCCATCGCCTGGCCGAGGACCTTGAGGCCAAGGGCTTGACGCTGCCTCGGGACTTCGTCACCTTCCAGAGCGACTCGCATCTGCACTGCTCACTGGATGACATCTCGGTGACGGCCTGCTGGACCGACATCTCCGAGCCCCTGCCCAGTCCGGTCGAGCCCGGTGCCTTCCTCGTGCGTTTCCTGCGGGATCAACAGGACTGCGTCATCTGGTACCTCTACCTCCGTCCGTCGGGTGAGGCGTTCGTCGTGCACTCCTGCATCGACTACGAATTCGAGTACCAGGCGCGGCGCGACGGGGAAGAGACGGAGACCAATCTCGACGATCCGGAGGAGCAAAGGGCCGCAATCCTCTGGTGTGCACCTTCTTTCGAGGAGTTCGCCTGTCGGTTCTGGATCGAGAACCGTCTCTGGTACGCCCTGAACGGCAATGACCCGTCCGGACTCGAGCCTCGGATGCGTGAGTACTTGAGCCATTACGCGCCGCCCGGGATACCCGCATGACCGTGCGTTGAACGAGATCACGTGCCGGTGAGCGAGCGGGTACGCGTTCGCGGGATCGATGGCCACGAGGGCATGTGGGTGCTGCTCCGCGAGGAGGGCTCGTCCCTTCAAGGCGTGGAGACCTGGCTTCGGGTTCACCGTCCCCCGGTGTGAAGTCGTCTCATGCCCGTCCGGTTCGGGTGCGCGGCGCTCAGTCGCGGGCGCTGAACCAGGCCCAGGACTCCGACTGCTTGACGCGGACCAGGGCGAGGATCGCCGGCACCAGCCACGCGACCCCGAGGGCGGGGATGGGTACCAGCTGGTGGAGCACCCAGGTGAACGGCAGTGCGGTCCAGCCGCAGGCGGCGGTGGAGACTCGTACGACGGCCTGGCGCGTGGGGAACTTGAGGGCCGTCACGATGCCCCAGGCGGCGAGGGCCGGCACGAGCAGCCCGGCGAGGACGATGATCCCCGCGTGGGCCTCGCCCGGGGTGGTGCAGCACGGGGTCGAAGCGTCACCTTCGCCCCAGACGGCCGTGGCGACAGCGACGCTGTTGGTCACCAGGCCGAGTCCGACGACGGCCTGCACCCCGCCGAGGACCATCAGCAGCACGCGAAGGTTCTTGACCGGCGGCGGCATCATCCCGCCGGAACCGGCCGGGGCGCCGCCGGATCTCGGATGGCTGCTTGCCCAGGGGCGACCCTCCGGTACCCGGCCGCCGTCCGGATCCTCCGCGCCGCCACTCGTGCTCATCCGACCTCCAGACGCAGCTCACGCGTACACGCGCATGCTGCGGCGAACCGCACCCGTTGTCGAGGCCGAATGCGGCCGGACCGGCGCTCGCCGATCCGGCCGGAGCCGGCAGCGGACCCCGGTCGGTCAGGAGCCGTGGTGGGCCTGGGTGATGAGGTCGATGGCGACCTCCAGCGCGGCGACGCGGGTCTCCTCCGGGTCGCCCTCCACGTGCTGGAGGAACATCATGCCCGCGTGCAGCGTGAACAGGGCGCTGACGCAGCGGACCTGGTCCGTGAGCGGGCCGTCGTCGTTGCGCAGCAGCTCGACCAGGGTGAACAGCCGCCGCTTGACCGTTTCGCCGATGCTGAGCTCCCGCATCGTCGCCTGGTTCTCCTGCATGAAGCGGTACAGCTGCGCGCCCGCCGCCATGGCCTCGCTGTAGCGGCGCAGCACCTCCCGCTTGGTCTCCAGGGTGCACGGCCGCGGCTGCTCCTGGGCCCAGGTGATCAGCTCGTCGATGGGGCGGGTCACGTCCTCGAAGACGCTGATGATGATGTCTTCCTTGGTCTTGAAGTGGTAGTACAGCGCCGCCTTCGTGACCTCCAGCCGCTCCGCGATCTCGCGCAGCGACGTCTTCTCGTACCCCTGCTCGGCGAAGAGCTCCAGTGCGACGTCCTGGATGCGCTGGCGCGTGTTGCCACGTCGCCCCTGCGGACTGCTGCTGGACATGCCTCTCCCCACCAAACTTACTTGACGCCCGGCTAGTGACGGGTCTACCGTCCCCAGTGTAGTGAACTAGCCGGGCGTCAAGTAAGTGCCGAGAGGGTGCTGAAGTGCGGACGCCCGGCGCCGAGTGATGTGCCGAGTGATGTGGCAACGGGGAGCGGAATCATGGTCGACAGCGTCAACAAGACGGTCGAGGCCTCGGGGGAGGTGAAGCCGCGCAGCGTACGCGTCGTCCTGATGGCCCTGATGATCGCGATGCTGCTGGCGATGCTCGACAACATGATCATCGGCACCGCGATGCCGACGATCGTCGGCGAGCTCGGCGGCCTGGAACACCTGTCCTGGGTGGTCACGGCCTACACCCTGGCCACCGCGGCCTCCACCCCCATCTGGGGGAAGCTCGGCGACATGTACGGGCGGAAGGGCTCCTTCCTCACCTCCATCGTCATCTTCCTGATCGGCTCCGCGCTCAGCGGCATGGCCCAGGACATGGGCCAGCTCATCGGCTTCCGCGCCGTCCAGGGCCTCGGCGCCGGCGGTCTGATGGTCGGCGTCATGGCGATCATCGGCGACCTGATCCCGCCCCGCGACCGCGGCAAGTACCAGGGCATGATGGCCGGCGTGATGGCCCTCGCCATGATCGGCGGGCCGCTGGTCGGCGGCACCATCACCGACCACATGGGCTGGCGCTGGTCCTTCTACATCAACCTGCCGCTCGGCGCCGTCGCCCTCGCCATGGTCACCGCCGTCCTGCACCTGCCCAAGAAGAAGTCCCAGGGCAAGATCGACTACCTGGGCGCGGCGCTGCTGACCGTGGCCATCACCTCCACCGTGCTCGTCACCACCTGGGGCGGCACCGAGTACGCCTGGGGCTCCACCGAGATCCTCGGCCTGATCCTGCTGGGCGTCGTCTCCGTCGCCGCCTTCCTCTTCGCCGAGACCAGGGCCGCCGAGCCGGTCATCCCGCTGCACATCTTCCGCAGCCGCAACTTCACCCTCATGTCGGTCATCGGCTTCCTCGTCGGCTTCGCGATGTTCGGCGGCGTGCTCTACCTCCCGCTGTTCCAGCAGTCGGTCCAGGGTGCATCCGCCACCAACTCCGGCCTGCTGCTGCTCCCGATGCTGCTGTCGATGATGGCCGTGTCGCTGGTCGCGGGCCGCATCACCACCAGCAGCGGCAAGTACAAGATCTTCCCGATCATCGGCGGCGCGCTCATGGTCGTGGGCATGTACCTGCTGGCGACGATGGACACCGGCACCAGCCGCCTCGTCTCCGGCGTCTACATGGCCGTGCTCGGCGCCGGACTCGGCTTCCTGATGCAGATCACCATGCTGGTCGCGCAGAACAGCGTCGAGATGAAGGACATGGGCGTCGCGTCCTCCTCGGCCACCCTCTTCCGTACGCTCGGCGGCTCGTTCGGCGTGGCCCTGATGGGCTCCCTGTTCACCACCCGGGTCACCGACACCATGGTCGAGCGCCTCGGCCCGCAGGCCGGAGCCGCCGCCGGAGCCGCCCAGCTCGACGCGGCGAGCCTGGCCAAGCTGCCGGAGGCGGTGCGCGAGGCGTACCAGCACGCGGTCGCCGCCGGTACGCACTCCGCGTTCCTCCTCGGCGCGTTCGTGGCCGTACTGGGCTTCGCGGCGGCCTGGTTCGTCAAGGAGGTCCCGCTGCGGGGCGCCGGTCCGGCCCCGGTCGACGCGGGCGGCGCGGCCGACGCGGCCGGCGTCGGGAAGACGGCGGCGGCGGAGCCGGTCGCTCGCTGACGGACCCTCACCGGGCCCATCGGCCCTCCTTCTCACACGGGCCCCCGTCCCGGCGGATCACCGCCGGGGCGGGGGCCTTCCGCGCGCCGTGAACGTATCGCCCGTCCGACCCCGGCTGCCGGTTTCGTCCCAGGTCAGGACTTTATTCCGGGTGATCGAGGACCAAGGCCGTCAACCGGTTCCAGTGGGGCAATTGGTGGGAACCCGAGCGCGACCGCGCACGTCATGAACCTCAGAGCGCGGCAACGCGGAGAGGGGAGTGGACGGTTCATGGATTTCACGGCACGCACGCGCAGGCTGGGTACGCGATCCCGGATCGCCATCGCGGTTTCGGCGGTGGCGGTGGCGGCGACGGTGTGGGGAGTGGCGACCCTCGTCGAACCGGACGGCGCGGCCCGGCAGAACCTCTCGCGCGACCACAACCCGCCGACCGGCGGCAGCACCGGCGACCCTGCCGGCGAGGGTGGCAGGAACGACGGCAAGAGCGACGGCAACGGCAACGGGAGCGGTGACGGGAAGGGCGGCGCCCCGGCCGGCAGCGGGCCGCAGATGCCCGAGTCCATAGCCCACTCCTCCGAGAGCGGGGGGAACGCCGTGAACATCACCATCGACGACGGCCCCGACCCCCACTGGACCCCGAAGGTCCTCGATGTGCTGACGAAGCACGACGTGAAGGCGACCTTCTGCATGGTCGGCCCGCGCGCCAAGGCCCACCCCGACCTGGTCAAGAGGGTCGTCGCGGCCGGCCACCGGCTCTGCGACCACTCCATGGACCACGACACCTCCATGGACAAGAAGCCCGTCGAGTACCAGGAGAAGCAGATACTGGACGCGAAGAAGCTGATCGAGGAGGCGGCGGGCGGCGGCGCCAAGGTCGAGTACTACCGCGCCCCCGGCGGCGCGTTCACCCCCGACAGCCGGCGCATAGCCGCCGCCAACGGCATGCGCCCGCTCGGCTGGAACATCGACACGAAGGACTTCCAGAAGCCGGGGACCGCCGCCATCGTCGACGCCGTCAAGCGGAACATAGGCAACGGCCCCACGATCCTGTTCCACGACGCCGGTGGCGACCGCCGGCAGAGCGTCGAAGCCCTCGACCGCGTCCTGGCCTGGCTGGACGAACAGGACCGGCCCACCGGCTTCCCGGTCCGCACCGACCCCGACACGCCCTGACGCGCAGGACACGCCTGACACGCCGTCCGGCGGCGAACGGGTGAGGGTCGGCGGCAACGCGCCCCGCCGGGTGTTCCCTGAGCGTACGGGCGCACCAGCGCCCCGCACCGAGGAACCGACCAGGAGCCCCTGTGACCATCGCCCCGAACAAACTGTCCGACCCGGCCGTCAGAGCCTTCGTCAGCGCCGTCAACGCCCACGACGAGGAGGCCTTCTACGGGCTCCTCACCCCCGACGCGACCATGTCCGACGACGGCTCCGACCGCGACCTGCGGGTCTGGGCCGACAAGGAGATCTTCTCCTCCGCCGGCCACATGGACGTCGTCACGGAGACGCAGGGCGGTCGGGGCCTCGTCGTCAACTACCGCAACGACACCTGGGGCGAGATGCGGACCGCCTGGAAGTTCACCGTCACCGACGGCGGCCGCATCACCCGCTTCGAAACCGGCCAGGCCTGACCCCCGGGACACTGCCGGCCCGCCCGGCCCGCCCGGCTTCCGGCCCGCACTCAGGCACCCGGGCGCAGCGGAAGCCCCGCCCCCGCGTGGGGTTTCCGCCGGTCACAACTGCGTCACACCGCACGCGCCCGCGGTGCATGCGCCCGAGCATGGCATGATGCGCACTCACCACGTAACCGCCGCCACACTGGCAGCCGTCGCGACGCTCGCACTCACCGCCTGCGACCCGCCCCCCGCCACCACCGATCCCAAGCCGGACCCGTCGCAGCCCGCCGGCTCCGCCGCATCCGGGAAGCCCGGCAGCAGCGCCAAGACGGCCGTCGTGCCGAATCTCGTCGGCATGGGCCTGCAGGCGGCACAGGACGCCGCGCAGGCGGCCGGGTTCTTCGCGCTCACCTCGCACGACTCGCTGGGGCGGGGCCGCGAGCAGATCCTCGACCGCGGCTGGAAGGTGTGCTCGCAGACCCCCGGCCCGGGCAGCAGCGTCGATACCTCCGCGAAGGTGGACCTCGGAGCGGTGAAGCTGGAGGAGGAGTGCCCCGCCAAGGAGGAGGCATCCCCGTCGGTACCCGCCGCGACCATGCCGAACTTCATCGGCAAGAGCATGAAGGCCGCCCGCCAGGCCCTCCCCGGCAACGCGAGCATCACGGTCAAGGACGCCCTCCAGCAGCGGATGGTGCTGCAGGAGTCCAACTGGAGGGTGTGCACCCAGTCCCCACCGACGGGCACACCGCTCGACGGGAAGCCCGCGACCTTCCACGTGGTCAAGTTCGAGGAGACCTGCCCCTAGCCGACGGCCCGTCATTCAGCCCCGGCCGGTCCCCCGGTCCGGGCCGCGGCCGCGCTCAGGACCGCCGCGGTCAGGCGCTCGTTCTCCGGGGCCGCGCCGCCCGGGAAGGCGAACCGGCGGCGCACGTACCCGTACGCGATGCCCGTCGCCGGGTCCGCCCAGCCCAGGCCGCCCGCCGCGCCGCTGTGCCCGAACGCCCGCGGGCCGACCGCCGGCTGCTGCTCGAAGCCCAGCCCGAAGTGGTCCGACTGCGGGGTGACCCGGTCCTCGCCCGGGGTGTGCAGCCGCGCCCACTCGGCCGCCGTCCCCGGCTCCAGCAGCGCCGGGCGGCCGTCGGCCGCGCCGATCGCCGCCGCGTACATGCCCGCCACGCCGCGCGCCGTGCCGATGCCGCCCGCCGAGGCCGGGCCCAGCTCCCGCACCCTCGGGTGGTTGGCGAACGCCACCAGGTCCATCGGCGGCTCCCGGTGCGCGTTGAACGCCACCGGCAGCAGCTCCGGCAGTGCCGCCCCGCCCCCGGCCGCCGCCGCCAGCTGCTCGGGCGTCGCGCGCATCTCCAGCACCGGCTTCCAGCGGCCCTCCAGTTCCCGCGGCAGCCCCAGGTACAGGTCCAGCCCGTACGGGGCGCGGATCCGCTCCTCGTACACCTCCTGCAGGGACCGCCCGGTCACCCGCCGCACCAGCTCGCCGGTCAGCGCGCCGATGACGAAGGCGTGGTAGCCGTACGCGGTCCCCGGCTCCCAGTACGGCCGCGCCGCCGCCAGCCGCGCCGCGATGAGCGCGTCGTCGGCGATCTCGTCGTAGTCGAAGCCCTCCTCGGTGTTGACCAGGCCCGACCGGTGCGCGACCAGCTGCCGTACCGTCAGCCGCTCCTTGCCGTGCCCGGTGAACTCCGGCCAGTACGCCGACACCGGGCGCTCCAGGTCCAGCCGCCCGTCCTGCACCAGCAGCGCCACCACCAGGTGGGCCGCGCCCTTGGTGATCGAGTACACGCCGGTCAGGGTGTCGGGGCCGGTGTCCTCGCCGGCCCACAGGTCGACCACGCGGCGGCCGCCGTGGTGGACCGCCAGCTGTGCCTCGGGGGAGTGCTCCGCGGCGGCGGCGAAGGCGGCGAACTCCTCCCGCACCGGCTCCCAGCCCGCCGCCACCGTCCCGTGCACCTGCGTGGCCATTCCGACTCCCTTGCTGTCGCGTGCAGTTGGTCGGCACCGGAAACGGAAGGCGATCATGGGATATTCCGGGGGGCTCCCCGTACGGGTGAAAGCCGGCCACGTCTCGTTCCGGCCCGCCGCGGCCCCCGTTGGACCGGGCATGAAGCCCACCCGCACCGCCGCTCTCGCCCTCGCCGCCGCCGCGGCCGCCCTCGCCCCCGCCCTCGGCCAGGGGGCCGCCACCGCCGCGGAGGGCTCGTACCTGCAGGACCCGGGCGGCGGCGACAAGACGATGAAGTCGATGTGGACCAAGGACGACATGCACAAGGTCGAGGCACAGCTGCGCTTCCACCCCGGCATCCGGTACAGGACGGTGTCCCGCCCGGGGCACCCCGAGGCCCCGGACCACCCGCGCCTGAGCGTCGACCAGAAGTCCTTGGCCTGGCACCCCGATTTCGACTTCGGCTGGGCGGTGTCGGACTCGATGCTGGTGAAGAAGGCCGTGACGACGAGGGACGGCCGGCACCCGATCGTCGTGCACGCCGTGCTCCGCTCGCCGCGGCACGGCAAGGTGCTGGAGGTGCACAAGGAGCTGGCGGACCAGCCGGCGAAGGGGCGCGCCAGGGTCCCCGGCAACAAGCGGATCGCCTGCGACACGGGGCCCTACACGGTCGAGTGGTCGGTCACCCGCACCGGCTACGGGACGCTCACCGGCTCGATGCCCTGGGACGCGAGCTGCGAGAACCACCGGACGGCCTTCTCGGCCGGGGGCGGAGCCTGAGGCGGCAACGGCCGGCGGGGCGAAGGC
>NZ_JACBGN010000165.1 GCF_013401435.1 Streptomyces sp. BR123
TTCTCACGGTGCGGAGGCTGCTGCTGGTGATGTGGATGCTGCTGCTGGCGGGCGTGACCGCCCTGCTGCTGTGGCTCCTGGCCGGCCCGGTCTGGGCGGCGGCGGGGGCGTTGTGGCTCGTGGTCCTGGCCTGGGGGTGGGGGCTGCTCGAACGCAACTGGCGGTCCTGGCGCTACGCCGAGCGGGCCGACGACCTGCTGATCAGCCGGGGCGTGCTCTGGCAGGGGCAGATCGTGGTCCCGTACGGGCGGATGCAGCTGGTCGAGGTGACCTCGGGGCCGCTGGAACGCCGCTTCGGGCTGGCCTCCGTCCAGCTGCACACGGCGGCCGCGGCGACCGACGCCAAGATCCCCGGCCTGCTGCCGGCGGACGCCGAGCGGCTGCGGGACCGGCTCACGGAGCTGGGCGAGGCAAGGTCGGCGGGCCTGTGACCGCCGAGTCCGCGGAGACCGGGCCCGTCGTCTCCGACCCCGCCTCCGCCGTGCCCGCTGCCGTTCCCACCGCCGTTCCCGCGGCGCCCGGACCGGCCGCCGAGCGGCGGCTGCACGTGCTCACCCCGCTGCGCCGCGCCTGGGTGCCCATCGCAGCCACCGCCGGCGTGGTGGCTCAGCAGGGCGAGCGGCTGGCCGAGTGGATCGAGGACCTCACCCCTGCCGTGCGGGCCGTGGTGATCGCCGTCCTCGTCGTCGTCTTCGGCGTCTACGGCTTCCTGAGCTGGTGGTTCACCCACTACTCGGTCACCGACACCGAGCTGCGCATCCGCAGCGGCCTGGTCTTCCGGCGCACCGCCCACATCCGGCTGGACCGGATCCAGGCCGTGGACGTCACCCGCCCGCTGCTGGCCCGGATCGCCGGGGTCGCCAAGCTCCGGCTCGACGTGATCGGCACCGAGTCCAAGGACGAGCTGGCCTTCCTCGACGAGCGCGAGGCAGTGGAGCTGCGGGCCGAGCTGCTGGCCCGGGCGGCCGGCTTCGCCCCCGCGGAGGCGGCGGCGGTGGGCGAGGCCCCGCAGCAGGAGCTGTTGCGGGTGCGGCCCCGCGACCTCGCGGTGTCGCTCGCGCTCAACCTCGGCACCTGGGTCGCCGTACTGGCCGTGGTGGCCGCGCCGCTGGCCGTCTGGTGGTTCAGCGACAGCGTCTGGGCGACCCTCGGCACGCTGGTGCCGATCCTCGGCGGCATCTGGGCGGCCACGGCCGGCCGCTTCCAGGAGGAGTACGACTGGCGGGTCGCCGAGTCCCCTGACGGGCTGCGCATCGACCGCGGGCTGCTGGACCGGGCCCACGAGACCGTGCCGCCGGGGCGGGTGCAGTCGCTGCGGATCGTCGAGCCGCTGCTGTGGCGGCGGCGCGGCTGGGTCCGGGTGGAGCTGTCCGTGGCCGGCTCGAAGAACGGCGTCCTGATCCCGGTGGCCTCCCGGGCCGCCGCCGGGGCGTTGATCGCCCGGGTCCTGCCGGGTGTGGACCCGGACGCCCTGGACTTCCGCCCCTCCCCGGGGGACCGGGCGCGCTGGGTGGTCCCGGTGTGGTGGAAGGGGTACGCGCTGGCCGTCTCCGGGGAGGTGTTCGCGGCCCGGAGCGGGCGGCTGTGCCGCCGTACGGAGCTGGTCCCGCACGCGAAGGTGCAGAGCGTCCGGCTGATCCAGGGCCCGTGGGAGCGGGCCCGCGGTGTGGCCGACGTCTGCGTGGACACCGGCGCGAACACCACGGTCACGGCCCGGGTGCGGGCCGCGGACGAGGCCGCGGCGCTGCTGGAAGCGCAGGCGGACCGTTCGCGCACCTCCCGCGCGGACGCACGCCCGGACCGCTGGATGACCTGAGCCCCGGCAGGGGCGGCCGTGCGGGGACGACCGGCCGGGGACGGCCGTGCGGGGAAGCCGTGCGCAGGGCGGGGACGGCCGTGCGGGCGGACCTTACGCGGGCCCGGCCCCGCCGCCCGCCCGGACCAGGCCGGACTCGTACGCGAGGACGACGACCTGCACCCGGTCGCGCAGGCTCAGCTTGGTCAGGATGCGGCCCACGTGCGTCTTGACCGTGGCCTCCGACAGCACCAGCCGGCCCGCGATCTCACCGTTCGACAGCCCCTGGGCGACCAGCAGCATGACCTCCCGCTCGCGCTCGGTCAGCCGCTCGATCTCCTTGTTCTGCGGCTCCTGGGGGCCGGTCGGCAGCATGGGCGCGAACCGGTCCAGCAGGCGCCGGGTCGTCGAGGGGGCCACCACCGCGTCACCGCTGTGCACCGAGCGGATCGCGGCCAGCAGCTCCGCCGGCGGGACGTCCTTGAGCATGAAGCCGCTCGCGCCCGCCTTCAGCCCGGAGAAGGCGTACTCGTCCAGGTCGAAGGTGGTCAGGATGATCACCTTGGGGTGCTCGGGACGCTCGCAGATCCGCCGGGTGGCCTCGACCCCGTCCAGCCGGGGCATGCGCACGTCCATCAGCACCACGTCCACCTTCGTGGACCGCAGCACCTCCAGCGCCTCCAGGCCGTCGCCGGCCTCGGCCACCACCTCCATGTCCGGCTGGGCGGCGAGCACCATGCGGAAGCCCGTGCGCAGCAGAACCTGGTCGTCGACGAGCATGACCCTTACGGAATTCGCCGGCGTGGGCGCATCAAAGGCAGTCATACGGTGAGCATACGCAGCGGCGGCAGCGGCCCGGCCCGCCGGACCGGTGGCGGCCCGTCAGCCCTTCTTCAGCGGCAGCAGCGCGCTGATGCGGAAGCCGCCGCCGGGGCGCGGGCCCGCGTCGAGGGTGCCGCCGACCATGCCGACCCGCTCGCGCATGCCGATCATCCCGTGCCCGGCGCCGTCGGCGCCGCCGTCCTCGTACAGCTCGTGGGCCGCACCCCGGCCGTCGTCCTCGACGAGCAGGCCGAGCCCGTCGTCGAAGTAGACCAGCCGGACGCTCGCCTTCGCGTCGGGGCCGCCGTGCTTGCGCGTGTTCGTCAGCGCCTCCTGCACGATCCGGTACGCGGTCAGCTCGACACCGCTCGGCAGCTTGCGCGGTGTGCCCTCGACCTCGAAGTCCACGGTGAGGCCGGCGGCCCGCACCTGTTCGACGAGGACCTCGATCTGCTCGACGTCCGGCTGCGGCACGTAGTCCTCGGACTCCTGCGGCTCCCCGGTGCGCAGCACGCCCAGCAGGCGGCGCATCTCCGCCAGCGCCTGCCGGCCCGTGCCGGAGATGGTCTGCAGGGCCTCCTTGGCCTGTTCCGGCGCCACGTCCATGACGTACGCGGCCCCGTCCGCCTGCACCACCATCACCGACACGTTGTGCGCGACGACGTCGTGCAGCTCGCGGGCGATCCGGGCGCGCTCGGCGGCGACGGCCACCTTGGCCTGGGCCTCGCGCTCCTTCTCCAGCCGCTGGTTCCGCTCGACGAGCTGGGCGTAGTAGGCGCGGCGGGTGCGCAGGGAGTCCCCGAGCACCCAGGCGAGGGCGAACGGGACCATGGCGAACAGGACGAACATGACGTTGCTGGCGCTGTTTCCCTTGTCGACGGGGAAGCGCAGCGCGTACAGCGGGGAGGCGGCCAGCCCGAGGCCGAGCGCGACCCGCGACAGCGTGCGCGGGAGCTCGGCCGAGGCGGCGACGGTGTACAGGACGACCAGCATGCCGAAGTCCGCGACGTGGGACTCGACGCCGGCCGACAACTGGTAGGCGCCGGTGCCGACGGCCAGCCAGAACATCTGCCGCGTCCACCTGCGGCGCAGGGCGACGACGACGCCCATCGCGATCACCGAGGGGACGGCGACCAGCTTGGCGGCGGTGTCTGCGCCGCTGTCGGCGACCCCCAGCATGGCGATCCCGGACAGGAGGACAGCCCAGAAGGTGTCGACGCCCGTCGGGTGTCTGCGGAGGAAGTCGTAGAGGCGCTGCACGTAACCCAGAGTAGGCAAAGAAGATAGGTGCTGGAGTCAACCACAGGTGCGATCCGCGGCGCGGGGGCGTACTCCGCAAGGTGGAGGCCGAGCTTAACGTGGAGGGGATGGGCATTCAGGGCGAACTCAGGGGTCCGGTCGGCTGGCGCGCGGCGATGGAAGCCGCGCTGTACGGGCCCGGCGGCTTCTACGTCCGCCCCGGCGGCCCGGGCCCCGCCGGGCACTTCCGCACCTCCGTGCACGCCTCCCCGCTGTACGCGGGGGCCGTGGCCCGGCTGCTGTGCCGGGTGGACGAGCAGCTCGGCCGCCCGGAGGGGCTGGACCTGGTCGACGTCGGGGCAGGCCGCGGGGAGCTGCTGGCCGGGGTGCTCGCCGCGCTGCCGGAACCGGTGGCCGCGCGGGTGCGCCCGTACGCGGTGGAGAAGGCGGAGCGGCCGCAGGGCCTGGACCCGCGGATCCGGTGGGTGGCAGAGCCGCCGGCCGGGGCCGCGGGGCTGCTGTTCGCCAACGAGTGGCTGGACAACGTCCCCCTGGACGTCGCGCAGGACGGGCACTACGTGCTGGTCGCGCCCGACGGCACCGAGAGCCTCGGCCCGGCGGTGGACGCCGCCGACCGGGCCTGGCTGGAGCGGTGGTGGCCGGGGCCCGGCCGCGCCGAGATCGGGCGGCCGCGGGACGAGGCCTGGGCCGCGGCCGTCTCGGCCCTGGAGCGGGGGCTGGCGGTGGCCGTGGACTATGCCCACACCCGCGGGACGCGGCCGGCGTACGGGACGCTGACCGGCTTCCGGGAGGGCCGGGAGGTGGCCCCGGTCCCGGACGGCAGCTGCGACGTCACCGCCCACGTGGCCCTGGACTCCTGCGCCGGGCCGGGCGCGGTGCTGCTGACCCAGCGGGAGGCGCTGGCCGCGCTCGGCGTCTCCGGCGCCCGGCCGCCGCTCGCGCTGGCCTCCGCGGACCCGGCGGGCTACGTCCGTGCCCTGGCTGCGGCGGGGGAGGCGGCCGAGCTCACCGCCCGCGGCGGGCTGGGCGACTTCGGCTGGCTGGTGCAGCCGGTCGGGGTGGCCGCCTGGCCGGGCTGAGACGCGCCGGAGGGGCCGGCAGCGCCGGCCCCTCCGTTCGCCCGCGGGCGACCGTCACCCGGTCACCCGGTTACTCGGTCACCTCGCTGCCGTGGCCGGCGTGGAGGCCGCCGCTGCCCGCGCCGCCGCCCGTCGGCTGCGAGACCACCGGCTTCGACAGCGGCGCCAGGTCGTGGGCGTAGTGGCCCACCGCGTTCGCGATGACGTCCACGTTGATGTCCAGCGCCTTCTGGTCGATGTTCGTCAGGTCGTCGCCCTTGGCGTGGTAGTTCGGGTCGTACGCCTTGCCGGCCTCCCCGCCGAACTTCGCCGCCTGCGCCGCGGTCTTGATGCCCTCGGCGCCGGTGAAGGTGCCGCCCGACGGGATGCCGACCTCGATGAACGGGCCGTAGTCCGAGCGGCCGTCGAAGTCGGTGCCCTCGTGCGGGATGCCCTTCGAGTCGAGGAAGTCGGTGATCCCCCGCTCCAGCTGGGCGGAGCCCTCCGGGCCCGGACCGGCGCCGACGCCGTCCGAGTTGTCGCCGTCGTAGACGAAGTAGGCCGGGTTCGGCGAGCCGATCATGTCGAAGTTCAGGTACAGCTTGATCTGCTTCTTCTGCGCCTCGGTCAGGCCGCCGACGTACGCCTCGGAGCCGAGCAGGCCGAACTCCTCGGCCGACCACCAGGCGAACTTCACCTTGTTCTTGATCTTCTTCTGGTCGCCCGCGAGGCGCTGCGCGACCTGGAGGATGCCGGCGGAGCCCGAGCCGTTGTCGTTGATGCCCGGCCCGCCCGCGACCGAGTCCAGGTGGGCGCCGAGGAAGACCGTGTTGTTCTCGTCGCCTCCCTGCGTCTCCGCGACGACGTTGAACGTCTTGCGCTGCTCCCGCAGTTCGCGGATGTCCAGGGTGACCTCGACCGGGCCGGCCGCGGCGTCGGCGGCGAGGCGCTGGCCCTCGGCCTGGGTGATGCCGCCGGTCGGGATCTTTCCGACGGCCGGGTCGCCGAGGGTGCCGTTGAGGGCGCCGTCGGTGTTGTTGTAGATGATCGCGCCGACGGCGCCGGCCGCGGCCGCGTTGGTCTGCTTGGCGGCGAAGGTGCAGCCGCCGCGCTTGATCAGGGCGATCTTGCCGGTGAAGGCGCCCGCGGCGAAGTCGCCCGGCTCGCAGCCGTTGGTGCCGTCGGCGTCGACGGGCGCCGGAGCGATCTGGGCCGTGACGCCGGACTCGGGGCCGCTCGCGGTGTACGTCATCAGGTGGATCGGCACGTCGCGGCCGCCCGCGCCGTTGACCTTCAGGGTCTCGGCGATGGTCTCGACGTAGGTGAACTCGAACTCGTTGCGCGAGACCTTGTACCCGGCGTTCTTCAGCACCGCTTCGACGTACTGGGCGGACTGCACGTGGCCCTTGGAGCCGGCCACGCGGGTGCCGTTGTTGTAGTCGGCGATGGACTGGAAGACCTTCAGGTGGTTGTAGGCGCCTTTGCCGGTCGAGTCCTTGACCAGCTTCCTGGCCAGTGCGTCCGCCCGGGCTGCGTCGCTCTGCGGGCCGGTGGCGCCGGCCGGGCCGGCCAGGAGCAGCGGCGAGACGAGGGTTGCGGCGGCCAGGGCGGCGGTCGCTGCGGCTATACGGCGTGAGGGCATGAAGGTCCTTCCACGACAGGTGCGAGCAGACAGACGGACGGCAATGCGCGGTACGTGGGGGGAGTGGTGGACGCACGTTATAGACGAGGAGGCGGATCTGGCCAGTGTTTTCACTGATTCCGGTTTGTGAATTCCGTATATCGGTGCATCTGCGCAGGCAGAAACCGGCCACCGCTAGCGCAGGACGCCCTCGATGAAGTCGGGTCCGATCCGGGCGACGGCACCCAGGTCCAACTGGTGCTGGGCATATCGGCCCTGACGCCGCGTATGGAGCAGTCCCGCCTTCTTCAGGGCGGACAGGTGCCGCGACACCTCCGGCGGGGTGATCCCGAGTACGGTCGCCAGCTCGCTCGTCGTGTACGGCGCGCGGGCCAGGCTCCGGCACAGCAGCATCCGCATCGGGTGGGCCAGTGCCTCCATCCGCCGCTGGAGCAGCTCCACCGAACCGGGGGACGGCAGTCCGGGGTTGCGGACCGGGTAGTGGACCACCGGCCGCCAGCCGGGGGCGTGCAGCACGAGCAGGTGCGGCCAGCCGAAGTGCGTCGGGACGAAGACGAGGCCGGAGCCCGTCTCCGGATCGGTCGCGGTCGCCGTGCCGTTGAGCATCTTGTCCACGGTGATGGTGGTGCGGGCCTCGTCGACGCTCAGCGCGGCGGAGACCTCCTGCAGTGCGGCGGGCAGCCCCCTGCGGCGCAGCACCTCGGTCTTGTGCCGGGCGTCCGCGATCTGCTCGGGCTCTATCCGCCGCCAGGTCTCGGCGAAGAAGGCCTCGTCGCAGTCCTCCAGGAGCCTGCGCATCCAGACCCGTACGCCGGCGGTGTCGTCCAGCAGCCGCAGCGAGAACTCCAGCCGGCCGGGCCCGCGGGCGGCGGCCGTCTCCAGCACCCGGGCCCGGGCGCGGGCGTCGGTCAGCGGGGAGGGGCCGCCGCCCTCGTTGTACAGCGCCAGCCAGCAGTGCTCCAGGGCGGCCATCACGAACCGCTCGTCGTCCAGCTTGTCGAGTACGTCGAGCTCCTCGGCCAGGGTCGCGGAGGGCCGCCCGGTGCCGCCGGGGATGCCGGCGAAGGCCATGAAGACGTCGGAGAAGGAGGAGCGCCACATGAAGTCGCCCTCCAGCAGCCGGTCCGCGAGGCAGGGGTCGAGCCCGGCGGCGGTGGCCGCGGTCCAGGAGGCGAGCCCGGGGTGGTGGGCGGGCTGCGAGAGCGCGTGCAGGGCCATGCAGAGTTCGGCGAGCGGCGAGGGGGCGAAGGCGATGTGCTCCTCGGGGAGCCCGGCGATGTCGATGGTCACGCTCATCGGCCCATTGTGGCCGCCGCCGGCCCCGATCCGGGCGTGCCGCGGAAACCGGCGCGGCGCAGGGCCGCCGACTGTCTCCCGGAGGGCGGCAGTGCAAGCTGCGCCGCTGGCCAGAGCGTCGATTGACCAGCGGCGTCAATCGACGAGCAGCCTGGCCCGGGAGGGTTCAGGGTGGAGGTATGACAGCGATCGAGCAGTACCTCGTCGACACGTACCGGGCGTCCCGGCAGGACGCCCCCATGCCTCCGCCGCCGGGCCGCGACGACCTCGCCGTGGTGCGGGCGGCCCGGGGCTACGTGCAGTTCCGGGCCGTACTGGACGGCCGGGCGGCCCACCACCCGTGGCGGGCCGCCCTCCGCCGCCTGCTGGGCCGTCCCCGGCCCTGCTGAGCCGTCCCCGGCCCCCGACCGGCTCAGGAGAAGTTCGGCGCGTTGCGCTCGTAGACCAGGCGCAGCCCGATCAGGGTCAGCCACGGCTCGTGGTCGTCGATCACCGACGACTCGCCGAGCACCATCGGTGCCAGCCCGCCCGTGGCGATGACCCGGACGTCGTCCGGATCGCCGTGCGGGCCGGCCAGTTCCCGGGCCATGCGGGTGACGACCCCGTCGACCTGGCCCGCGAATCCGTACACCACGCCCGACTGCATCGCCTCGACCGTGGACTTGCCGATCACGTGCCGCGGCCGGGCCAGCTCGATCTTGCGGAGCTGGGCGCCGCGTACGCCCAGGGCCTCCATCGAGATCTCTATGCCCGGGGCGATCACACCGCCGACGTACTCGCCCTTCGCGGACACCGCGTCGAAGGTGGTCGCCGTACCGAAGTCGACGACGATCGCCGGGCCCCCGTAGAGGTCGACGGCCGCGACCGCGTTGATGATGCGGTCCGCGCCGACCTCCTTCGGGTTGTCCATCAGGATCGGCACGCCCGTCTTGATGCCCGGCTCGACGAGCACCGCGGGGACATCGCCGTAGTAGCGGCGCGTCACCTCGCGGAGCTCGTGCAGCACCGACGGGACCGTCGAACAGATCGCGATGCCGTGGATGCCGTCGCCCAGCTCGCTGCCGAGCATCGGGTGCATGCCCATCAGGCCCTGCATCAGGACGGCCATCTCGTCGGCCGTGCGGCGCGGGTCGGTGGAGATGCGCCAGTGCTCGACGATCTCGTCACCGTCGAACAGTCCGAGCACGGTGTGGGTGTTGCCGACGTCGATGGTGAGCAGCACCGGTCACACCGCCGCGCGCAGGTCGAGCCCGATGTCCAGGATGGGCGAGGAGTGCGTCAGCGCGCCGACGGCCAGGAAGTCCACGCCCGTCTCGGCGTACGCACGCGCGTTCTCCAGGGTCAGCCGGCCGGAGGACTCCAGGACGGCCCGGCCCTTGTTGTGCTCCCTGTTCAGGATCACGGCCTCCTCAGTCTCCATCGGCGTGAAGTTGTCGAGGAGGATCAGGTCGGCCCCGGCGTCCATGACCTCGCGCGCCTGGTGCAGGGTGTCGACCTCGACCTCGATCGGCACCTCCGGGAACGCCTCGCGCACGGCCCTGAACGCTTCCGCGACCCCGCCGGCGGCGACGACGTGGTTGTCCTTGACCAGCGCCGCGTCCGACAGGGACATGCGGTGGTTCACGCCGCCGCCGCAGCGCACCGCGTACTTCTCCAGCGAGCGCAGGCCCGGCGTGGTCTTGCGGGTGTCGCGGACCTTGGCGCCGGTGCCCTCCAGGACGTCCGCCCAGCGGCGGGTGGCCGTCGCGATCCCCGACAGCCGGCACAGGATGTTCAGCGCGCTGCGCTCGGCGGTCAGCAGGTCCCGCGTCAGGGCCCGCACCGACAGCAGCACCTCGCCCTTCTTCACGGTGTCGCCGTCCTCGGCGTGCCGCTCGACCTCGAAGGCCTCGGTGCACGCGACGGACAAGACCGCCTCGGCGACGCGCAGCCCGGCCACGACGCCGTCCTCGCGGGCGACGAAGTCGGCGACGGCCTCGGCGTCCTCGGGCACGGTCGCGACGGTGGTGACGTCCTCGCCGCCGTCGAGGTCCTCGGCCAGCGCCATGTGGGCGATGTCCTCGACCTCGACGGGGTCGAGGCCCGCCTCGGCCAACAGCCCGGCGAGCGCCGGGTCCAGGCCGCTCTCCTCGCCGTCGCCGCAGCCGCAGCCGTCGCCGCAGCCGCCTTCGTTCTGCTCGATCAGGGGGAGTTCGGGGGTGCTCACGATGCCTGCTCCTGGCTCAAGGGGTGCTGTACGGACGGGAGGTCCGCGGAGTCGGTGGGGATGACGACGAGGGCCCGCTTCTCGGTGCGGGACAGCCTGACGACGAGATGGCGGCGCCAGGCGGCGTCGTCGCGGTCGGGGAAGTCCTCGCGCCAGTGGCAGCCGCGGGTCTCCTCGCGCCGCAGCGCGGCGGCGACCAGGACGCGGGCCACGCACAGCAGGTTCGTGGCCTCCCAGGTGTCGGTGCCCGGCACGGCCGTCTTGCCGTTCGTCTCCAGGGCGGTGAGCGCGGTGGCGTACAGGTCCTCCAGAGCGGCGGCCGCCGCCCGCAGGGACTCCGCGGAGCGGAGCACGCCCGCGCCCTCCGTCATGATGCGCTGGACCTCGTGGCGGGCCTCGGCGGGCTGCAGCGGGCCCGTCGAGGGGACCGGCACGACCGGGCCGCCGCCCGCCGGGGCGCTCGCCACGATGTCGTCGGCGATCCGCTCGGCGAAGACCAGCCCCTCCAGCAGCGAGTTGGAGGCCAGCCGGTTCGCGCCGTGCACACCCGTGCAGGCGACCTCGCCGCACGCGTACAGGCCGGGCACGGTGGTGCGGCCGGACAGGTCGGTGCGGACGCCGCCGGACGCGTAGTGCGCGGCGGGCGCGACCGGGACGGGCTCGGTCACCGGGTCGATGCCGTGGGCCCGGCAGGCGGCCAGGATCGTCGGGAAGCGCTGCTCCCACATCTCGGCGCCGAAGTGCCGGGCGTCCAGGTACATGTGCTGCGCGCCCTGCTCCTGCATGCGGCGCATGATGCCCTTGGCGACGATGTCGCGGGGGGCCAGCTCGGCCAGCTCGTGCGCGCCGGCCATGAAGCGGACGCCGTCCGCGTCGACCAGGTACGCGCCCTCGCCGCGGACCGCCTCCGACACCAGCGGCTGCTGGCCCTCGGCGTCCGGACCCAGGTACAGCACGGTGGGGTGGAACTGGACGAACTCCAGGTCGGAGACCTCGGCTCCGGCGCGCAGCGCGAGCGCCACCCCGTCGCCGGTGGACACCGAGGGGTTGGTGGTGGCGGAGAACACCTGGCCCATGCCGCCGGTCGCGAGGATCACGGCGGGCGCGTGGACGGCGCCGACCCCGTCGTGCTGGCCCTCGCCCATGACGTGCAGGGTGACGCCGGCCGTGCGGCCCTCGGCGTCCTGCAGCAGGTCCAGGACCAGTGCGTTCTCGACGGTCTCGATGCCGGCCGCGTGCACGGCCTCGACCAGCGCGCGGGAGATCTCGGCTCCGGTGGCGTCGCCGCCCGCGTGCGCGATCCGCCGCCGGTGGTGGCCGCCCTCGCGGGTCAGCGCGATCTCCCCGGTCTCCGCGGACCTGTCGAAGACGGCACCGGAGGCGATCAGCCGGCGCACCGCGTCGGGCCCCTCGGTGACCAGTAGCCGGACGGCGTCCTCGTCGCACAGGCCGGCGCCCGCGACCAGGGTGTCGTCCAGGTGCTGCTCGGGGGTGTCGCCCTCGCCGAGCGCGGCGGCGATCCCGCCCTGCGCCCAGCGGGTGGAGCCGTCGTCGAGCCGGGCCTTGGTGACCACAACGGTACGGCGGCCCGCGGCGGCGCAGCGCAGCGCGGCCGTCAGACCCGCCACGCCCGAGCCGACGACCACGACGTCGGCCTCGACGGCCCAGCCGGGGGCGGGCGCGTGCAGCCGTATGCCGGTACCGGCGGGGCCTGTGCCTGGGGTGCTCACGAGTGTGCTCCGAACTCCAATGGGATGTTGTCGATCAGCCGGGTCGTGCCGACCTTCGCGGCGACGGCCAGCACGGCCCGGCCGGTGAAGCCGGGGCCGACGTCGGTGAAGTCCTGCGGGTCCACCAGGGCCAGGTAGTCCAGGACCAGCGGCGGCTCGTGCCGGCCCGCCTCCTCCAGGATGTGCCGGGACGCGGCCCGGACGGCGTCCGGCAGACCGGTGCCCGCCGCGGCGGCCGCGGACGACACGGCGTGCGCGTCGGCCGAGGCCCGGATCTCGCCCAGCCGGGCCAGGGCCGTGGCCCGCTCGTCGCTGGCGGGCGCCGCCTCGGCGCGGGCGCGCAGCGCGGCCTGCGCGGCGAGCCGGTCGCGGCCCGCGAACAGGGCCCGGGACAGGGCCAGGGCGGTGCGCCGCTCGGGGGCGGAGAGATAGCGGTTGCGGGAGGACAGCGCGAGCCCGTCCTCCTCGCGGACGGTCGGTACGCCGACCACCTCGACGGGGAAGTTCAGGTCGGTCACCATCCGCCGGATCAGCGCCAGCTGCTGCGCGTCCTTCTGGCCGAACAGCGCCAGGTCGGGGCGGGTCAGGTGGAGCAGCTTGGCGACGACGGTCAGCATGCCGTCGAAGTGCCCGGGCCGGGTGGCGCCCTCCAGGCGGGTGCCCATCGGGCCGGCGCTGATCCGCACCTGGGGGTCCCCGCCGGGGTAGACCTCCTCGACGGCCGGGGCGAACACGGCGTCGGCGCCCGCCCCGCGGGCCAGCTCCAGGTCGGCGTCGAGCGTGCGCGGGTAGCGGTCGAGGTCCTCGTTCGCCCCGAACTGCAGCGGGTTGACGAAGACCGTCACGACGACCTGGCCCTCGGGCCCGGCCTGCTCCCGAGCCGACCGGATCAGGGTGGCGTGCCCCTCGTGGAGGGCTCCCATCGTCATGACGACCGCGCGCGGACCGGAGCCGGCGCGCGGCAGCTCCGCGAGCTTCTCCGCGGTGTCGATCAGCAACAGGTCGTGGCTCACCGGCCGTCGCCCCCTTCGGGTCCCTCGGTGCCGTTCAGGTCTCGCCCGCCCGGACCGGCATCCGCGCCGGCGCCGTCCGCGAGGACCACCAGCAGGTCCTCGGCGAGCTCGGGCCTGAGCAGCCCGTGGGCCAGGGCCCGGTCCGCGGTCGTCCGGGCCATCGCCAGGTAGCCGGAGAGCGTCCCCGGGGCGTGCCGGCGCAGCTCCGCCACGTGCGCGGCGACCGTCCCGGCGTCGCCGCGGGCCACCGGCCCGGTCAGCGCGGCGTCCCCCGAGCGCAGGGCGTTGTCCAGGGCCGCGCCGAGCAGCGGGCCGAGCATCCGGTCGGGGTGCTCCACGCCGGCCTTGGCCAGCAGCTCCATGGCCTGGGCCACCAGCGTGACCAGGTGGTTCGCGCCGAGGGCGAGGGCGGCGTGGTACAGCGGGCGGTTCGCCTCCGCGACCCACTCGGGCTCCCCGCCCATCTCGATGACCAGGGCCTCCGCCGCGAGCCGCAGCTCGTCGGGGGCGGTGACGCCGAAGGGACAGCCCGCGAGCCGCTGCACGTCGACCTCGGTGCCGGTGAACGTCATCGCGGGGTGCAGGGCCAGCGGCAGCGCGCCCGCCCGGCGGGCCGGGTCCAGGACGGAGGCCCCGTACCGCCCCGACGTGTGCACGAGCAGCTGCCCGGGCCGGACCGCGCCGGTGTCGGCGAGGCCCTGTACGAGGCCGGGCAGGGCGTCGTCGGGCACGGTCAGCAGCACCAGGTCGGCCAGCTCCAGCACCTGCGCGGGCGGCACGAGCGGCACGTCGGGCAGCATCCGCTCGGCACGGCGGCGGGAGGCGTCCGAGACGCCGGAGACGGCGACCGGGCGGTGCCCCGCCTGCTGCAGGGCGCGGGCCAGGGCCGGGCCGACCCGGCCGGCCCCGACGACGCCGACGGTCAGCCGGGCAGGTCGGGCGGACGGATCCCGGGGTTCCGTCTGATGGGGTGCGTTCACGCGGGGCGGGCCTTCCGTTCCAGTCCGCGGGGGTACCGGACGATACGCCGCCATGCTAGCCCCTGGGCGCCAGGGGCGATCGGCGATGATCTGGGCCATGACCGATGACATCGAGCGGACGAACCGGCTGGTCGCGGCGGGGCGCTCGGCCGGGCGCAAACTGTGGGGCGGCGCGCGGGAGACGACGGTCGGCGAGCTTCTCGCCGGACTGGCCGCACCCGACCCCGACGAGCCCGCCGACGTCTACGGCGACGGGGTCGTGGCCGCTCTGGAGGAGCGGGTCGCCGAACTCCTCGGCACGGAGGAGGCCGCCTTCTTCCCCTCGGGCACGATGGCCCAGCAGATCGCCCTGCGCTGCTGGGCGGGCCGCACCGGGAACCCGGTCGTCGCCCTGCACCCGATGAGCCACCCCGAGCTGTGGGAGGGCGGCGCCCTGTCCCTGGTGTCGGGCCTGCGCACGGTGCACCCCACCCGGGAGCCCCGCCAGCCCACCGCCGAGGAGGTCGCCGACCTCGCCGAGCCCTTCGGCACGCTGATGCTGGAGCTCCCGCTGCGCGAGGCGGGCTTCCTGCTGCCGTCCTGGGAGGAGCTGGAGGAGCTCGTCGGCGCGGCCCGGGAGCGGGACGCGGTCGTCCACTTCGACGGGGCCCGGCTGTGGGAGGCCACGACCCGCCTCGGCCGGTCCCTGCCGGAGATCGCGGCCCTGGCCGACTCGGTGTACGTGTCCTTCTACAAGTCGCTGGGCGGGCTCAGCGGGGCGGCGCTCGCGGGCCCGTCCGCCCTGGTCGCCGAGGCGAAGGTGTGGCGCCACCGGTACGGCGGCCAGGTCTTCCGCCAGTTCCCGCAGGCACTGTCGGCCCTGGCCGGCCTGGAGCGGGAGCTGCCGCGGCTCCCCTCGTACGTCGGGCACGCGCGCGTGGTGGCGCAGGGACTGCGGGACGGCTTCCGGACCGCAGGGACGCCCTGGTTCCGGATCCACCCGGAGGTGCCGCACACCCACCAGTTCCAGGTCTGGCTGCCGTACGAGGCGGACCGCCTGACGGACGCCGGCATCCGGCTGGCGGAGGAGACGGGCACCGTCCTGTTCCGCCGCTGGGAGCCGGCGCCCGTGCCGGGCCTGGCGGTGACGGAGGTGACGGTCGCCGAGCCCGGCCTGGCCTGGACCGGCCGGGACGCCGCCGAGGCCGTCGCCGCGTTCCTCGCACGCCTGTAGCGCCCAGGCCGGTTCCGGCCATCTTCGGGCCGTTCCGGGCCGTCCCGGGCTGTCCCGGCGCCGGCCGGGCCGGCCCGCGGAACGCCTTTCCGCAGCCCGCTCCGGGGGTGGGCCCGCCCTCCGCTGCCGCAACCGGCACGCCGGGGCGCGACGCACCGGATTCGGCCGAAGTGGCCGACCGGAGGGCCCCGCGGGGTTACCGTCCCCTCACGAGAGCACCAGCCCGTCCATCGGAGGAGAGACACCATGACCGCTGAAGCCGCGTGGCAGAAGTCCTCGTACTGCGGAGAGGGGGAGGCCTGCGTCTACGTGCTCTCCACCCCCGGGCACCTCGTCCGCGTGGCCGACCGGGCCGACCCGGCGCATCTCGTCCTGGCCACCACGCAGGCCGCCTGGGCCGACTTCCTGCGCGCCGTGAAGGAGCGCGGCTGACCCGCCGCCCGCCCGCGGCCGCGCCGCCGCGCCGGAATCACGGCGATCAGGGGATTTTGTCCGATTAGCGCGTATCTTCGGCGCATGCCCACGCCCTACGGATCCCGCGGCGGCATGGCGTTCAGCGCCGCCGAGCTGCGCGTACTCAGGCGCACCCTCGCCCATGCCCTCCAGTCCTCCACGGCCCCCCTGACGGCACCCGAAGTGCAGGACTGCCTGCGCCTCGCACAGTCGGTGGACGAAGCGGTCCAGGAGGCGGGCCGGCTCAGAACGTTCCTCCTCGCCGACCTCGCGCGCTACCGCAGCGCCCTGCCGGGCAGCCTCTCCGGCTACCTGGAGCTGCTCCAGGACGCCCTGGCCGCCGGCTACGAGCCCACACCGGACGACCTCGCCGCCCTGCGCGCCCTGCGCGCCAACCCGGTCGCGGCGGCCCTGCTGGAGCACGCCCAGGCCGTCGCCGCGCGTGCGCTGCGCCGGCGGCTGCCCGCCGCCCCGCCGCCCCGGACCCGGCTGCTGGCCCTGGCCGGCGGCAGGGACTCCGCCGGACGGGACTCCGCCGACCGGGACGGCACCAAGGAGCCGCCCCGCCCCCAGCCCTCGCG
>NZ_JACBGN010000166.1 GCF_013401435.1 Streptomyces sp. BR123
CTCCCCATCCGTACGCCCGCCCCGCCGGCCCGGCCCGGCGCGGCCGCGCGCGGCGGCGCCCCGGCGTCGGGCTTCGCCCCGGGCGCGCCCGCGGCGCCCGGCCCGCGGGCCGGGGGCCCGGCCCAGGGCTTCCCCGGTGCCCCGGCGCAGGACTTCGCCGCCCCGCAGGCGGCCGCCCCGGCCGGCCCCGGCTTCGACCGCCCCGGCTTCGACGGCCCCGGCGCGCCGGGCGGCCCCGGTGCCGACGCCACCCATGGCTTCCCGGCCTTCCCCGGCGACGACGGACCCGCCACCGAACCGTTCCCCGCCTTCGACGCACCCGCGGGCCGCGGCGGCCCCGCGGGCCCGACCGGGCCCACGGGCGGCCCAGCCCTGGGCAGCACCCCCCTGGGCGGCCCGCGCGCCGACGAGGCCCCGCGCTGGCCCGGCCCCGGCATGGACGACCCGATGGCCGCGCCGGTGCCCCCGCCGGGCCCCGGCGCTCCCGGAGCCTCCGCCCCGCGCACCCCGCGGCCGGCGCCGGCGCGCCCGGCCGCGCCGAAGCCCGCCCCCAAGCCGACCAAGGTGGCCAAGGCCCGCTCCAAGCTGGTCCTGCTCGGCGGCGGCGTCTTCGCCCTGTTCGGCGTCGCGTACGGCGCCGGGCTGCTCCTGAACCACTCGGACGTCCCCAAGGGCACCACCGTCCTCGGCGTCGACATCAGCGGCAGCCGCGACGAGGCAGTCGGCAAGCTCCAGACGGCGTTCGGCAACCGAGCCGCCACCCCGATCCAGCTGACGGTCGGCGGCAACAGGGCCGAGCTCAGGCCGGAGAAGGCCGGCCTGTCCCTCGACGCGCCGACCACCGTCCGCAACGCCGCCGGCAGCGACTACAACCCCATCACGGTCATCGGCTCGCTCCTCGGCAACCAGCGCGTCGCCGACCCCGTGCTGCCCGTCGACGAGGAGAAGCTCCAGGTCGCGCTCCAGGAGCTGGCCGGCACCGCCGGCACCGTCACCGAGGGCACCATCAAGTTCGACACGGGCAAGGCCGTCGCCGTCCCCGGCAAGGCCGGCACCACCCTCGACGCGGGCGCCTCCGCCGACCTGATCACGAAGGCCTTCCGCGAGATGGTCGCCACCGGCAAGACGGCCCCCGTCGACCTCCCGGTCACCAACAAGGAGCCGGCCGTCGGCCAAGCCGAACTGGACCGGGCCATGAAGGAGTTCGCCGAGCCCGCCATGTCCGGCATCGCCACCGTCAAGGTCGGCCCCAAGTCCCTCGCCTTCGGCCCCAAGTCGCTGCCCAAGATCCTCAGCATGCAGGTCGTCGAGGGGCGCCTGGTCGAGAAGTACGACCTCGAAGCGCTCAAGACGACGTACGGCAACACCTTCGACGGCATCCTGATCACCCGCGGAACCGGCGACAAGACCCCGGTCACCCCGCAGGACGTGGCCGGCGCCCTCGGCAAGGCCCTGCGCGGCAAGACCGCCGCCGAGCGCACCGCGACGATCGACACCAACCCCAGCTGACCGGGCCCGCCGCCGGGCACCGCACCGCCCCCGCCCGGGCCGCCGGACGGGGGGCCGTGCGCGTCCCGGGTCCCGTCGCCCGGCGCCGGCGGGCGGCCCGGCCCCCTCAGTTGAGCAGGGCGCGGGCCGAGAAGGCCTCCGACCGGATCCGCGCCGCGGCCTCGGCGTCCACCGCCGCGACCACCTCCGCGTACGCCTCCAGCTCCGCCGCGCCCGCACGGAACTCCCCGCGCTCCACGAGCAGCCGGGCCCGCTCGTAGCGCAGCGACGCAGGGTGCGAGGGCAGCAGCAGCGACAGGTCCAGCGACCACAGCGCGACCGCCGACTGCTCGGGCCGCGCCGCCGCCCACGCCCGGATGTTGTTCAGGATCCGCAGGACGATCTCCAGCGTCCCGGCCGGGGTGCGCGGCCCGGACGCGAGCTCCGCCGGACCCGTGCCCGGCGACGCGCCACCGGCGAAGGGGTCCACGACGACGCCCTCCTCCGGATCGCCGAATCCCACCACGAAGTGCCCGGGCAGCCCGAGCCCGTACACGGGAGCGCCCGCCCGCCGCGCGACCTCCATCCACACCACGGACAGCAGGATCGGCAGGCCCCGGCGCCGCCGCAGCACCTCGTGCAGCAGCGAGGACGACAGCCGCCCGTAGTCCGCCGGCGTGCCGTGGAAGCCCAGCCGCCCGCCCAGCAGCTCCGTCACGGCCGAGGCCCAGGCCCGCGCGCCGTGCAGCCCGTACGGCAGCATGCCCGCGAGCCGGTCCAGCTCGATCTGCGCCCAGTCCATGGCCCGTTCGTCGAGCTCCGGGTCCGCCTCGGCCGCCAGCAGCAGGCACAGCACCGCCAGGTCGGGCCGCTCCGAGCGGGCCTCCTCGGCGAACAGCTCCCGGTTCGCCGCGGTCATCGGGCGGACCGGTAGTGGTGGTAGGTGTGGTGCGGCGCGAAGCCCATGCCCTCGTACAGGGCCCGGGCCGCCGCGTTGTCCGTCTCCACCTGCAGCCAGGCCGCCGAGGCGCCCTCCTCCAGCGCCCGCGCGGCCAGCGCCGCCATCACGGCCGTCGCCAGGCCCTCGCGCCGGTGCGCCGGGTCGACCTCGACGGCCGCGAAACCGGCCCACCGGCCGTCGGCCACGAGCCGGCCGATCGCCCGCCCGGGCACCGCCGCGAACCAGACCGACGGCCCGGCGGCCAGCACCCGGCGGGCCACCGCGGCGTCGGCCACCCGCCCGTACCGGCCGAGCCACTCCTCGTCGGGGGTGCGGGACAGCACGACCTGCGAGGTGTCCGCGGCCGTGTCCGCGAGCGGCGCCAGGGCCCCGATGCGGACCTCGGCGGACACCTCGCGGACCCAGCCGCGCCGCTCCAGTCCGGCGCAGAGCACCTCCTGGGTGCCGGCCGCCCCCGTGGCGGCCTGCACGTACGCCGGAAGTTCGCGTTCCGCGTACCAGGACGTCACCCGCGCGAGTGCTTCGTCCAGCGGTATCCCCGGGTCGCCGAGCGGCAGCACCGAATTGGCCCGCCGGGTGAACCCCGCGGCCGCGCGCAGCGTCCAGCCGCCCAGCGGCTCGCTCTCCAGCGGCTGCCAGGCCCGCGCCCCGACCCGCGCCAGCTCCTCGAACGAGGCCGCGGGGCCCCGCCGCCGAGCCGGCGCGGCGGGCACCACCTTGCCCGCCACCAGCGACGATTCCGCGATGCGGACCGACTCGCCGCTCTTCCGTGTGATCGTCAGCACACCCTGGTCCCATGATGTGAGAACGCCTACCGTATCGGTGAACGCGAGCGCCGTCTTCGAGCCGCTTTCCACCCGGCGTACGGAGACGCGTTTACCCACGTCAGCCGGGGTAATACGGATCTCCAGCAGCCCGCCTGCCGCGATTTCCACAGCTCTGTCCGCCCCTCCTGTTCGGATCGTGCCCGGGAACGGAGATACTAGGCGTGGGCATCGACGACGCCGCGCTCCCGCGCGATATGGACAGCCCTACCGAGGAGGAACGAGAGCGTGACCTACGTCATCGCGGAGCCTTGTGTCGACGTCAAGGACAAGGCATGCATCGAAGAGTGCCCCGTCGACTGCATCTACGAGGGCCAGCGGTCCTTGTACATCCACCCGGACGAGTGCGTCGACTGTGGTGCCTGTGAGCCGGTCTGCCCGGTGGAGGCCATCTTCTACGAGGACGACACTCCGGAAGAGTGGAAGGAGTACTACAAGGCGAACGTCGAGTTCTTCGACGAGCTCGGTTCGCCCGGTGGTGCCTCGAAGCTGGGCCTGATCGAGCGGGATCACCCCTTCATCGCCGCGCTGCCGCCCATGGGCGAAGGCCACTGACGGCCGCAGCTCACGGCAGAACGCCAGTCTCGGTCCCGTACGGCCCCGCGCCGGGCGGGACCGAGCCGTTCGTCCCCGTCCCGGCACGCAGTCCCGGCAGCCAGGCCGGCACGCACGAGAGAGCAGAGAGCACCGTGGCCGCAGTATCCGCACGTCTTCCCGTCTTTCCCTGGGACAAGCTGGAGCCGTACAAGGCGACGGCCACGGCGCACCCGGACGGCATCGTCGACCTGTCCGTCGGCACGCCCGTGGACCCGGTGCCGCAGCTGATCCGGAGCGCCCTGGTCGCGGCCGCCGACTCCCCGGGCTATCCCACCGTGTGGGGCACGCCCGCGCTGCGCGACGCGATCACCGGCTGGCTGCGCGGCCGGCTCGGCGCGAGCGCGGCCGGACACCGCAACGTCCTGCCGGTCGTCGGCTCCAAGGAGCTGGTGGCCTGGCTGCCGACCCAGCTGGGCCTGGGCGCCGGGGACAAGGTCGCCTACCCGCGGCTCGCCTACCCGACCTACGAGGTCGGGGCGCGGCTGTGCGGGGCCGAGGCCGTCGTCTACGACGACCCGACCGAACTCGACCCGGCCGGGATCAAGCTGCTGTGGCTGAACTCCCCTTCCAACCCCACCGGGAAGGTCATCCCGAAGGACGAGCTGGTCCGGATCGTCGCCTGGGCGCGCCGGCACGGGATCCTGGTCTTCAGCGACGAGTGCTACCTGGAGCTGGGCTGGGAGGCCGAGCCCGTCTCGGTCCTCCACGACGACGTGTGCGGCGGCTCGTACGAGGGCCTCGTCGCCGTCCACTCGCTGTCCAAGCGGTCCAACCTGGCCGGCTACCGGGCCGCGTTCATCGCGGGCGACGCGGGCGTCCTCGCCGAGCTGCTGGAGATCCGCAAGCACGGGGGCATGATGACCCCCGCCCCGGTACAGGCGGCCACGGTGGCGGCGCTCGGCGACGACGCGCACGTCGAGGAACAGCGCGCCCGCTACGCGGCACGGCGCGAGGCGCTGCGCGCGGCGCTCGTGGCGCACGGCTTCCGGGTCGACCACAGCGAGGCCAGCCTCTACCTGTGGGTGACCCGCGACGAGCCCTGCTGGGACACCGTCGCCCACCTCGCCGAGCTCGGCATCCTGGTCGCGCCCGGCGATTTCTACGGCGAGGCGGGCGCCCGGCACGTGCGCGTCGCGTTCACGGCCACGGACGAGCGCGTCGAGGCGGCCGTCAAGCGGCTCGCCTGACGCGGCGCGCGGGTCCGGTGGCCCGGAGACGGACCGGGGGGCCGGGAGCGTGCACTCCCGGCCCCCCGGTCCTGTCGCGGGCGGTGGTCAGCCGCCCAGCGGCAGCCCGTCCAGCGGCAGGGCGCCCACCGCGTCGGCCGGCACCGCGCCGGTGAGCTGCCCGGCCGGCACCGTGTCCGTGAGCTGGCCGGCCGGCACCGCGCCGGTGAGCCGGTCGGCCGGTACCGCGTCCGTGAGGCGGCCGGCCGGTACCGCGTCCGTCGGCAGACCCTGGGCAGTCGGGAGCCCGCCGAGCAGGCCGCCTGCGGTGCCCGCCACGTCGGCGGGAGCTGCGGGCAGGGCCTTGGCGGCGGCGGTGGCGTCCGCGGTCTCCGGGACGGTGAGCGCGCCCAGCTGCGGCACGGCCGAGTCCAGGCCCGCGGCGCTGGCCGCGCCGGCCGCACCGACCACGGGAGCGGCCCCGGCTGCGAGCAGCAGCGCGGAACGGGCGATCCGGCGGGTCAGGGGGAGGGACATGTTGCTCCTAAGCGGTAGCGGCTGAGTACACCCCTACAACCGCACCCGGGGCGGGACGGGTTGCGGACCCGTTTGGTAAAGGATCGGCAACGCATCGTTTAATCGGCTTCCGGGACAAGCGCATTGGATGTGCGCCGACCAGGGCTTCCGTGCCCACCGGGGCCCCGGACGGGCCGCCCGTTTCACCCCCGTGCGGGTGACGCCCCGTACGCACGGACGAGGCCCGGCAGGGGCGCCGGGGAACTGCGCGATCAGCCACCCCCCGGGCCGCAGACGATCACCGGCCCACCGCGGCACCTCCGCACTCCGCGCGGAGCGCTACCGCTTCACGAAGATCCGGATCTCGCCCGGCGTCGCGTTGTGCGGGTCGGTGTCGCCCGACTTCCCGGAGCCGCCCGTGTCCTGCCACCGGCCCTTCTTCTGCCCGGCGATCCAGCCGCGCCGGTCGTAGGAGACCCGCACGATGTTCATCCCGCGGGCGTTGGCCACCGCCCAGCCCGCCATCGCCCGGCTGCCGCGCAGCGCCGGCTCGCCGCCGTCCTGCTTCTCCACGACGGAGATCTCGCGCTCCTCGATCCCTCCCGGCCCCCCCGCGGTCCGGGCGGGCTCCGCCGGGCTGCTGTGCAGGCCGGTCTTGGCGAAGATCCGGCTCAGCTCCGCCCGGACCTTCTCAGGGTCCCCCGGATCGGTCGGCGCCGGCCCGCCGCAGGTCACCTCTCCGGCGCCGGCGAAGGCGGCCGTCAGCACGGTCGCGTCCGGCTCGTGCTTCGCGTACGCCTGCGGGTATCCGCTCAGCTGCACCTTCTGCGCGGCCTCCGTCAGCGGCAGCCGCGAGTACCCCTTCACCTTGACCAGCCGGTCGTAGAAGATCCCCGCCGAGTAGACCGGGTCCCTGATCTGCTCGGGCGTGCCCCAGCCCTGAGAGGGCCGCTGCTGGAACAGCCCCAGGGAGTCACGGTCGCCGTGGTTGAGGTTGCGCAGGGCCGACTCCTGCATGGCGGTCGCCAGGGCGATGGTCACGGCCCGGTCCGGCAGCCCCTTGGCGACGCCGACCGCGGCTATCGTGGCCGCGTTCGCCGCCTGTTCCGGGGTCATGTCGTACGTACGGCGGGATTCCCCGCCGGGAGCGTCCTCGGCCAGATCCGAGGCCGTGCAGTGCGGCGCTCCGCCGCCCCCCATCGAATCGAACCGCACGACGAGGTAGCCGACGAGGGCGAGCAGGACGCACAGGCCGGCGGCCGTGCGGAGCCGACGGCGGCGGCGGGGGCGGGGAAGATCGCTCTGGGACACGCGGCCCACCGTACTTGAGCCACGAGCCGCGTCCAGTGAGCGGACATGAGACGTTCGCCGCAGCCGCGCGCGTTAGGGTCGGGACATGTCCGAATCCGAGCTGGACCTCACCCTGGACGCAGCCGAGCTGACCGCCCGGCTCGTCGACATCCCGTCCGTGAGCGGCGACGAGAAGGCCCTCGCCGACCTGGTGGAGCACGCCCTGCGCGGCGTCCCGCACCTCACGGTCGACCGGTACGGCAACAACGTCGTGGCGCGCACGCACCTCGGCCGGGCCGAACGCGTCGTCCTCGCCGGCCACCTCGACACCGTGCCGATCGCCGGCAACGTCCCGTCCCGCCTCGACGAGAACGGCGTCCTGTGGGGCTGCGGCACGACCGACATGAAGTCCGGCGTCGCCGTGCAGCTGCGCATCGCGGCCACCGTGCCCGCGCCCAACCGCGACCTCACCTTCGTCTTCTACGACCAGGAGGAGGTCGCCGCCGACCTCAACGGCCTGGGCAAGGTCGCCGAGGCCCACCCCGACTGGCTCGCCGGCGATTTCGCCGTCCTGCTGGAGCCGTCGAACGCCGAGGTCGAGGGCGGCTGCCAGGGCACCCTGCGGGTGCTGCTGCGCACCGCCGGCGAGCGCGCCCACTCCGCCCGCAGCTGGATGGGCTCCAACGCCATCCACGCGGCCGCACCGGTCCTGGCCCGGCTCGCCGCGTACGAGCCCCGCAGGCCCGTCATCGACGGCCTGCAGTACCACGAGGGCCTCAACGCGGTCCGCATCGAGGGCGGCGTCGCCAACAACGTCATCCCCGACGCCTGCACGGTGACGGTCAACTTCCGCTACGCCCCCGACCGCAGCGAGGCCGAAGCCCTCGCCCACGTCAAAGAGGTCTTCGCGGACTGCGGCATCGCCGACTTCGTCGTCGACGACTCCTCCGGCGGCGCACTGCCCGGCCTGTCCCACCCGGCGGCGGTCGCCTTCATGGAGGCGGTCGGCGGGCGTGCGATGCCCAAGTTCGGCTGGACGGACGTCTCCCGCTTCAGCGCGCTCGGCGTCCCGGCGGTCAACTACGGCCCGGGCGACGCCCTGCTGGCGCACAAGGTCGACGAGCGCGTGGAGACCAAGGCGATCCTGCACTGCGAGGAACGACTCCGCGCCTGGCTGACCTCCTGAATTCCGCTTCCCTTCACCTTCGTGCGCCTAGGCTGGGCCAACGATCAGCAGGAGGGAGCACATCATGGGCAACCACCGCAATTCCGACGGGACCGCCCGCCGGCGTCCCGAGGAGCAGCAACTCGGCCCGGTACTGCGCCGGCGGGGCCAGGTGCAGGCCGGCAGCACGACGGACCAGCGGCTGCTGGACTCGGCCGGCCCCACCGAGTGGGTGCACACCGATCCCTGGCGGGTCCTGCGCATCCAGTCGGAGTTCATCGAGGGCTTCGGCACGCTGGCGGAGCTGCCGCCCGCGATCAGCGTGTTCGGCTCGGCGCGCACGCCGGCCGGCTCGCCGGAGTACGAGGCCGCGGTCCGGATCGGCAGCGCCCTCGTCGAGGCCGGCTTCGCGGTGATCACCGGCGGCGGCCCGGGAGCGATGGAGGCGGCGAACAAGGGCGCGCGGGAGGCCAACGGCATCTCGGTGGGCCTGGGCATCGAGCTGCCCTTCGAGCAGGGGCTCAACGCGCACGTCGATCTCGGGCTGAACTTCCGGTACTTCTTCGTGCGCAAGACGATGTTCGTGAAGTACAGCCAGGGCTTCGTGGTCCTGCCGGGCGGACTCGGCACGCTGGACGAGCTGTTCGAGGCCCTGACCCTGGTTCAGACCCAGAAGATCACCCGGTTCCCGATCGTGCTGTTCGGCACGGAGTACTGGAGCGGCCTGGCCGACTGGCTGCGCAACACGGTGGTCGCGCAGGGCAAGGCCTCCGAGCGGGACCTCTACCTCTTCCACGTCACGGACGACGTGGAAGAAGCGATCAGCCTCGTGACGAAGGAAGTCGGCAAGTAGCCGGCCGGACCCGCAGCTGCCCCGGCCGCGTTCCGCGCGGCCGGTGGTCTGCGGCCCGGTGGTCTGCGGCCCGGTGGCCCGCCCACCCGGCCGGGCGCCGGGGCCGGGGTCGGCTCAGGCCAGTCCCCGGCGGGCCACCGCCGGCTCCCGCAGGCCCTGGATCGAGCGGACCATCTCCAGGACCTGCCGGGTCTCGGCGACCTCGTGGACGCGGTAGACCTGCGCGCCCAGCCACGCCGAGACCGCCGTCGTGGCCAGCGTGCCGAGCAGGCGCTCCTTGACCGGCCGGTCGAGGGTCTCGCCGACGAAGTCCTTGTTCGACAGCGAGACCAGCACCGGCCAGCCCGTCTGCGTCATCTCCGCCAGCCGCCGGGTGGCCTCCAGCGAGTGCCGGGTGTTCTTCCCGAAGTCGTGCCCCGGGTCGATCATGATCGCGTCCCGGCGGACGCCGAGGGCCGCGGCCCGCTCGGCCAGGCCCACCGTGACCCGCAGGATGTCCGCCATCACGTCCTCGTACCCGGTCCGGTGCGGCCGGGTCCGCGGCTCGACGCCGCCGGCGTGCGTGCAGACCAGGCCCGCGCCGTACCGGGCGGCGACCTCCGCGAGCTTCGGATCGACCCCGCCCCAGGCGTCGTTGAGCAGGTCCGCGCCCGCCTCGCAGACGGCCTCGCCGACCTCGTGCCGCCAGGTGTCCACGCTGATCACCACGTCCGGGTGGCGGCGCCGGACCTCGGCCACGAAGCCCACCGTGCGCCGGGCCTCCTCGGCCGCGTCCACGTGCTCGCCCGGACCGGCCTTGACCCCGCCGATGTCGATGATCGCCGCGCCCTCGGCCACCGCCTGCTCCACCCGCTCCAGGGCGGGCTCGTCGCGGAACGTCGCGCCCTGGTCGTAGAAGGAGTCCGGCGTGCGGTTCACGATCGCCATGATCACCGGCTCGTGGGTGTCGAACTCGCGCCTGCCCAGTCGCAGCATCCCGTTCTTTCCTCCTCAGGCGGCCCGTGCGCCGCGCCTGTGACCTTAACCTGGTGATCGGAGTGGTCCCCAGCTACCGCTGGGAGGTGCCCCCAGAGTCTCTCAGGGAGTCGATCGTGTTCTGGTTCTTGCTGATCGCGCTGGTCGTGGTCGTCGCCGCGGTCACCCTGGCGGTGGTCGGCGGCGGCTCGGAGCCCGTACTGCCCGAGGCGGAGCCGGACCGCGTCGCCGACGCGCTGCCCGAGAGCCGCCCGGTGGTGCCCGCCGACATCGACGCGCTGCGGCTGCCCGTGGCCCCCCGCGGCTACCGCATGGCCGAGGTGGACGACGTGCTGGAGCGGCTCGCGGCCGAGCTCGCCGAGCGCGATGCGCGGATCGCCGAACTGACCGCGGCGGCCGCACACCGCGGCGCCCCGGCCGCCGCGGGCGCCGCTGCCGACGCCCGGACCGCCGCCGGTGGCCAGGCCGCTGCCGGTGCGACCGGCCCGGCCGCCGCCCCCGCCGATGCACGTGCCGATGTCGATGACGAGGCGGCGCAGCCGAAGGACGTCGACCTGTCCAAGGACGCCCGGTGACCGCCCTCGCCGGGCCCGACGGGGGCCTGCGCTGCCCGTGGGCGCTGTCCACCGAGGACTACATCGCCTACCACGACACCGAGTGGGGCCGCCCGGTGCACGGGGACGACGCCCTGTACGAGCGGCTGTGCCTGGAGGCCTTCCAGTCGGGGCTGTCCTGGCTGACCATCCTGCGGCGGCGCGAGGGCTTCCGGAAGGCGTTCGCCGACTTCGAGATCGCGGCCGTCGCCCGGTACGACGAGCAGGACGCCGCCCGCCTGCTCACCGACGAGCGGATCATCCGCAACCGGGCCAAGATCGAGGCGACCCTCGCCAACGCGAAGGTCCTCGCACAGTGGGAGCCCGGGGAACTCGACGAGCTGATCTGGTCCCACGCCCCGGAGCCGGGCCGCGCGGCGCCCCGGGACATCGCCGAGGTCCCGGCCGTGACGCCCGAGTCCACCGCCCTGGCCAAGGCGCTGAAGAAGGCGGGCATCCGCTTCGTCGGGCCCACCACCGCCTACGCCCTGATGCAGGCCTGCGGCCTGGTCAACGACCACCTGGCCGCCTGCGCGGCCCGTTCCCCCGCCGTCTGAGGAGGACGGGGCCGCCCGTTCGCCCGCCCGGCAGCGCGGCCGGGCGGGCCGCACCCGTACGCGCCGTCAGCGCCCCGTGTACTTCGGCTTCTCCTTGGCCAGGAAGGCCGCGACCGCGATCGCGTGGTCCTCGGAGGCGCCCGACCGCGTCTGCAGCTCGTCCTCCTTCTGCAGCGCCTCGGCGAGCGACCGCCCCGCCCCGAACGCCAGCGCCTCCTTCAGCCCGGCGTAGGCGACGGTCGGGCCGTCCGCCAGCCGCCGCGCGACCTCGGCCGCGCTGTCCGCGAGCTCCGCCGCCGGCACGACCCGGTTCACGAGGCCGAGCTCCGCCGCCTCCTGCGCGGTGATCGACCGCGGGAACAGCAGCAGGTCCGCCGCCCGGCTCGGGCCGATCAGCCGCGGCAGCGTCCACGAGAGCCCGGAGTCCGCGGACAGCCCGACCCCGGCGAAGGCGGTGGTGAAGCTCGCGCTGTCGGCCACCACCCGGTAGTCCGCGGCCAGCGCGAAGCCGAAGCCCGCTCCGGCGGCGACGCCGTTGACCCCGGCGACCACCGGCTTCGGCATCTGCGTGATCGCCCGCACGATGGGGTTGTAGTGCTCGCTCACGGTGCTCAGCGCGTTGCCCGAGCCGGACTGCCGGGCCGCCTCCAGGTTCCCCACGTGCTCCTTCAGGTCCTGGCCCACGCAGAAGGCCCGCCCGGTGGCGGTCAGCAGGACCGCCCGCACGCCCGGGTCGGCGCCCGCCGCCTGCAGGGTGTCCCGCAGGGCGACTTTCAGCTCCGTGTTCAGCGAGTTCATCGCGTCCGGGCGGTTCAGCGTGATCGTCGCGAGCCCGTCGGTCACGTCGTACAGCACGGTGTCGGCCATGGCAGGTGGTGTCCCCTCCGTCGCGGGCCCGGCCAGCGGATCGATACTGGCCGGTACAGGGCCAGCATGGCGGAGATCGCCGAACCAGGGCATGTGATGTGCGTCAAAGAATCGCGTGGCGTCCGCCGGAGCCGGGTGCAGGACCGGCGGCGAAGTATCGCAGCTGGATCCCCGAAATGAGTGGTTTTGGCAGAGCGCGTTGCGCAAGCGTTCCCGGCTGATGTTGGTCATCGGGTCCTGACATGCGGGATAATGGCCGGGAAGCAATGTGTTCGATGCCGGCTTCCAGGCGCCTGAATGGGGCCGTCGGCTGACGATGAGCTGGTTTCAGGAAGGGGAACGAGCATGGCGGCCATGAAGCCGCGAACGGGCGACGGCCCGCTCGAGGTCACCAAGGAGGGGCGGGGCATCGTCATGCGCGTACCGCTCGAGGGCGGCGGTCGGCTGGTCGTCGAGCTGACGCCGGACGAGGCGGACGCCCTGGGTGACGCCCTGAAGAAGGTCGTCGGCTGACCCGTCGGCACCACCTGCACCACCTGCACACTCTGCATACTCTGCGCTGCCCCGGCCGCCGCGATCCGCGGCCGGGGCAGCGCTGTGCCGGGCGGCCTGTGCGAGCGGCCCTGCCGCCCGTCTCCGCCGTTCCCGCCCTCTCAGCTCTTCGACGCTCTGCCGTCGCTCCCGCGTCCTCGTCCTTTCCTTCCGTCCGCGCTCCCGCCGTCCGCAGCGCCGCGCGGGGGCTGCCGCCTGCCGAGAGCCGTGCCGTGACCTTCACCGCCCCCGTCCCGCCCGCCTTCGCCGACTGCACTCCCCGCCAGAAGACGGCCCGGGTCCTCACCGACGTCCTGGCCCCGGCCAACCTCGTCGTCGCCCTGCTGCTGGCCGTCGGCCGGCACAGCACCGGCTCCTGGTCCGGGCTCGGCTGGGGGCTGCTCGCCGCCCTGTTCTGCGGGGTGGTGCCGATCGGGATCATCCGGCTCGGGGTGAAGCGGGGCACCCTGACCGACCAGCACATCCGGGTGCGCCGCCAGCGGGTCCTGCCGATGGTGCTGAGCCTGGTCTCCGTCGCCGCCGCGATGGCCCTCGGCCATGCCCTCGGGGCGCCGCGCGAGGTGTTCGCGCTCGTCGTCGCCATGCTCGTCGGGCTGGTCTCCTCCCTGCTGGTCACCCTCGGCTGGCAGATGTCCCTCCACATGTCGGTGGCCGGTGGCACCGTCATGATCCTGATACTGGCCTTCGGAGCCCCGCTGATCGCCGCGGCACCCGCCGCCGTGGCCGTGGGCTGGTCCAGGCTGGTCCTCAAGGCGCACACGCCCGCCCAGGTCCTGGCCGGCACCGTGCTCGGCGCCGCGACCGCCCTCACCTTCGCGCTGCTGCGCTGACGCCGACCCCGTCTTCCGGGCGGCGGGTCAGCGACGGACCACGCAGAGCAGGCCGTCGCCCACCGGCAGCAGGGCACCTTCCAGCGCGGGGCTCTCCCGGACGCTGCGCAGCAGTTCCCGGACGCGGAGCACCTCGGTCTCCTGGGCGGAGGAGTCGACCGTGCGCCCGTCGCAGAAGACCCCCTCGAAGCACACCAGCCCGCCGGGGCGGAGCAGGCGCAACGATTCGGCGAGGTAGTCGAGGGACTCGGCGGGGTCACCGTCGCAGAACACGAGGTCGTACCCGCCGTCGGCGAGCCGGGGCAGGACGTCCAGGGCGCGGCCGGGGATGAAGCGCGCGCGGTTGCCCGCGAAGCCGGCGGCGCGGAAGGCCTGGCGGGCGAAGGCCTGCCGGTCCGGCTCGGGGTCGACGGTGGTCAGCACCCCGTCCGGGCGCATGCCGTGCAGGAGGTGGATGCCGGAGACGCCGGTCCCGGTGCCGATCTCGGCGACCGCCTTGGCGTCCGCGCTGGCGGCGAGCAGGCGCAGCGTGGCCCCGGTGCCGGGGGAGACGGAGCGCAGGCCAGCTTCCCTGGCCCGGTCGCGGGCCCACCGCAGAGCGTCGTCCTCGGCGACAAACGCGTCGGCGAACGCCCAGCTCGTCTGCCGGTTGCCGGTAATGACCCTCTCCTGTCCCCATAGTTGGCGCAACGGTGACTGTATCCGCTGACGTCGGGAACCCGCAGATGGGACCGTGCGTTGGACCTGTCGGCGGCGAGGTGCCGACGAGCGAGGCAAAAAGGGCGTACAGGCGGGACGGGGACAGGACGGATGGGGAGGCACCGGTCGGATCGGTGACCCGGCCCCTCCGGGCCACGAGCAAAGAAAAGGCAAAAAAGCTTATCCGGAGCTGACGGGAGGGGTGGCTATGGTAGGGGCTCCACTGGACACCACCAGAGCCGATAGGGGAGGTGCGGCTGCGCCCGTGGATCGTCGAGGCGTACTGAGGCGTCTCTTCTGGTCGGCGGGTGAGCCGAAATCCGTGACCGACATTGCTGACCGCATCCACACCGCCGACACCGCAACCACCGCGACCTTCGCCGCCGATGCGGGCTCGCAGGCGTGGACCCCTCCCACGTGGGAGGACATCGTCAGCACGCACAGCGCGCGGGTCTACCGCCTCGCCTACCGCCTGACGGGCAATCAGCACGACGCCGAGGACCTGACGCAGGAGGTCTTCGTCCGCGTCTTCCGCTCGCTGTCCACGTACACGCCCGGCACGTTCGAGGGCTGGCTGCACCGGATCACCACGAACCTCTTCCTCGACATGGTCCGCCGCAAGCAGCGGATCCGCTTCGACGCGCTCGCCGAGGACGCGGCCGAGCGGTTGCCGAGCCGAGAGCCCTCCCCGCAGCAGGTGCTCCACGACACGCACTTCGACGCCGATGTGCAGCAGGCGCTGGACACGCTGGCGCCCGAGTTCCGCGCGGCCGTGGTGCTCTGCGACATCGAGGGCCTGTCGTACGAGGAGATCGCCGCCACGCTCGGCGTGAAGCTCGGCACCGTGCGCAGCCGTATCCACCGGGGCCGTTCCCACCTGCGCAAGGCGCTCCGGCACCGCTCTCCCGAGGCGCGCGCGGAGCAGCGCGCACTGGCGGGGGCCGCGGTGGGTGTCCCGGGTGCCGGGAGAGAGGGCGGAACCGAGTGAGCGGAGTCAGTCCGTCCCCTGCCGAGCAGCACCTGGGCGACCGTCTCGCCGCCCTGGTCGACGGGGAGCTGAACCACGACGCGCGCGAGCGGGTCCTGGCGCACCTGGCCACCTGTGCCAAGTGCAAGGCCGAGGCCGATGCCCAGCGCCGCCTGAAGACCCTGTTCGTCGAGAGTGCGCCGCCGCCGCTGTCCGCCGGCCTGCTGGCGCGGCTTCAGGGGCTGCCCGGCGAAGGCCCTGACAGCCCGCCCGGCCCGCCCGGCGCCGACACCTTCGGGTACACGCCCCCGGCGCCGGTGCAGCAGGGCTTCCGGATCCACGAGGTGGGGCGTCCGCGGCGCCGCCTCGCGTTCGTGGCGGCCGGGGCGGTGTCCCTGGCGGCGATCGCCCTGGGCGGGACGCTGCCGCTGGACCTGGTCGAGCCGAATGCGCGGGGCGAGGCCCCGGCGTCCAGGCCCGGCGCCGCCGTGCCGGCAGCCCCGGCCTCCGGGACCGGTCCCGGCCAGGGCCTCGGCTCGGGACCCGCCGTGTCCGTGGCCGATGCGGTGGTCCGCGACCGGGAGCCACGGCCCGCGATCACCACCGGTCCGCGCCCCACGGGTCCGCTGCCGCCGATCCACCCCTCGGCGTCCGCCACCCCGCGCCCGGTCTCGCTGCTCCGCTGAGCCCCCGCGCGGGCGGGGTGGGCGGTAGCCGCCCCGGGCCGGGCACCCACCTGGTTGAATCTGCGGGCAGGCGCGCCGCCGGGCGGGGCCGCAGGAACCCGGGGAGCACCTATGAACGAGCAGCAGCAGTCCGCCCCGCCCCAGCCCTGCACCGCCTCCGCCGGGACTGCCCCGGACGCCGCTGCTGCTCCCGCCCCCGCGGCCGAGGCCC
>NZ_JACBGN010000167.1 GCF_013401435.1 Streptomyces sp. BR123
CCGCCCGCCTGCCCGCCCCGGCCGCCCGCGCAGCCGCGCGCGGCGGACCCGAGCGCCCAGCGCGGCGGCCCCGGGCGGCACCGTGGCAGTCCCCGGCGGGGCGGGGATAGCCTTCCGGGGGTGTTGCGCGGTCGCACAGCGTGGTGCGGCCGCTCCGATCCGTACTTGCCTGCGAAGGTGGAACGCGTGAAGGCAATTCGTCGATTCACCGTACGCCCCGTACTCCCCGAACCGCTGCTGCCGCTCGCCGGCCTCGCGCGCAACCTGCGCTGGTCGTGGCACACGGAGACCCGCGAACTCTTCCGATCCGTCGACCCCGAGGGCTGGCAGGCGGCGGGCGGCGACCCCGTCCGCCTGCTCGGCTCCGCATCCGCCGCCCGCCTGCAGGAACTGGCGGGCGACCGGCGCTTCCTGCGCCGGCTCGCCGTCGCCGCCGCCGACCTCGACGACTACGTCCACGGCGCCAGGTGGTACCAGACCCACGACGGCGGGGCCGACCTCCCCGCCGCCATCGCCTACTTCTCGCCCGAGTTCGGGATCACCGCCGCCCTGCCCCAGTACTCCGGCGGCCTCGGCATCCTCGCCGGGGACCACCTCAAGGCCGCCAGTGACCTCGGCGTCCCCCTCATCGGCGTGGGACTGCTGTACCGGCACGGCTACTTCCGCCAGTCCCTGTCCCGGGACGGCTGGCAGCAGGAGCACTACCCCGTCCTCGACCCCAACGAACTGCCCCTGTCCCTGGTGCGGGACGCCGAAGGGGCGCCGGCCCGCGTCACCCTCTCCCTGCCCGGCGGCCGCGCCCTGCACGCGCACATCTGGCAGGCCCGTGTGGGCCGGGTCCCGCTGCTGCTCCTCGACTCGGACGTCGAGGACAACGACTGCGGGGCCCGCGAGGTGACCGACCGGCTCTACGGGGGCGGCAGCGACCACCGGCTGCTCCAGGAGATGCTCCTCGGCATCGGCGGAGTCCGCGCGGTACGGACGTACTGCGCGCTCACCGGTCATCCCGCCCCCGAGGTGTTCCACACGAACGAGGGACACGCCGGCTTCCTCGGCCTCGAACGCATGAGGGAACTCGACGGCGAGCGGGGCTTCGGCTTCGACGCCGCCCTGGAGGCGGTCCGGGCCGGAACCGTGTTCACCACCCACACCCCCGTGCCCGCCGGCATCGACCGCTTCGACCGCGCACTGGTCGCCCGCCACTTCGGACCCGGCGGCGAGCTGGACGGCGTACCCGTCGAGCGGATCCTGGAGCTGGGCGCCGAGTCCTACCCGGGCGGCGACCCCGGGGTGTTCAACATGGCGGTGATGGGGCTGCGGCTGGCCCAGCGCGCCAACGGCGTCTCCACCCTGCACGGGGCCGTCAGCCGCAGCATGTTCGCCGGGCTGTGGCCGGGCTTCGACCCGGCCGACGTGCCCATCACCTCCGTGACCAACGGGGTGCACGCCCCGACCTGGGTCGCCCCCGAGGTGATCCGGCTCGGGGCCCGCCAGGCCGGCGCCGTCCGTACCGAGGACGCCCTCTCCGTGGGCGGCTCCCGGCGCTGGGACGCCGTCGCCGACATCGCCGACCAGGACATCTGGGACCTGCGGCGGGGGCTGCGCGAACAGCTGGTGCTGGAGGTCCGCGAACGGCTGCGGGCGTCCTGGCTTCAGCGCGGGGCCGCCGACGCCGAACTCGGCTGGGTGGACTCCGTCCTCGACCCGGACGTCCTCACCATCGGCTTCGCCCGGCGCGTCCCCTCCTACAAGCGGCTCACGCTGATGCTGCGCGACCCCGAGCGGCTGCGCCGGCTGCTGCTGCACCCCGACCGGCCGGTGCAGATCGTCGTCGCGGGCAAGGCCCACCCCGCCGACGACGGCGGGAAGCGGCTGGTGCAGGAGCTGGTCCGGTTCTCCGACGACCCGCGCGTGCGCCACCGGATCGTGTTCCTGCCCGACTACGGCATGGCCATGGCGCAGAAGCTCTACCCGGGCTGCGACGTCTGGCTGAACAACCCCCTCCGCCCGCTGGAGGCGTGCGGCACCAGCGGGATGAAGGCCGCGCTCAACGGCTGCCTCAACCTGTCCGTGCGAGACGGCTGGTGGGACGAGTGGTTCGAGCCCGATTTCGGCTGGGCCATCCCGACCGCCGACGGGATCGGCGCCGACGAGGAGCGGCGCGACGACCTGGAGGCGGCCGGCCTCTACGAGCTGATCGAGGAGCGGGTCGCGCCCCGCTTCTACGACCGCGCGGACCGCAGCGGACTGCCGGTGCGGTGGATCGAGATGGTCCGCCGCACCCTCGTCTCGCTCGGGCCCAAGGTCCTCGCCGGGCGCATGGTCCGCGAGTACGTGGAGCGGCTGTACACGCCGGCCGCCCGCGCCCACCGGGCCCTGGACGACGCGGCGGCACGTGACCTCGCCTGGTGGAAGGGGCGGGTGAGGGCCGCTTGGCCCAAGGTCGCCGTCGAGCACGTGGAGGCGCTCGCCGCGGCTCCCGTGAACGGCACCGCGGAACTGGGGGCCACCCTCACCCTGCGCGTGCTGGTCGCGCTGGACGCCCTCGCGCCCGAGGACGTGGAAGTGCATGCCGTCGCGGGCCGGGTGGATCCGCAGGACGTGATCCGCGACGGGCGGTCCTTCCCCCTCAAGCCGGCCGCCGGGCCGGACCTGGAGGGGCGCTGGGTGTACGAGGGCCCGCTCGCCCTCGACCGCACCGGCCCCTTCGGCTACACCGTGCGGATGCTCCCCTCACACCCGATGCTGGCCTCGCCGGCCGAACTGGGACTGGTCGCGGCCCCCGTGGACACCGATGCGGGGGGTGAGGGCGGCCCGCAGGGCGGCGTACTGATGCGGTAGCGGCCCCGCAGGGCCCCACGGCAGGGGGCGGGCGGCCGGTCCACCGGGCGCCCGCCCCGCGGTGTTCCGCCGGGCGGGGGACGGAGACGGCCGTGGACGCGGCGCCCACCGCGGCACCCGGCGCCTGCCGGATGGGGGTTGCGGGGCGTGCCGGGCGGGTGAACCTGCGAGCACGCCGCGCATGCCGAACCGATTCAGCAGTGGTCACCGCTCCTACGCTGCCCGCTGGATGCCACCGGACCGGCATCCAGCCCCCACAGAACGGACTGCTTTCCCATGCGTCTTCGCACCGCTGCCGTGGCGTTCCTCGGAGCCTTTGCCCTCGCCGTGCCGCTGGCCGGGCCCTCGATGGCCGACGACTTCGACGACCGGCCCCACCTCGGCCGGCTGGACTACATCGTCGACGGCGAGCGCCGGCAGATCCGTCCGGCCGACAACGACACCTGCTACGAGCTGACCGGCACCTCGCGCCGCGAACCGGCCACCGCCGTGCGCAACGACACCAAGTCGCGGGCCACGCTCTTCACGGAGGACGGCTGCAACGGCCGCCCGGAGCGGGTGCTGGAGCCGAAGGACGTCGTCTACGACGTCGCGGTCCGGTCGGTGGTCTTCACTCCGGTCCATGTGGACAAGGACGACAAGCACGACCCGTTCGGCGACAGCCACTTCGACGGCCACGAGGGCTTCGACAGCGCCAGCCGCCCCGAGCACGCCGTCATGGGCGCCGCGCAGCCGGCCGTGCTCCCGGAGGAGGACGGGCCCGAGCCGCAGGACGGACCTGCCCCGGAGGAGCAGCGGCAGGAGGAGCAGCGGCGCGAGGAGCAGGGGCGGCAGGACGAGCAGCGGCAGCAGGAGGAGCAGCGGCGCGAGGAGCACCAGCGGCAGGACGAGCAGTGGCAGCAGGACGAGCAGCGGCAGCAGGAGGAGCAGCGGCGCGAGGAGCACGAGCGGCAGGACGAGCAGCGGCAGCAGGAGCAGCCTCCGGCGGAGGAGCGGCAGGAGATGCCCGAGCAGCAGGAGAGGCAGGAGCAGGGCCCGGACATGGCGCAGGACATGCCGGAGGAGCACCACGAGGGGCAGCCCGACATGTTCGACGCCGTCTTCCGCAGCATCCCCTGATCATCGGGAGCCGGCCCGCGCGCCCGGCCCCGCAGCATGGCACAGGGCCGTCCGGGAGGTTCTCTCCCGGACGGCCCCGCGCTGTGTCAGCCGTCGTGCCTCACCCTGTGTCCCGAGGGATCAGAAGGTCAGCTTCCAGCTGTTGATGTAACCGGTGTCGAGGCTGGCGAGGTCCGCCACGCGGAGCTTCCAGACACCGTTCGCGGCCTCGGAGGAGGCGTTCACGGTGAAGCTCTGGACGATGTTGTCCGCGCTGCCGCCCGAGCGGTTGCGCAGGTTGTACACGCTGCCGTCGGGGGCGACGAGGTCGACGCGGAGGTCGCCGACGTAGGTGTGGACGATGTTCACGTCCACCTTGAGGGTGCTCGGCGCGTTGCCCGTGCGGGTCACCGTGATCGGGGACTCGACGGTCGCGTTGTCCGCGATCTGGTAGTCGTTCGTGTTCTCGAAGACGTTCTGCTGGCCGGTTCCGACGGTCCAGGTGAAGGAGGCCGTGCCCGACTTGTTGGCGGAGTCGGTCACCGTCACCGTCACGTTGGACGTGCCCGCGGTGGTCGCCGTACCGGAGATCAGACCGGTCGAGGCGTTGATCGACAGGCCGGCCGGCAGGCCGGTCGCCGCGTAGCCCAGGGCGCCCGGGTTGGTGCTGGTGGCCTGGACCTGGAGGCTGACCGCGGTGTTGACGACGGTGTTCTGGTTCGCGATCTGGGTGACCGTCACGCCGTCGTTGATGCGGGAGCCGACGTTGATGGCCGCCCAGGCGTTGGCGGTGTTGTTGTACGTGGCCGAGCCGGCGCCGTAGAGGTCGGCGGCGGCCTGGAGGGTCGCCGTACGGGCGGCCGCGTAGTTGGTGTTCGACTTGAAGTAGCCGACGGTCAGCGCGCGGAACCAGATCTTCGAGGCGGCGTCGCGGCCGATGGGCGTGACCGGGAGGCCGTCGGAGGTCGGCGAGTCGTAGCTCACGCCGTTGATGACCTTGGCGCCGGAGCCCTCGGAGGCCAGGTAGTACCAGTGGTTGGCCGGGCCCGAGGAGTAGTGGACGTCGATCGAGCCGAGGCCCGAGTACCAGGCGTCCTTGGAGGAGCCGTCCTTGCTCGGCTTGTCCATGTAGCGCAGCGGGGTGCCGTCGCCGTTGATGTCGATCTTCTCGCCGACGAGGTAGTCGCCCGGGTCGGCGGGGTTGTTGGCGTAGAACTCGACCGCGGCCGCCATGATGTCGGAGGTGGCCTCGTTGAGGCCGCCGGGCTCGCCGCTGTACGTCATGTTGCCGGTGACCGAGGTCAGGCCGTGGGTCATCTCGTGCGCGGCGACGTCGGTGGAGGTGAGGGGCTTGGCGTTGCCCTCGCCGTCGCCGTACGTCATGCAGAAGCAGGAGTCGCTCCAGAACGCGTTGACGTAGTTGCTGCCGTAGTGGACGCGGCTGTACGGGGCGACGCCGTCGTTGCGCAGGCCGTTGCGGCCGTGGACGTTCTTGTAGTAGTCCCACGTGACCGCGGCGCCGTAGTGCGCGTCGGCGCCGGCCGTCTCCAGGTTGGAGGGCTGGTTGTTGCCCCAGATGTCGTCCGGTCCGGAGAAGAGGGTGCCGGTGCCGGAGCTGCCCCGGTTGAGGTTGTACGTCTTGTGGCTGCCGCGGTTGGCGTCGGTCAGCGTGTAGGTGCCGCCCGACTGCGAGGTGCCGAGGTTGACCTGGCCGCTGTACATGGTGTTGCCGGTGCCGGTCTCGACGGCCTGCCACTCGGTGATCTTCGCGCCGGTCTTGGCGTGGGTGACCACGTGCAGCTCGTTGGGGGTGCCGTCGTGCTGGAGGCCGCCGATGACGGTCTCGTAGGCGAGGACGGGCGCGCCCTCGGCCGCCCAGATCACCTTGCGGGCGTTCTTGGAGGGCTTGGCCTCCTTGGAGCCGGCGTCCTTCGCCGCCGAGACGGCCTGGTCCTCGGCGGCGGCCGGGGTGACCGCCGCGTCGGTGTCGGCCACCTTGATCTCGTGCTGGGTGGCCTTGGTGACGCTCTTGGTGACGCCGCCCTTGGCATGGACCGTCAGGTCGCCGCCGAGCACGGGGAGTCCGTCGTACGTGCGCTCGTAGGTGGTGTGCGTGGTGCCGTCGGCGTCCTTGACGACATCACGGACGACCAGCTTCTCCTGCCCGCCGAGGCCGAGCGCCTTCGCCGCCTGCGCGGTGGTCGAGTTGGCGTCGGCGATGAGCGTCGCACGCTCGGAGGGGCTGAGCTGGAGCGGGGAGGCCCCCGGGTTGGACTTCGCGGAGGTGCTGCCCTGGGAGGCGGTGGCCTCTGCGGATGCGGTGCCGGCCTGGATGCCGACGGCGAGCAGCGCGGCAGCGGCGACGAGTGCGCCGGCCGCGGTGACACGCCTGTGGGGGGTGGGACTCAACGCAGGACTCCTTCTGCAAGGGGGGTTCCGGACGGCTGGGTGGGCCGCCGGGCACAGCAGGTCGGTGCGATGAACGGATCGAAGAGTGCCACCTGGGCGCTGTAATGTCAGGGTCGCGTCAAAAGGTTGGCCGGAAACGGTTCGTTGACCGAGGCGACGTATCCGGTATCCGGACCATTCACCTTCGCGTGCGCCCGTAACACGCCGGAAATCCGGAACAACTGGTGCCGCCTGCTCGCGCTTGGACAACAAGGGTCCCTGTTCCGGGGTTCGGTACTTGTCTTAAGAGTGTTTGTCGTACTGTTTCCCGGTGCGCCTGATGTCCGTGGCCTGGGGAAGCCGCGGACGCGCGCGAGTGTCATAGACCACGTGCCAGGGGGGCCCATGAGGCATGTCCATTTTCCTGCGCAAAGAGTGGCCGGAGCGGCGGCTGAGCTCGCCGCTGCGCCCGTGAGGCGGATCGGCGACAAAGCACGCTGGTACCTGCCCGCCGCGGTCTCCGCCGACCTCCTCGGAGCAGGCGTGCCCGTGGGCCTCGTCTTCGACGCAGCCCAGCAGGCGCGACCGGGGTACTGCGCCGTCGGGGCGGCTCTTGCGTGGACCGGGGTGCAGGCCGTGCGCCGCCGTTACGCGGCCCGCGCGCTCGGCGAGTCCCGCGGCGTCCTGCCGGTCGTCCACGACTGGCTTGTTCTCATCGGTGTCCTGGCCGTCGCCCGCGTGGTGACCGGGGAGAGCACGCCGCGGCTCGCCGCGCTCGGAGCCCTGCTGCCGGCCCTCCTCATCACCGTGGCCTGCCACAAACTGACGTACCGCCATCTCTCGGCGGCGCGCCGAGAGGCACAGGCCGTCAGCAGGGTGGTGGTGATAGGAGAGCCTGCCGCGGCGGACTCCGTCATCTCGCACCTCGCCGCGCGCACCGACCACCCCTACGTCGTCGTCGGCGTCGTCCCGGTCGGCAGCGGCCCGGTAGACAGCGGCGTGCCCGTCGCGGGCCGGCTCGACGCCCAGGCCTCCGAGGCCCCGGCCGCCGACGCCACCGCCGTCCTCGGCGCCGTCCGCAGTCACCACGCCGACCTCGTACTCGTCGCCCCCGGAGCGCGCATCGCGGGGGAGCGGCTGCGCCGCATCGCCTGGGCCCTGCACGACGCCGGACTGGAACTGGCCGTCTTCCCCGGGCTGGTGGAGGTCTCCGTCAAGCGGCTGGAGACCCTGTCCGCGGGCGGACTCGCCGTGCTGCGCGTCGCACCGCCCGTCAGCCGGGGCGTCCAGCCCGTGCTCAAGTCCCTCCTGGACCGGGCCGGGGCCGCGATCGGACTGCTGCTGCTCTCCCCGCTGTTCCTCGGCATCGTCCTGGCGATCCGCCTCGGATCCCGGGGCCCGGCGTTCTACCGCCAGGAGCGCATCGGCCGCGACGGCGTCCCGTTCACGATGTGGAAGTTCCGCACCATGGTCGTGGACGCCGACCGGCTCAGGGCCGAGCTCGCCGGGGCCAACGAGAACGACGGACTGATGTTCAAGATCCGGCGCGACCCCCGGGTGACCCGGGTGGGCCGACTCCTGCGCCGCACGTCCCTGGACGAACTGCCCCAGCTGCTCAACGTGCTGACGGGGCAGATGTCGCTGGTCGGGCCGCGCCCGCCGCTGCCGGAGGAGGTGGCCCGCTACGACGAGGTCGAGCTGCGCCGGCTCACCGTGCGGCCGGGCATGACCGGGCTGTGGCAGATCAGCGGCCGGTCCGACCTCTCCTGGGACGAGACGATCCAGCTCGACCTCCAGTACGTCGACAACTGGTCCTTCACCAGTGACGTCGACGTGATGGGCCGTACGCTCCGCGCCGTCGTCGACGGCCGCGGAGCGTACTGAGGAGCCGCAGCACCCGTGCGCTCAGCTTCGCGTACTGCCGACGGCCCTGCCCTGTTCGAGCCACCACCGGTAGGTGGCGGCGATGCCGTCGCGCAGTCCGATCTCCGGCTTCCAGCCCAGCGAGCTCAGGCGGCTGACGTCCAGGAGCTTGCGCGGGGTGCCGTCCGGCTTGGAGGTGTCCCACGCCAGCCGGCCCGTGAAGCCGGTCACGTCGGCGACCGTCTCGGCCAGCGCCTTGATGGTCAGGTCCTCACCGCAGCCGATGTTGACCGGCTCGTCCCCGTCGTAGCGCTCCAGGAGTACCGCACAGGCCGCCGCCAGGTCGTCCACGTGCAGGAACTCGCGGCGCGGGGTGCCGCTGCCCCACAGGGTGACCTCCTCGCGCCCCTCGGCGGCCGCCTCGTGGAACCGCCGGATGAGGGCGGGCAGCACGTGCGAGGACTCCAGGTCGAAGTTGTCGCCCGGGCCGTAGAGGTTCGTGGGCATCGCCGAGACGTACGAGGCCCCGTACTGCTTGCGGTACGACTGGACCTGGACGATGCCAGCGATCTTCGCGAGGGCGTACGCCTCGTTGGTCGGCTCCAGCGGGCCGGTCAGCAGCGCGTCCTCGGTGATGGGCTGCGGGGCCATCTTAGGGTAGATGCAGGACGAGCCCAGGAACAGCAGCCGGCCGACGCCGGCGGCGTGCGCGCCGCCGATGACGCTGAGCTGGATCCTGAGGTTGTCCTCCAGGAACTGCACCGGGTACGTGCTGTTGGCCATGATGCCGCCGACCTTGGCGGCGGCGAGCACGACCGCGTCGGGGCGGACGTCCTTCAGGTACGCCTCGGTCGCGGCGGCGTCGCGCAGGTCGAGGTCGGCACGGCCCCGGGTGAGCACCTCGTGCCCGCCGGCGGTCAGGCGGCGGGCGACCGCGGAGCCCACGAGGCCGCGGTGGCCCGCGACGAAGACACGGGCGTTCGGGGGCAGGAGCGGCAGCGAACTTGTCATACCGCCGATGATGCCAGTCCGCTCCCACGGGGCGCGGGCCACGGGCCGCGGCGCGCGGTCCGGACCGCGCGCCGCGGCCCGCCCTGACGGCGCTGCGCGCACGGTGCGCACAACGCGCACGCCGCACGCGGCCGTTGGCGCCGCCCCGTGTACGGTACGCATCCAGCCCCGGCCCGAAGCCGAATCCCCGAGGCCCTGCCTCGGCACACCAGACCGAAACGATCCCCAGGGGGGACCCCACATGGGCAAGACCGCACTGATCACCGGCGTCACCGGGCAGGACGGCTCCTACCTCTCCGAGCTTCTGCTCTCCAAGGGCTACACGGTGCACGGACTCGTGCGGCGGTCCTCCAGCTTCAACACCGAGCGGATCGACCACGTCTACCAGGACCCGCACACCGCCGGGCGGTCCTTCTTCCTGCACCACGCCGACCTTTCCGACGGCGTCGCGCTCGTGAACCTGCTCCGGGAGATCAAGCCCGACGAGGTCTACAACCTCGGCGCCCAGTCGCACGTGCGCGTCTCCTTCGACGCCCCCCTCTACACCGGCGACGTGACCGGCCTCGGCGCGCTGCGGCTGCTGGAGGCGATCCGGGCGAGCGGCGTCGACACCCGCATATACCAGGCCTCGTCCTCGGAGATGTTCGGCGCCACGCCGCCGCCGCAGAACGAGAAGACCCCGTTCCACCCGCGCAGCCCGTACGGCGCCGCCAAGGTGTTCGCGTACTGGACGACCGTGAACTACCGCGAGGCGTACGACATGTTCGCGGTCAACGGGATCCTCTTCAACCACGAGTCCCCGCGCCGCGGCGAGACCTTCGTGACCCGCAAGATCACCCGCGCCGTCGCCCGCATCAAGGCAGGCCTGCAGGAGCACCTGTACCTCGGCAACCTCGACGCCGTCCGCGACTGGGGCTACGCCCCCGAGTACGTGGACGCCATGTGGCGGATGCTCCAGCAGGACGAGCCCACCGACTACGTCGTGGCCACCGGAGTCCCGGCCACCGTGCGCCAGTTCCTGGAGGCCTCCTTCGCCCACGCGGGCCTCGACTGGAACGAGCACGTGCGCTACGACGCCAAGTACGAGCGCCCGAGCGAGGTCGACGCCCTCATCGGGGACGCCTCCAAGGCGCAGGAGCTGCTTGGCTGGAAGCCGACGGTACTGGTGGACGAGCTGGCGCGGATCATGGTCGACGCGGACGTCCGCCAGGTCGGGGACCAGCTGGCGGGAGCAACGGTGCGGATCGATCGCTGAGATCCCGTATTTCGCCTACGATTTGCCGTGTCCCGGTCATTGGCGCATGTCTGCACCGCCGGCCGGGGCCGGTCTTCCGTGTGTCCGCGGTGCGCCCTCACCGCTGAACCCTGCGTTCCGATTCGGTATGCATACGGTCAAGTGAGGTGACCGGGCCCTCGCGTGGGTCCTAGTCTGCGTCCGTACATACGGCTGTTCGGATAATTCCAGCCATTAACGGGCGATTGCCCTGGGGGGCTCATGCGTAGATCCAGAGGGCTGACTGCTGCCCTCGTCCTGTCACTGGCCGGTGCCGGAACCGGGCTTGGCCTGGTGCTGATGCCGCAGGCGTCCGCCATCACTCCGCCGGTGGCCTTCACCGCCGACACCCTGCCGACGTGGCAGCCGAACGGCGTCGTCTTCGCGATGGCCCAGGCGAACGGCACCGTATTCGCCGGCGGCACCTTCTCTGCGGTCCGCCCGCCCACAGGCGGATCCGGCGCCGAGCAGGAGGCCGTGAACTTCGTCGCCCTCGACGCCGCGACCGGCAACCCCACGTCCTGCAAGCTGGCCTTCACCGTCAGCGAAGGCACGGCGACCGTCCGCACCCTGGTCGTCTCCAAGGACAACAAGACCCTCTACGCAGGCGGCTACTTCGGTGCCGTCAACGGCACCCCCGTCTCCAGCCTCGCCGCGATCGACATCGAGAGCTGCAGCCCCAAGGCCTCCTTCCACCCGGGCTTCCCCGCCACCGTGCGGGCCCTCGCCGTCTCCGACGACACCCTGTACGCGGCCGGCGACTTCAACACCGTCGAGGGCCAGACCCGCGAGCGGTTCGCCGCGGTCGACGCCGGCACGGGTGCGGTCAAGCCCTTCACGGCCAACGCCGACGAGCCGGGCCGCGCCATCGCCGTCACCCCGGACGGCAAGAACGTGCTGCTCGGCGGCGACTTCTTCTCGGTGAACGGCTCCAACACGCACGCCCTGGCGGTGGTGGACGCCGCCACCGGCAAGGTCGCCAAGACCTACGGCAACATCCCGTCGAACTCGGTCGTCAAGTCGATCGCCACCGACGCGAACGGCTTCTACACGGCCAACGAGGGCTCCGGCGGCGGCGTCTTCGACGGCCGCATCGGCCTGCGCCTGAGCGACTTCGGCGAGAAGTGGCGCGACCGCTGCCTCGGCGCCACCCAGTGGGTCCTGCCGTACGACGGCGTCCTCTACAGCTCCTCCCACGCGCACGACTGCTCCACCGAGCTGGAGTACCCCGACGGCAGGCGCCGCCACCTGCTGGCCCAGCCGACGGACCACACCGGCACCGCCCCGGCCCCCGTGGACGGCTTCGTGCGCGGCCCGCGCAAGCTCGGCTGGTTCCCCGACACCAACGACGGCATCGGCGAGGGCATCGGCCCGCGCGTCATGGCCGTCGCGGAGAAGGGCGACACGAAGTACATGTGGGTCGGCGGTGAGTTCACCACCGTCAACGGCGCCGAGCAGCAGGCCCTGACCCGCTTCGCCTCCACCGGCGACCGCGGTGCCCCGACCACCCCGGTCGCCAGCGCCGACAGCGTCAAGCCGGGCGAGGCCCAGGTCCGCTGGCGCACCGGCTACGACGCGGACGACAGCAAGCTGACGTACCGCATCTACCGCAACGGCTCCAGCACCCCGGTCCACACCATGACCGCCGAGTCCCTGGAGTTCGAGCGGCCGCAGGCCTCCTGGACCGACACCACCGTCAAGGCCGGCCAGTCCTACACCTACCGGGTCACCGCCACCGACGCCGCCGGCAACACCAGCGCCCTGTCGGCCACCGCCTCCGTGACCGTCCCGACCACGCAGCAGGCCTACCCGGCCCAGGTCCGCGCCGACGGCGCCCAGCTGTACTGGCGCTACGACGACACCGTCAGCCCGTACGCGGCCGACTCCTCCGACGGCGGCAACACCAGCGGCGTCCAGGTGGGCGCCCCGGCCCTGCGGCAGACGCCCGGCGCGCTCAGCGGCACCGGCACGGCGATGGGCTTCAACGGCACCAGCCAGCAGGTGTACAGCGACCACCGCCAGACCGTCCCGACCACGTACACCATCGAGACCTGGTTCAAGACGAACACCACGCGCGGCGGCAAGCTCGTCGGCTTCGGCAACAACACCACGCGCAACAGCAGCTCGTTCGACAAGCAGATCTACATGACCAACACCGGCCGCCTCGTGTTCGGCGTGTACAGCGGCTCGGCGAAGACCATCGCCACCGGTCTGCTCGACACCTACAACGACAACAAGTGGCACCACGTCGTCGCCACCCAGGGCCCGGCGGGCATGGCGCTGTACGTCGACGGCCAGAACAAGGGCACCCTGAACGTCACGGACTCCGCGTCGTACGCCGGCTACTGGCACGTCGGCGGCGACAACCTGTCCGGCTGGCCGAACCGCCCCACCAGCAACTTCTTCGCCGGCCAGATCGACGAGACGGCCGTCTACCCGAAGGTGCTCACCGCGGCCCAGGTCAAGAACCACTTCGACCTGGCGAAGGCCCCCTCCGACACGGTCTCCAAGGTCACCGCGACCGAGGACACCTACGTCAACCAGGGCGCCCCGAGCGCCGCCAACGGCGCCGCGACCTCCCTCGCCGTCCGCGGCAACCCGGGCTACGAGACCTACCTGCGCTTCAACGTGCCGGCCGCCCCGGCCGGACAGGTACTGAAGTCCGCCTCCCTCCAGGTCAAGACCTCCACCCAGAGCGGGGCCGGCACCGCCGACACCGTCTCCGTCGTCCCGGTCACCGGCACCTGGAGCGCCGACACCACCTCCTACAACACCAAGCCGGCCGTGGGCACCACCCCGCTGGGCAGCTTCGCCGCCATCCCGGACGGCTCGGCCCTGCACACCGCCCCGCTCGACACCGCCGCCGTCACCGCGGCGCTCGGCACCAGCTACGGCGTGGCGCTGACCAGCCCCGGCACCGACGCCCTGTGGCTGTGGTCGAAGGAGTCGACCGCCGCGGACGCCGCTCCGCAGCTGATCCTCACCTTCGGCCCGAAGTAACCGCACGGCGGAGCGCGGGGCCCGGCCGTCCGACGCCGGCCCCGCGCTCGCTCCGTCTCCCCCGAACAACAGGCAAGTACAGGAGCCCTCCTGATGTACCGACGCTCCGCCGCGGCTGCTGTTCTGCTGGCCGCCGCCCTGACCCTGACCGCCTGCAGCTCCGGCGGCGACGGCAGGTCCGACGAGGCCGCCAAGCCCAAACCGCCGGCCTCCTCGCCGGTCCCGGACCCGGCGGACGCCACCGGGACGCCCCCCTCGCCGGACGCGAAGCCGACGGGCCCCGTCCTCCCGGACGCGAAGCTCACCCCGAAGACGGGCAGCTTCACGGACAAGGAGAGGAAGTACCTCAGCGGCCGCGTACCCGAGAAGATGGACCCGGCGGCCTTCCTGCAGACCGGACAGGAGTCCTGCCAGCGGGTGGAGCGCACGGCCAAGCGCGACAAGGACGCGGCGACCGGAGCCGTCATCGCCGGCGAGATCCCCGACGCGACGAACGCGATCAACCACCTGTGCCCGGAGCAGAAGCCGATCCTGGCCGCCGCCGAGAAGGGCTTCCCGGACGGCACCCGCCCGGCGCCCGCGCAGGGAACCTACCGGGCGCTGACCGCCCAGGGCGCGGCCTGCACCTGGCAGGCCAAGGGCAAGGACGGCGCGGTGCTGGCCTCCGGCCCGGAGACCGCCCCCAAGCCGGGCGACAAGATCACGGCCACGGTCCCGGCGGGTGCGGCGGAGTTCACCTCCACCGGCTGCTACGCCTGGATCCCGGCATAACCCCCACCTCGCCCGGCACCCTCGCACCACGACCAGTGCCCCCGCGGCCCCGGACCACCGGGCCCGCGGGGGCGCTTCCTTCCCGCGGGGCGGCAGCCATCCCGCGACGACGAACACGCGAGCGGGCCGCCGGGCGCGGGCAGCCGTCGCAGCGGCAAGGGAAAGCAAGGTGGTGCCCATCCGTGCACACACCCCAGGACCGGAAACCGGATGCGGGACCTGCGGCTACGGCAGGCCGCCGGGCGGGAGCCAGCGGGCAGGGTCGGTGCCCCAGCGCGACGGGCCCGCGGGCCAGTCGCCCGGACCCGTGGCCAGCGGCGGCGCCGCGTGCCGCAGGGTGCCGTAGGCCGACGCGGTCTCCCGCAGCCACGGCCCGGGCTCGTACGCGCCGGGCCCGTCGGCGGCATCCGCGGCCCGCCCGGAGGCCGACGGCTGCCGCGGCACCTCTCGGACCAGCCAGGAGGCCGTCCCGGCCAGCGAGAACCGCAGCACCCGCCCGCCGCCGTCCGCCAGCGCCCGCAGCACCCCGGCGGCCAGCAGGTACCCCGTCCCGTGGTCCAGCGCCTGCGCGGGCAGCACCCCCGGCGCCCCGTCGGGGCCGGCCTCGGCCGCGGCGATCCCGTACCCCGCCTGGACCAGCGAGTCGAAGCCCCGCCGCCCCGCCCACGGGCCGTGCCACCCCCACGCGCACACCTGGGCCACCACCAGCCCCGGCCGCCGCGCCACCAGGTCCCCGGCGGCCAGGCCGTACCGGTCGAGGGCCCCGGGCCGGTATCCCGTGACCACCACGTCGGCCCCTGCCAGCAGCTCCTCGAAGACCTCCCGGTCCGCCCGGCCGGCGAGGTCCAGGCGCGCCGACCGCTTCCCGAAGCCGGTGTCGGCGTGGGCGTCGTCCGCCTCCGGCAGCCCGGGCGGGTCGATCCGCAGCACATCGGCGCCGAGCAGCCCGAGCGTGCGGGTCGCCACCGGTCCGGCGATCACCCGGGTCAGGTCGAGGACCCGCACCCCCGAGGCGGGCAGCGGGCCCACCCCTAGCTCCCGCCCGCGCCCGCCGGTCTCCCGCACCTCCACCAGTGGCTGCGGTGCCCCGAACTCCTGAGCCACGGACACCGCCAGCCCGCCCGCCGCGTACACGGCCTCCTGCACCTCGACGGCCTTGCGCGCGGCGAGCTCCGCGCGCAGCCGCTCCGGCGTCAGCCCGCCGGCCCCGGCCCCGGCCCCGGCCCCGAGCGCGCGTTCCAGCGCGGCCCGGTGGTGCGGGTAGTTGGCGTGCGTGCGCAGCCATCCGTCGGCGGTGCGCCAGAAGCCGGACAGCGGCGCGAAGGACACCGGGGCCCGCCCGTTCACCCGCAGGTGCCGCTCACTGGTGAACGCGGTCGACACCGCCCCCTCGTCGACGACCGGGCCGGGCAGGTCCGCCACCGCCCTTCCCGCCCGTACGGCCGCCAGCTCGGCGGCGGCCAGGGAGCACACCCCCACGGTCGCCCGGGCCAGTTCGGGCACCGGCAGCCGGGCCGCGCCCAGTGCCCCGGCGCCCCGGTACCCCACC
>NZ_JACBGN010000168.1 GCF_013401435.1 Streptomyces sp. BR123
CCGGTGCCGTCGGGGGAGGGGTAGAGGACGACGCCGAAGCCGTGTGCGGCGGCGACGCGGGCGGCTCCGGTGTAGACGCGGGCGAAGAATTCGTTGGTGAGGGCGGGGACGACGAGGAGGGCGGTGCGGGTGCTGCCGAGGCGGAGGTTGCGGGCGGCGAGGTTGGGGCGGTAGCCGAGGTCGGTGGCGGTGGTGCGGACGAGGTCGGCGGTGCGTTCGGAGACGCGGCCGCGCCATTTGTCGCCGAGGACGAGGGACACGGTGGCCTGGGAGACCCCGGCGGCGGTGGCGACGTCCCGGCTGGTGGGTCTCGTCACACGGATCTCCTGTAGTGGGAGGTCGGAGGGGTGGGGCCGGTTCTGCGGCTGGACCCCCGGGATGCGGCCATGGTACGTATGACTCGCCTAGTTATACGTATTACCCCGGCAGGTCCGGGCAGAAGGGGGCACCAGATGGCCGCGGGATACGCGGAGCTGCTCAGGACCAGGCATGCGGCGCGGTTGCTGGCGGGCACGCTCGTCGGCCGGCTGCCGAACGCCACGGCTGCGATAGCGATCGTGCTGTTCGTCCGGGCGGAGGGCGGGAGCTACAGTCTCGCCGGCGCGCTGGCCGCCGTGTACGGCGTGGCCAATGCCGTCGGGCAGCCGCTGCTCGGTCGTGCGGTCGACCTGTACGGCCAGCCGCGGGTGCAGCTGCCCTCGGCGGTGGTGGCCGCGCTGGGCATGGCGTGGCTGGCGCTGGCGGGTACGGGCTCGGCGCCGGTGGCGTATGTCGCGATGGTGGTGGCGGGCTTCTTCTCGCCGCCGCTGGAAGGCGGGCTGCGGGCGCTGTGGCCGAGTGTGCTGGGCGGCCGTGAGGACCGGGTGCACGCCGCATACGCGCTGGACGCGGTGGCCCAGGAGATCATGTACACGGTCGGTCCGCTGATCGTGACGGTGTCCGTCGCGCTGTGGAGCCCGGCGGGGGCGCTGCTGGTGATCAATGCGCTCGGTGTGCTGGGTGCGCTGTCCGTGGTGGTGTCGGAGCCGTCCCGTGCGTGGCGGTCGGAGCCGCGTGAGGCGCACTGGCTGGGTGCGCTGCGCTCGTCGGGGCTGCGGGCGCTGCTGGGTGCGTTCTTCTTCGTGGGCATGGCGTTGGGTTCGATCACGGTGGCTGCGATCGCTTATTCGGACCGCAATGGCGGTCAGGCGGTCTACGGGTGGCTGATGGCGGCGCTGGGTCTGGGTGCGCTGGTTGGCGGTGTGGTGTACGGGGCGCGGCAGTGGGGCGGGGCGCCGGAGCGGCGGCTGCGGCTGCTGGTGGCGCTGCTGGCGTTGGGCTATCTGCCGCTGCTGCTGACGCCCGGCCCGGTGGCGATGACGGCGCTGACGGCTCTGGCGGGCGTGTTCCTCGCGCCGACGATCGCCTGTGCGTTCATCGTGGTGGACCGGCATGCTCCGGTCGGTACGGTGACGGAGGCGTTCTCGTGGCTGGTGACGTTCTTCGGAGTGGGTGCGGCCGCGGGTACGGCGGTTGCGGGTCCGGCGGTGGAACTGGGCGGTGCGGTGACCGGGTTCGGCGTGGCCTGTGGGGCCGGTGCGGCGGCTCTGGTGGTGCTGACGGCCACTCAGCGGATCCTCGCTGCTCCCGGCCGGTCCCGGACCGTGGCGGGGTCTGCGGCGGGTGCGGTGGAGGCGGCGGAGGGGCCGCTCGTGGGGAACTGATCGAAACGGCGTTCCCGAAGCCGGTTTCAGACGAGGGCCAAAGGCGTAATGTTCAGTCATGGACCGCCGCATTTTCGGGCTGGAGAACGAGTACGGCGTCACGTGCACGTTCAGGGGACAGCGCCGACTGTCTCCTGACGAAGTGGCGCGCTACCTCTTCCGCCGTGTCGTGTCATGGGGCCGCAGCAGCAATGTGTTCCTGCGGAACGGGGCCCGCCTGTACCTGGACGTGGGATCGCATCCGGAATATGCAACTCCCGAATGTGACAACGTGACGGAACTCGTCACCCACGACAAGGCCGGCGAGCGCATTCTCGAAGGTCTGCTGGTCGACGCCGAACGCCGCCTGCACGAGGAGGGAATCGCGGGCGACGTGTACCTCTTCAAGAACAACACCGACTCGGCGGGAAACTCCTACGGCTGTCACGAGAACTATCTGGTGGCGCGGCACGGGGAATTCTCCCGCCTGGCGGACATCCTCATTCCGTTCCTGGTCACGCGGCAGCTGGTCTGCGGGGCGGGCAAGGTGCTGCAGACGCCGCGGGGTGCCGTGTACTGCGTGAGTCAGCGGGCGGAGCACATCTGGGAGGGTGTCAGCTCCGCGACGACGCGTTCGCGGCCGATCATCAATACGCGGGACGAGCCGCATGCGGATGCGGAGCGCTACCGGCGGCTGCATGTGATCGTCGGTGACTCGAACATGTCGGAGACGACGATGCTGCTGAAGGTCGGGGCCACCGACCTGGTGCTGCGGATGATCGAGGCGGGCACGGTGATGCGGGACCTGACCCTGGAGAACCCGATCCGGGCGATCCGCGAGGTCAGCCACGACACCACGGGTCAGCGCAAGGTGCGTCTGGCGAGCGGGCGTGAGGCGTCGGCGCTGGAGATCCAGCGGGAGTACTACGAGAAGGCGCTGGACTTCGCCGAGCGCCGGGGGATCCGGTCCGGCACGGTGGAGCAGGTGCTGGAGCTGTGGGGCCGGACGCTGGACGCGGTCGAGGCACAGGATCTGGACCGGATCGCGACGGAGATCGACTGGGTCATGAAGTACCAGCTGATCGAGCGGTACCGGGCGAAGCACGGCATGACCATGTCGAATCCGCGGGTGGCCCAGATAGACCTCGCGTATCACGACATCCACCGCCGGCGCGGGTTGTACTACCTGCTGGAGCGCAAGGGGCAGGCGGCGCGGATCTGCAATGACCTGAAGATCTTCGAGGGGAAGTCGGTGCCTCCGCAGACGACGCGGGCGCGGTTGCGGGGTGATTTCATCCGGCGGGCGCAGGAGCAGCGGCGGGACTTCACCGTCGACTGGGTGCATCTGAAGCTGAACGACCAGGCGCAGCGGACGGTGCTGTGCAAGGACCCGTTCCGTGCGGTGGATGACCGGGTGGAGAAGCTGATCGCCGGCATGTGACATCGCACTGATTGTGGCCAGGGCCCCGTACGGATCTCGTACGGGGCCCTGGCACGCCTTAGAGTGGCGACGACCGTTGCCGTCTGAGATCTGAGGAACACGTGCGCCGACTTGCCGGCCTGCTGGTCGTACCCGCTCTGCTGCTGTCCACGGCAGCCTGTGGCGACAGCGGCTCCGACTCCGCCGACATGAAGAACGGGGTGCCCGCGCTCACCGGGGGTGCCAAGTTCGGAGAGACCCCGAAGCTGTCCAAGGGCGAGGGCGACCCGCCGAAGGAGCTGAAGGTGGAGACCATCAGCGAGGGCACCGGCCCGGCGCTGAAAAAGGGCGACGTCGCTCAGGTCAACTACCTCGGCCAGGTCTGGGACGGCAAGGAGCCGTTCGACCAGAGCTTCGGCAAGGGCAAGCCGTTCGAGGTGACGATCGGCGCCGGCATGGTCATCAAGGGCTGGGACCAGGGCCTGGAGGGCAAGAAGGTCGGCAGTCGTCTGGAGCTGGTGATCCCGCCGGACCTGGGATATGGAGCCAAGGGTTCCGGCGACAAGATCAAGCCGAATGCGACACTGGTCTTCGTCGTGGACATCGTCAAGGGCACCAGCGTGCCGGCGTCCGCGACGGGCAAGGAGGTCCCGCAGGAGGACAAGGCCCTGGCCAAGGCCGGCACCAACACGGACGGCAAGGAAGTCTCCGTGACGGTCCCGAAGGACGGCGAGCCGCCGGCCAAGCTGGTCTCGAACTACGTGCTGGAGGGTGACGGCCCGGCCGTCAAGGACACCGACAGCGTCGTCGTGAAGTTCCACGGCAAGACGTGGAAGGACGACAAGACCTTCGAGAGCACGTACGCCCTCGACCAGACGGTGACCTGGCCGATCGACCAGATTTCGGTCAAGGGCCTCAAGGAGGGCCTGGTCGGCAAGAAGGTCGGCAGCCGCATCCTGCTGGTGATCCCGCCGGACCAGGGCTTCGGAGCGGAGGCCCGGGGCACGATTCCGGCGAACTCGACGCTGGTGTTCAGCCTCGACATCCTCGCGGTGATGTAAGACTGTCCCGGTCGTCCCCCCGGCCGCCGTCGGGGGGACCCGTACGTTTTTCTGAGGAGCAGTTCCGTGAGCGACAGGCTCGAGAAGCCCGAGATCGACTTCCCCGAGGGCCCGGCCCCGAAGGACCTCGAGATCGTGGACATCTGGGAGGGCGACGGCCCGGTGGCCGAGGCCGGCCAGAAGGTCTCCGTCCACTACGTCGGCGTGGCCTTCTCCACCGGCGAGGAGTTCGACGCCTCCTGGAACCGCGGCGCCCCGCTGCCGTTCATCCTGGGCATCGGCCAGGTCATCAAGGGCTGGGACCAGGGCGTCCAGGGCATGAAGGTCGGCGGCCGCCGCAAGCTGACCATCCCCGCCCACCTCGCCTACGGCGACCACAGCCCGACCCCGGCCATCCGGCCGGGCGAGACGCTGATCTTCGTCTGCGACCTGATGGGCGTCGGCTGAACCGGCCGCCCCTGACGGACCGAAGGGCCCCCGCCGTGCGGCGGGGGCCCTCGCTTTTGCCCGGGAGCGCCGGGGCGGTACGGTCAACGGTCACGGACATGCACTGGGAGAAGGGCGGAAGGGCGTCGATGGCGATTGCCAAGGCCGAGCGGCTGATGAATCTGGCGCTGTGCCTGCTGGGGACCCGCCGGCCGCTGAGCAAGCGCGAGCTGCGCGGCTCCATCGAGGCGTACATGGAAGCGGGCAACGACGAGTCCTTCAACCGCATGTTCGAGCGGGACAAGGACGATCTGCGGGAGCTCGGCCTCGTCATCGAGACGGTGGAGAACCTGGAGGGCGAGACCGGCTACCTCGCCCGCCGCGACAGCAACCGGCTGCCGCCCGTCTCCCTGGACGCGGAGGAGGCCGCCGCCCTGGGCCTGGCGGCCAAGGTGTGGCAGCAGGCCCGCCTCGCCGGGGCGGCCAGCGGCGCCCTGCAGAAGCTGCGGGCCGGCGGCATGCCGGAGGCGGAGGACCCGTACGGGGGCCAGCACAGCGCGATCGAGCCGCGCATCCCGGTCCACGAGGCGGCCTTCGAGCCGCTGATGCTGGCCTGCCGCGACCGCCGGCCGGTGGTCTTCGACTACCGCAAGTCCACCGCCGCCCGGCCGGAGACCCGTCACGTGGAGCCCTGGGCCCTGGAGTGCTGGCGCGGCCACTGGTACCTGGCCGGCCACGACCGCGACCGCGGGGAGGAGCGCGTGTTCCGGCTCTCCCGGATCACCGGCAAGGTCCGCTCCAGGGCCGGCACGTACACCGCCGAGGTCCCGGACGTGGTCACCGTGCGGGAGACCGTGGCGGGCTGGGCCGGAGAGAGCGCGGACCGCACCGCCGTGATCCGGCTGCGGGCCGGCGCCGGCTACCCGCTGCGGGCGAAGGCCACTGCCACCCGCGAGGGCGTCGCGGAGGGCTGGGACGAGCTGGAGATCCCGTACGGGCACGGGCTGGACGCCTGGCTCGTGGAGTTCGGTCCCGACGTCGTGGTGGTGGAGCCCGCCGGCCTGCGGGCGGACGTGGTGGACCGGCTGCGCGCCGTCGCCGCGGGCTGAGGCCGCCCCGGGCCGCAGGGAGGCGGCCCGTCCCCTCCGCCGCGGGCCGGGTCCGCGCCCGCACCGCCCGGCCCCGTCCCCGATCCGTCCACCGCACCATCCGCACACCGCATCCGTACGCACGATGCGCCCTGAGGGGGAGACCTACCAGCATGGCCGCCAACGCCATCGACCAGACCCGCCGGATGCTGTCCCTGGTGACCTACCTGCGCGAGCGCCCCGGGGCGCACGTCGCCGACGTCGCCCGCGCCTTCGGGATCACCGAGGACGAGCTGATCTCGGACCTCGACGTGCTGCCGATGTGCGGCACCAGCTTCCGGGGCGGCGACCTGCTCGACATCGACACCGACGGCGAGCGCATCTGGTGGCACAACGCCGACGCCTCGGGGGAGTCCACCGCCGAGCCGCTGCGCCTGGCCGCCGACGAGGCCACCGCCCTGCTGGTGGCGGCCCGCGCCGTGGCCACCCTGCCCGGGCTGCGCGAGAGCGACCGGGACGCCCTGCTGCGGGCCACCGCCAAGCTGGAGGCGGCCGCCGGTGAGGCCGCCGGGGCCAGCTCCCGGCTGTCGGTGACCTTCGAGGCGGAGGGCGGCGTCTTCGCCGACGTCGACCGGGCCATCGCCGAGCGCCGCCGCCTGTGGCTGCGCTACTACTCGCCCGCCCGCGACGAGCTCACCGAGCGCACCGTCGACCCGATCCGGCTCTTCGCGGTGGGCCACACGTACATGGAGGGGTGGTGCCACCTCTCCGAGGCACGGCGCACCTTCCGCCTCGACCGGGTGGCCGAGATCCGGCTGCTCGACGAGCGTTCCGAGCCGCCGGCCATCGAGCCGCGCGACCTGTCCGTGGGGCTGGTCCAGCCGGCCGCCGAGGACCCGCAGGTCGTCGTCGAGGTGGGGCCGGCCGGCCGCTGGGTGGCCGAGTACTACCCCCACGACAGTGCCGAGGAACTCTCCGACGGCGGCCTGCGGATCACGCTGCGCAGCCCGGACCCGGGTTCCCTGCGCCGCCTCGCGCTGCGGCTTGGCCGCGACGGGCGGATCGTGTCGCCGCCGGAGCTGGCGGCCAGCGCACGGCAGGCGGCCCGCGAGGCACTGGCCGGGTACGGGGAACAGGGCTGAGCCCGTGGGCGCGGGCCCGGATCCGCACGCACGGCCCCCGGTCCGCACGCACGGCCCCCGGTCCGCACGCACGGGCCGGGCCCGTGCGGGGCACCACACCGCCGGAGCCGGGCCGGCGGAGGCCGCGCCGGGCGCGGCCGTACCGCAGGGAAGACGAAACGGCTGAGAGGAGCGCCGACGATGTCGCGAATGTCTGGGCCGCGGGGCGGACAGGCCGCCGCAGGGCCGCCGGGACGGCCCGCCGCGGCGGGTCCGGTCTGCTTCAAGGCCGCCTGTCCCGACTGCCGGGCCCGCTTCGAGCTGGACGCGGCCGCCCTGCGGCTGGTCATCGGCGGCAGCCGGCGCACCACGTTCTACTCCTTCACCTGCCCCGAGTGCGCCGCGGCCGTCCGCAAGCCGGCCGGCGAGCGCATCGTGGAACTGCTGACCGGCGGCGGCGTGAGCACCCTGCGCAGCGTCTGAGGGCACCGGTGGCCTAGGCTCGTCCCATGCTGTGGCCGATGCTCGCAATCGCCCTGGGGTTCCTCGGGCTCACCGTCCTCGCCGTCCTGGCACTGCGCGTCTTCGCGGAGGTGCGGCGGCTGTCCGGCCAGGTCGCGCAGGCCAGCCGCCGCATCGCGGACGCCTCCGGGGACCTGGAGCGCGCGGCCGGGGACCTGGCCCGCGCGGGCCGGGAAACCGCAGGCCGATGAGCACGCGCGTCCGGCAGGTATATGGAAAGTGTGGGACGCGCCCCGTACGGTCTGAACCGGGCCGCGCGCAAGGTGGGGTACCCCCGGGGATTGCCGGTCGTTAACCCCCGGGGGTTACGATCCTTGGAGCGGTCCGAGGATCACGCCCTGTGCCGTTGCCACCACAACCAGCCGTTCCGGTGAGAAGGAAGAACACATGATCGGCAATCTGAAGCCCCTCGAGATCCTTCTGATCATCGCGGTCATCGTGCTCCTGTTCGGTGCGAAGAAGCTCCCCGAGATGGCCCGCTCCCTCGGCAAGTCGGCCCGTATCCTCAAGAGCGAGGCCAAGGCCATGAAGAGCGAGGGCGCCGCGGAGGACGCCGCGCGCACCGCCGACCAGGCACCGCAGCAGGCCGCCCCGCGCACCATCAAGGCCGCCCCCGGCGACGTGACCAGCTCCCGGCCGGTCGGCGAGCCGAACCACACCGCCCAGGGCTGAGCCGCGGGTCACGACCGCGGTCCGCCGTGGTCGCGATCACGGCTGCGCCGGTCATCTGCAACGAGACAAGGAACGTGGGTTGCTCAAGTCTGCCCGCAAGCAGGGGAAGCAAGGCCAGCGGCAGGAGAAGGACGCCGAAGGGCGGATGCCTCTTGTCGAGCACCTGCGTGAGCTGAGAAACCGCCTGCTGAAGTCGGTGCTGGCGATCCTCGTGATCACCGTGGTGGCGGCCGTCTACTACAAGGACGTCATCGACTTCATGCTGAAGCCGATGCTGGACTCCGTCGGCTGCACCGACGGGGTGGTCTCGCAGCGCAACGGCCGGCCCTGCGCCGACATGACCGTGAACGGCCTCATCGCGCCGTTCTCGATCGCCCTCAAGGTCTCGCTCACCGCGGGCGTGGTCCTCTCCGCCCCGGTCTGGCTGTACCACATCTGGGCTTTCGTCGCGCCCGGCCTGCACAGCCACGAGAAGAAGTACGCGATGGGCTTCGTCGCGCTCGGCGCGCCCCTCTTCGGCGCGGGCGCGGTGCTCGCCTACCGGCTGCTCCCGCAGACCGCCACGATCCTGCTCGACTTCACCCCCGAGCACGCGCGCAACCTGCTCCCGGTCGACGACTACCTCGACCTGGTCACGCGCATGGTCGTCGTCTTCGGCCTCGCCTTCGAGCTGCCGCTGCTGCTGATCCTGCTCAACTTCACCGGGGTCGTCACCGCGAAGCGCCTCGCCGGCTGGTGGCGCGGCATGGTCCTCGGCATCACGGTCTTCGCCGCGTTCGCCACCCCCACCGGTGACCCGCTGACGATGCTGTCGCTGGCCGCCCCGATCGTCGCCCTGTACTTCATCGCGCTCGGGATCTGCCTGGTCAACGACCGCAGGCGGCGCCGCAACAACCCCGACGCGCTGCTCTCCGACGACGAGGCCGCCGAGCTCGACCTCACGCCCGCGTCGATCGGCGCGGTGGAGACGGTCGCGGCCCCGGTGCCGCTGCCCGAGCAGACCGACGGCGGACGCGGGAAGATCAACGGTTACGACGACGCCACCTGACAGGTACGCCCCCAGCTACCGCCGGGAGGTGCCCCCGCGTGCGGTGAGCGCTGAGATCACCCTCTTCGTCAATCCCGCCGCAGGACGCGGCCGGGGCGTGCACGCCGCGCAGCCGGCCGCGTCCGCGCTCCGGGACGCAGGCTTCCACGTCCGCACCGTCGTGGGCACGGATGCCGAGGACGCCCTGGCCCGGCTGCGCACGGCCGTCCGGGAGGGAACCGGCGCGGTGGCCGCCGTCGGCGGCGACGGCGTGGTCTCCCTGGCGCTGCGGGCCCCGGCGGGCACCCTGGTACCGCTCGGGGTGGTCGCGGTGGGCACCGGCAACGACTTCGCCCTCGCCCTGCCCGTGCGGGAGCCCGCCCGGGCGGGCCTCTTCCCGTACCGGATCACCCTCGACGACGGCCCCCCGATCGAGACCGAGGCCACCCTGGTCGCCGTCCTGGGCTCCCCCCGGACGGAGTCTGGGGGAGGGTCCTCGTACGGGGGCGGCATGCGGATCTGCGCCGACGCCGTCCCCGACGACGGGCTCTTCGACGTCGTCGTCGGGGACGGCGGCCGGGCCACCCTCCTGAAGGTGTTCCCCCAGGTCTACAGGGGGACCCACCTCGGCCACGCCGAGGTCACCGTCCACCGGGCCGCGAAGGTCACGCTGGAGGCCGCGGGCCTGACCGCCTACGCCGACGGCGAGCGGGTCGGGCCGCTGCCGGTGACCGCCGAGTGCGTCCCGGCGGCCGTACGGATCCTCGGCCGGCGGCGGCCGGAGTCCGGCTCGGACCGGCCATAAAGATCGCGACTGTTGTCAGAGGCGGCGGGTAGGCTCGACAGCAAGATGACCGAAGAACTCTCACCCGCCGAGCGGTACGCCGCTGCCCGGATCCGCGCCGCCGAGGAGGCCACCGCCCTGGCCCCCTTCCGCGAGCTGTACGACTTCGACCTGGACGCGTACCAGGTCGACGCCTGCAAGGCACTGGAGGCCGGCAAGGGCGTGCTGGTCGCCGCCCCGACCGGCTCGGGCAAAACCATCGTCGGCGAGTTCGCCGTGCACCTGGCCCTGCGGCAGGGGCGCAAGTGCTTCTACACGACACCGATCAAGGCCCTGTCGAACCAGAAGTACGCCGACCTCGTCAAGCGCTACGGCGCCGACCGCGTCGGCCTGCTGACCGGCGACAACAGCGTCAACTCCGAGGCGCCCGTGGTCGTCATGACCACCGAGGTGCTCCGCAACATGCTGTACGCGGGCTCGCAGTCGCTGCTGGGCCTCGGCTACGTCGTGATGGACGAGGTGCACTACCTCTCCGACCGGTTCCGCGGAGCCGTCTGGGAGGAAGTGATCATCCACCTCCCCGAGTCGGTGACCCTGGTGTCCCTGTCGGCCACCGTGTCCAACGCCGAGGAGTTCGGCGACTGGCTCGACACGGTCCGCGGCGACACCGAGGTGATCGTCTCCGAGGAGCGGCCCGTCCCGCTGTGGCAGCACGTCATGGCCGGCCGCCGGATCCACGACCTCTTCGAGGAGGAGACCGACCACGGAGGCCGCGGCTCCGGGCGCCGCGAGGTCAATCCCGACCTGCTGCGCATGGCCCGCGAGGAGAACAGCCGCACCTACAGCCCCAAGGACCGGCGGCGCGGCAAGATGATCCGCGAGGCCGACCGCGAGCGCGAGCGCCGCTCCCGCAACCGGATCTGGACCCCGGGCCGCCCCGAGGTGATCGCCCGACTCGACGGCGACGGGCTGCTGCCCGCCATCAACTTCATCTTCAGCCGGGCCGGCTGCGAGGCCGCCGTCCAGCAGTGCCTGTACGCGGGTCTGCGGCTGAACGACGAGTCGGCGCGGCTGAGGGTCCGCGAGATCGTCGAGGAGCGGACCGCGTCCATCCCGGCCGAGGACCTGCACGTCCTCGGCTACTACGAGTGGCTCGAAGGCCTGGAACGCGGGATCGCCGCGCACCACGCCGGCATGCTGCCCACCTTCAAAGAGGTCGTGGAGGAGCTCTTCGTCCGCGGACTGGTCAAGGCCGTCTTCGCTACCGAGACCCTGGCTCTCGGCATCAACATGCCCGCGCGCACGGTGATCCTGGAGAAGCTGGTCAAGTGGAACGGCGAGCAGCACGCCGACATCACCCCCGGCGAGTACACCCAGCTCACCGGCCGGGCCGGCCGCCGCGGCATCGACGTCGAGGGCCACGCCGTGGTGCTCTGGCAGCGCGGCATGGACCCGGCCGCGCTCGCCGGTCTCGCCGGCACGCGCACGTATCCGCTGCGCTCCAGCTTCAAGCCCTCGTACAACATGGCGGTCAACCTGGTGCAGCAGTTCGGGCGGCACCGCTCGCGCGAGCTGCTGGAGACCTCCTTCGCGCAGTTCCAGGCCGACCGGTCCGTCGTCGGGATCTCCCGCCAGGTCCAGCGCAACGAGGAGGGCCTCGACGGCTACCGCGAGGGCATGACCTGCCACCTGGGGAACTTCGAGGAGTACGCGCAGCTGCGCCGCGACCTGAAGGACCGCGAGACGGAACTGGCCAAGCAGGGCGCGGCCCAGCGCCGGGCGCAGGCCGCCGTCTCCCTGGAGCGGCTCAAGCCGGGCGACATCATCCACGTGCCCACCGGCAAGTTCGCCGGGCTCGCCCTCGTCCTGGACCCGGGTGTGCCCGCCGGGCGGGTCAACGGGCACCGCGGCCAGGAGTACGCCGAGGGGCCGCGCCCGCTCGTCCTCACCGCCGAGCGGCAGGTCAAGCGGCTCGCGTCGATCGACTTCCCGGTGCCGGTGGAGGCCATCGACCGGATGCGGATCCCGCGCAGCTTCAACGCCCGCTCCCCGCAGTCCCGCCGCGACCTGGCCTCCCAACTGCGGGCCAAGGCCGGGCACATCACCCCCGAGCGGAGCCGGCGCGGGCGGGCCGCCGCGGCCGACGACCGCCAGATCACCCGGCTGCGCGCCGAGCTGCGGGCGCACCCCTGCCACGGCTGCGACGAGCGCGAGGACCACGCCCGCTGGGCGGAGCGCTACCACCGGCTCAAGCGGGACACCCAGGCGCTGGAGCGGCGCATCGAGGGGCGGACCAACACCATCGCCCGCACCTTCGACCGGATCCACCGGCTCCTGACCGAGCTGGACTACCTGCGCGAGGACGAGGTCACCGAGCACGGCAAGCGCCTCGCCCGGCTCTACGGCGAGCTCGACCTGCTGGCCTCCGAATGCCTGCGCGACGGTGTCTGGGAGGGCCTGAACCCGGCCGAGCTGGCCGCATGCGTCTCCGCGCTGGTCTTCGAGGCACGGCAGTCCGACGACGCGGTCCCGCCGAAGGTGCCCGGCGGTCCGGCGAAGGCGGCGCTCGGCGAGATGGTCCGCATCTGGGGCCGGCTCGACGCGCTGGAGGAGGAGCACCGCATCAACCAGGCGGAGGGCGTGGGCCAGCGCGAGCCCGACCTCGGCTTCGCCTGGGCCGCGTACGAGTGGGCCTCCGGCAAGGGACTGGACGAGGTGCTGCGCGACGCCGAGATGCCGGCCGGCGACTTCGTGCGCTGGTGCAAGCAGGTCATCGACGTGCTCGGGCAGATCGCCGCGGCCGCTCCGGCGTCCGGCGGGAGCGGGGGCAGCGGCAGCACCGTGGCGCGCAACGCCCGCAAGGCGGTCGACGCCCTCCTGCGGGGCGTGGTGGCGTACAGCTCGGTCGGCTAGCCCCTTCCGGTGCCTCCTCCGAAGAAGGCCATGGCCGGATCTCATTTCCCGCCATGATCACTTCGGGGTGCTCCTGTGGGACGATCGGGCCATGACCGGGCTCGGCGCCACCCCGGGCGGTGCCGAACTGGCCGGTGACCGGGCGGCGTTGGTGCTCCGCAACGACCTGGTGTTCGGGCTGATCGAGGGCGTCGCGGTGATCCACCGCTACGAGCCCGGCCGCCCGGTCGCGGCGTTCGCGGAGGCCACTGCGGACGCGGCGCTGCGGACCGCGGGCGTCATCCGGCACGCCGACCCCGCCCGGGCCGGGTCCGGCACGTGACCGGACCGGGTCGTGCTCCACGGCTCCTACACGGCCGGCGGTCCGGCCTCCCAGGCGGCGCGGTCCTTCCAGGCGAGCAGCTCCAGGCCGGACTCGAAGCGGTGCGCCAGGCCGGTCACCGGGTCGGTGAACGACAGGGTGCGGGCGAGGAGCTGCAGGGGCCGCCGGAAGTCGTCCGGGGCCGGGTCGGTGACCTCCGGGTACACGGGGTCGCCGAGGATCGGCAGGCCGAGGCCGTTCATGTGGACCCGTAGCTGGTGGGTGCGGCCGGTGTGCGGGACCAGCCGGTAGCGGCCCAGGCCACCCGCGGTGCCGAGCAGTTCCAGCGAGGTCTCGGCGTTCGGTTCGCCGCCCGGGACCTCGCTCGCGCCGATGATCCCGCGGACCTTCTCGATCCGGCTGCGGACGGTGCGGGGCAGCTCGACCGCCGGGTCGTGGACGGCGAGGGCCTCGTACTCCTTGCCCACCCGCCGCTCCTGGAACAGGCCCTGGTAGGCGCCGCGGTCCTCGGGTCGGATGCTGAACATCACCAGGCCCGCGGTGAGCCGGTCCAGGCGGTGGGCCGGACTCAGCTCGGGCAGGTCCAGCTCGCTGCGCAGCCGGGCCAGAGCGGTCTGGACGATGTGGCTGCCACGCGGGGTGGTCGCCAGGAAGTGGGGCTTGTCCACCACCAGCAGGTGGGCGTCCCGGTACACCACTCGGATCGGGAAGGGGACCGCCGGCTCGGGGTCCATGTCCCGGTGGAACCACAGGTACGCGCCCGGCTCGTACGGGTCGTCGGCGCGCAGCACCCGCCCGCCGGGGCCGAGGATCCGGCCGCCGCGCAGCAGGCGGGCCATGGACTCGGCGCCGCGGGTGCCGGCGTAGCGCTCGGTGAGGTAGCTGCCGAGGTCGGGCCACCTGCCGTTGCGGACGGTGGGCAGCCGCAGCCGGACCGGGTCGATGCCGTCGATCTGGGGGAGCGGGGCGGGAGGTATGCGGGTTCTGCTTCTCATCGGCTCCAGGCTAGTGCTCTGACCGGAAGGGCTGACCGCCTCTCGGCGTCGGGCACAGCACCGCTGCCTGGTCGGACCGCGCGAGTACGCCGGGTACGAGCTGCGGCCCTCGGCCTCGGGCGCACCGCACCCGACGCCGAGAGCCGCGCGCCGGCAAACCCTTCCGACCGGAGCACCGGGCAGGGCCCGGCGGGCTACGGCTGCTGCCGGGTGAAGGTGCCCAGCCGGTCCTCGTCCAGGTACTCGATGCGCATCGTGCCGTCCTTGAAGAACACGCCGGTGCGGCCGACGGCGTTCTCCCCGGCGGTCTCGTAGCTGAACGTGTCGCCGTCGTGGTGGTGGAGGGGGAACCGCTCGGGGCCGGGGCCCAGGGAGAGGGTGAGGCCGCCGCCGGGGTCCGCCGTGACCGTCGCCCTGCCGTAGTACGGGTTGTCGTAGGTGCCGGTGTAGGTGCTGTCGGCGCGGGGCGGTGCGGCACCGGCGGGCGGGTGGGCGTAGTCGGTCTTGGAGCGGTCCTGCCGGTCCAGCTGCGCGTAGAGCGAGGCGAACAGGGGCAGCCAGTCGGTGGTGGGCCTGCCGTGCTCGGCGGTGTCGAAGAAGTCCTCGGCGATGGCGTCGGCGAGGCCGGCCGGGGCGCCGTTGGTGAGGACGACGATGCCCAGCCGTTCCAGGGGCAGCAGGGTCACGTTGGTGTTGGCGCCGAGGTCGAAGGCGCCGGAGTGGCTGAGGCGGAGCCGCCCGGCGTCGTCGTAGGTGACGTTCCAGCCGAGTCCGTAGAACTGGGGCCGGCCCGTCGGGGTGGTGGCCTGCGCCACGATCTCGGGCAGGTGGGTGCGCTCCAGGGCCGCCGCCGGGACGATCCGCTTCCCGTCGAGGGTGCCCTCGCCGAGCTGCAGCCGCATCCAGCGGGCCAGGTCGCGGGCGGTGGAGCTGACCCCGCCGGCCGGGGCCTGGGCGTCCGGATCGCGGACGTAGCGGGGGGACCAGGTGCCGTCGGGGTTCTTCACGTGGGTGGCGGCGTGGTCGGGTGCGGCGGCGAAGGCGGAGAACTCGGTGCTGGTGCGGGTCATGCCGGCCGGTTTGAACAGGGTGTCGGCGCTGAGCTTCTGCCAGCTGGTGCCGTGGGCCCGGGCGACGGCCTCGGCGGCCGCGGTCAGCCCGAAGTTGGTGTAGGCGTAACTCGCCCGGAACGGCGACAGGGGCAGCAGGCGCAGGTGGTCCAGGATGTACGCCCGGTCGTAGCCCAGGTCCTCGAGGAGGTCGCCGGCGTGGTCGGGCAGGCCGCTGCGGTGCGAGAACAGGTCGGCCGTGGTGACGTGCCCGGTGACCCACGGGTCCTTGAGGGCGAAGCCGGGCAGCCCGGTGTGCCGGTCCCACTCGGACGGGTCCTTCATGGTGCCGGCGACGACGGTGGAGGAGACCGGCTTGGAGAGGGAGGCGATCTGGAAGACCGTGTCGGGGCCGACCGTGCCGGTCTCGCCGGTGCGCCGCACGCCGAAGCCCTTGAGGTAGACCACCTTGTCGTCGTGGACGACGGCCACGGACAGCCCGGGCACGCCCGTGCTGCGCATCCCCGCCGCGATGAACCCGGGCAGGCGGTTCACCGCTGTCGCGACGTCCTGGTCCGTCAGCCGGGGTTTCGGGGGCGGCGGGGATGCGCAG
>NZ_JACBGN010000169.1 GCF_013401435.1 Streptomyces sp. BR123
GGGGAGGCCCGCGGAAGGGGGCGGCGAGGAGCCCGCGCGGGTCGGCGACGGGCGGTTCACGCTCCGGCTCGCCAACTTCGAGGGCCCCTTCGACCTCTTGCTCCAACTGATCTCCCGGCACAAGCTCGACGTCACCGAGGTCGCCCTCTCCAAGGTCACCGACGAGTTCATGGCGCACATCCGCGCCATGGGCGCCGACTGGGATCTCGACCAGACCACCGAGTTCCTCGTCGTGGCCGCGACCCTGCTCGATCTCAAGGCCGCCCGGCTGCTGCCCGCCGCCGAGGTCGAGGACGAGGCCGACCTCGCCCTCCTCGAAGCCCGCGACCTGCTCTTCGCGCGTCTGCTCCAGTACCGCGCGTACAAGCGGATCGCCGCGATCCTGGAGGAGCGGAACGAGGCCGAGGGCAAGCGCCACGCCCGCACCGTCGGCCTGGAGCCCCACCACGCCGAGCTCCTGCCCGACGTGGTCATCGGCATCGGCGCCGAAGGGCTCGCCCGCCTCGCGGTCAAGGCCATGCAGCCCAAGGCCAAGCCGCAGGTCTACGTGGACCACATCCACGCGCCGCTGGTCAGCGTGCGCGAGCAGGCGGCCGTGGTGGTCGCGCTCCTCAAGGAGCGCGGCACGGCCACCTTCCAGGACCTCACCGAGGACACCGGCGACACCCTCACCGTCGTCGCCCGCTTCCTCGCCCTCCTGGAGCTGTACCGCGAGAGAGCGGTGGTCCTCGACCAGGAGGAGGCCCTGCGGACCCTCACCGTCCGCTGGACCGGCGGGGACGGCGACGGCATGCCCGTCGTGACGGACGAGTTCGACCGGCCCGTGGACGTCACGGAATGAGAACGAGCACGTGGGATGAGCGCATGAGCGACGACAGCAGAGACGACGACAACAGGGGTGACGGCGTCAGCGGCGACGTCGGTGTGGGGGGGATGGCGTTGAAGCCCGCCCTGGAGGCCGTCCTCATGGTCGTGGACGAGCCCGCGACCGAGGCGCACCTCGCGAAGGTCCTCGACCGCACCCCCCGGGAGGTGGCCGACGCCCTGCGCGAGCTCGCCGACGAGTACACCCTCCAGCAGCGCGGCTTCGAGCTGCGGCTCGTCGCCGGAGGCTGGCGGTTCTACACCCGGCCCCGGTACGCGGCGGCCGTCGAGAGGTTCGTCCTGGACGGGCAGCAGGCCCGCCTGACCCAGGCCGCCCTGGAGACCCTGGCCGTGGTCGCGTACCGGCAGCCGGTCAGCCGATCCCGGGTCTCCGCGGTGCGCGGGGTGAACTGCGACGGGGTCATGCGGACCCTGCTGCAGCGGGGTCTGGTGGCCGAGGCGGGCACGGAACCCGAAACAGGTGCGATCCTGTACAGGACGACGAACTACTTTCTGGAGCGGATGGGCCTGCGCGGCCTGGACGAGCTCCCGGAGCTCGCGCCCTTCCTCCCCGAGGCGGACGCGATCGAAGCCGAGACGCAGGAAGGTGTTCCGTCGTTCGATCCGGACGCACCGGACACCGAAGAAGACGACAAGACGACGGAACTTTGATGCGAAGCAGCGGCAACGGCAACGGCGGCAACCGGAACACGGGCGGCGGCGGCAGCCGCAAGGGCGGAGACGGGCGCGGGCGCGGCAACTACCGCGGCGCCGGCAACGCGCGCGACGACCGGGCGGGCGGCGCGCCGCAGCGTCCGCGCCGTCCGCGCCCGGAGGAGCGGCTCTACGACGTCGGCCCCGAGGGTGAGCGCACCCGCGGCTCCCGCGGCGCGGCCGCGCGCGGCGGTGCCAAGGGCGGCCCGAAGAAGCCCGGCGGCCAGGGCGGCCAGGGCGGCCAGCGCGGCCAGGGCGGCTACGGCAGCGGCCAGGGCGGCTACGGCGGCGGCGCCCGGCGCGGCGAGGCCGGCTACGGCGGCCCCTCCCGGTCGCGAGAGTTCGAGGCCCGGATCGAGGAGCGCGTACGCGACCGGTACGCCGACAAGCCGGTGATCAAGACCCCGAAGACCTTCCCGGGCGCCGAGCAGGAGGGCGAGCGGCTGCAGAAGGTGCTCGCCCGGGCCGGCATGGGCTCGCGGCGCGCCTGCGAGGAGCTGATCGAGCAGGCCCGCGTCGAGGTCAACGGCGAGATCGTCACGGAGCAGGGCAAGCGCGTCCTGCCCAAGGACGAGATCAAGGTGGACGGCCTGACCGTCGCCACCCAGTCGTACCTGTTCTTCGCGCTGAACAAGCCGGTCGGCGTCGTCTCCACGATGGAGGACCCGGACGGCCGGCAGTGCCTGGGCGACTACGTCACCAACCGCGAGACCCGGCTCTTCCACGTGGGCCGGCTCGACACGGAGACCGAGGGCGTCATCCTCCTCACCAACCACGGTGAGCTGGCCCACCGCCTCACGCACCCGAAGTACGGCGTGAAGAAGACGTACGTCGCCGCCATCACCGGCCCGCTGCCCCGCGACATCGGCAAGAAGCTCAAGGACGGCATCGAGCTGGAGGACGGCTGGGCGCGCGCGGACCACTTCCGCGTCCTCGACCAGGTCGGCAAGAACTACATGGTCGAGGTGACCCTCCACGAGGGCCGCAAGCACATCGTCCGCCGGATGCTGGCGGAGGCCGGCTTCCCGGTCGAGAAGCTCGTCCGCACCGCCTTCGGCCCGATCGAGCTGGGCGACCAGAAGTCGGGCTGGCTGCGCCGCCTGAGCAACACCGAGGTCGGCATGCTGATGCGCGAGGTCGGCCTGTAGGACGACGGTCCGCCGGCCGCCGTCCGCGACGGAGCCCGCAGTGCCCTTGGCACTGCGGGCTTTTTGCTTGCCCGACACCTCCCCCACTGTTTATAGTCATGCTGACCATTAAGGGAGTGAGGGGGGTCGATGCTCTCGTGAGCTGGACCGAAGTACTCGGGTTCGCCACCGGGGCCCTGTGCGTCTGGCTCGTGGCCCGGCAGCACATCGCCAACTGGCCGGTCGGCATCGCCAACAACGTCTTCTTCATCGTGCTGTTCGCCCAGGCCGGCCTGTACGCCGACGCCGGCCTGCAACTCGTCTTCATCGCCCTCGCCGCGTACGGCTGGTGGTCCTGGACCCACGGGGGTGGACCAGGAACCGCCGGGGCCCTGCCGGTGCGCCGCACCACGCGCACCGAATGGGCCGTACTGGCCGCGGCGGGGGCGGTGGGGGTGCTCGCCCTCACACTGCTGCTGGACCGGGCCACGGACTCCACCGTCCCGATCTGGGACGCGCTGACCACCGGGCTCTCGCTCATGGCCACCTACGGCCAGTGCCGCAAGCTCGTCGAATCGTGGTGGCTGTGGATCGCCGCGGACCTCGTCTACATCCCGCTGTACGCGTACAAGGGCCTGTACCTGACCGCAGCCCTCTACGTCGGCTTCCTCGCCCTGTGCGTGGCCGGCCTGATCGGCTGGCGGCGCACGCTCCCGGGCGCGGCCGGCCGTACCGGCGGCAGCACTGCGGAGGCGGCGGCATGAGCGGCGCACCCAGGACGTACGGACACGGGCTGGTGCTCGGCAAGTTCTACCCGCCGCACGCCGGCCACCACCACCTGGTGGACACCGCGGCCGCGCAGTGCGAGCGGCTGACCGTGCTGGTCTGCGCGGCCTCCGTCGAGTCGGTGCCGCTCGCCGACCGGGTCGCCTGGATGCGGGACACGCACCGGCAGCCGGGCGTACGGGTCGTCGGCGCGGTCGACGACATCCCCGTGGACCTGCACGACCCGGCGATCTGGGACGCGCACATGGCCGTCTTCCGGGGCGCGGTGCCCGAGCCGGTGGACGCCGTCTTCACCTCGGAGGAGTACGGGACGGAGCTCGCCCGGCGCTTCGGGGCCGAGGAGGTCCTCGTGGACCCCGGCCGGACCCGCTTCCCGGTCTCCGGGACGGCGGTCCGCGCCGACCCCGTCCGCTGCTGGCCCTACCTGAGCCCCGCGGTCCGGGCCGCACTGGCCCGGCGGGTCGTCGTCCTCGGCGCCGAGTCCACCGGGACGACGACCCTGTCGCGGGCGCTCGCCGAGCACTACCGGGGCCGCGGCGGGGTGTGGGCGGAAACCGGCTGGGTCGCCGAGTACGGCCGCCGGTACAGCGAGGAGAAACTCGCCGCCGCCCGCACCGCCGACCCGGCGGCGACCTGGGAGGACGTGGAGTTCACCTCCGACGAGTTCCCGGTCATCGCCCGCCGCCAGGACGAGGACGAGGAACAGGCGGCCCGCGCGGGCTCGCCCGTCCTCTTCTGCGACACCGACTCCTTCACCACCGGCATCTGGCACGAGCGGTACACGGGCGGCCGCAACGAGGAGGTCGAGCGGATCGGCGCCGCGCGCCGGCGCGACCTGTACCTGCTGACGGACCACACGGACGTCCCCTTCGAGGACGACGGCCTGCGCGACGGCCCGCACCTGCGGCCGTGGATGACGGACCGCTTCCGCGAGGAACTGGAACGCACCGGACGGCGCCACCTGATCATCCGCGGCGACCGCGCGACGCGCCTGCGAACGGCGGTCGAGGCGGTCGACGAACTCCTCGCCGAGGGCCGCCACTTCACCCACCCCCTCCCGGAAAGGCGCTGACGGACGATGACGGAACCGGAGCCGGACCACGACTACGACCCGCACGCCTTCGCCCCCTTCGCGGTGACGGTCGACCTGGCCGTCTTCACCGTCCGCGACGCCGCCCTCCACGTCCTGCTGATCCGGCGCGGGCAGGACCCGTACGCAGGCGCCTGGGCCCTCCCCGGCGGCTTCGTCCTGCCCCGCGAGTCCGCGGAGACCGCGGCCCGCCGCGAACTGGCCGAGGAGACCGGCCTGCCGGAGCCGGTGGTCGCGGCCCTCCACCTGGAGCAGCTGCGCACGTACAGCGAACCGGACCGCGACCCCCGGATGCGGGTGGTGTCGGTGGCCTTCACCGCCCTCGTCCCGGACATGCCCGAGCCTGCGGCGGAGGGCGGCGGCGACGCGGACCGCGCCCGCTGGATGCCGGTGGGGGAGGCCGGGCCCCTGGCCTTCGACCACGCGGTGATCCTCGCCGACGCCCGCTCCCGGATCGGCGCCAAGCTGGAGTACACCTGCCTGGCCACCGCCTTCTGCCCACCCGAATTCACCCTCGGCGAGCTCCGGTCCGTCTACGAGACCGTCTGGGACACCGCCCTGGACCGCCCCAACTTCCGCCGCAAGGTCCTCGCCACCCCCGGCTTCGTCGAAGCCGTGCCGGGGGCCGCCCGGCTCACCGGCGGACGCGGCAAACCGGCCGCCCTCTACCGGGCCGGACCGGCCACCGCCCTGCACCCCCCGCTGCTCCGCCCCACGCACACGTCCACGCCCCCGGAAGGAACCCCGACGACATGACGAAGAAGACGGCGACGAAACGCCCGGCCACGGGCTCCCTCCTGGGCCTGGCCCTCGGGGACGCGCTGGGCTTCCCCACGGAGTTCAACGACGTGCCGTCGATCCTGGCGAAGACCGGCCCGTGGCGGCAGATGCGCCTGCCCCGCCCGGCGATCGTCACGGACGACACCCAGATGACCCTGGCCCTCGCCCGCGGCATCCGCACGGCCACGGACCGCGGCCCGCTGACCCCGCTCCGCCTCACCCGGCCGGTCCGCGAGGAATTCGTCGACTGGTACCGGTCCCCGGAGAACAACCGCGCCCCCGGCAACACCTGCCTGCGCGCCTGCAGCCTCCTCAAGGACCCGGCCCGGGACTGGCGGGACGCCAGCCAGATCGGCTCCAAGGGCTGCGGCGCGAACATGCGCGTCGCCCCGATAGGCCTCGTCCCCGGCTGGACGGAGGAGGAACGCGCCGGCGCCGCCCAGCTCCAGTCGGCCCTCACCCACGGCCACCCCACCGCCCTCGCGGCCTCGGACCTGACGGCCCGGGCGGTCTGGCTGCTGGCCCGGGGCACGGAGGTCACGGGCCTGGTCGGCCTCCTCCGCTCGTACGCCCTGGACAACCGCACCCGCTACCACGAGCGCTGGCTCGGCGACCTCTGGATGCGCACCGCCTCGGACGCCACCCCGCAGTCCTTCATGGCCCGCGGCTGGGACGAGTGCCTGGCCGCCCTGGACCGCCTGACGGCGGCGTTGAAGACGCCCTCCCCGGAAACGGACCCCTGCCTCACCACGGGCGAAGGCTGGATCGCGGAAGAAGCCCTGGCCACGGCCCTCCAGTGCTTCCTCCTCTTCCCGGACGAGCCCCTCACGGCCCTGCGCCGCGCCGCCTGCACCGCGGGCGACTCGGACTCCATAGCCTGCCTGGCCGGCGCCTTCGCGGGAGCCCACCTCGGCGCGGCCGCCTGGCCCGAGGACTGGACGTCGGTCATCGAATACCGCGAGGACCTCACCGCCTTCGCCACCCTCTGGGACGCGTGACCCGTGCTCGACGCCATGACCGCGGACCTGACGTCCGTCATCGCCGACCAACCCGACCCGCTGCTGTTCGCCACCGTCTCCGGCGCCCACCTGTACGGCTTCCCCTCCCGCGACTCCGACATCGACCTGCGCGGCGTCCACGTACTGCCGGCGGCCGCCCTCCTCGGGCTCGGCGAGCCGGAGGAGACCAGGACCCGCATGTGGGACCGGGACGGCGTGGAGATGGACCTCGTCACGCACGACCTGCGCAAGTTCGTGCGCCTGATGCTGGGCCGCAACGGGTACGTCCTGGAACAGCTGCTCTCACCCCTGGTCGTCCACACGACCCCGGCGCACGCCGAACTCGTCGCCCTCGCCCCGGGCGTGCTGACCGCGCACCACGCCCACCACTACCGGGGATTCGCGAACACCCAGTGGCGGCTCTTCGGCAAGACCGGCGAGCTCAAACCGCTGCTCTACGCCTTCCGCGCGCTGCTGACCGGCATCCACCTGATGCGCTCCGGCGAGGTCCGGGCCGATCTGCCGACCCTGCTGGGCGAGGTGACCGGTGCCCCGCCGTACCTGGCCGAGCTCATCGAGGCCAAGGCCGCCGCCGAGCACGGTCCGGCCGCCGGCGCCGACGAAGCACGCATCGGACGGGACTTCCAGGCCCTGCACGCGGTCCTGGACGCCGCCCAGGCCGGGTCAGCCCTCCCCGACGGGGCCACCGCGCATGCCGCGCTGGACGACTTCGTCGTCCGCCACCGCCCACCGCACCGCTGACGCCCGGCGGGTGTGGGTGAGGAAGGACTCGACCCGGGCGTGGTCCGGGGATTCCGGGAGGGGGGTGGTCGTCAGGGCCGCCTCGGACTCCTCCGCGAGGCGGGTCACCCAGGACTCCACCTCGGGCCAGGTGAGTTCGCCGCGTTTCAGGGCGAGGAGGCGGTCGCGGTGCGGGGTGGCGTCGATGGCCAGGCGGCCCGTGCGGAGCAGGTCGCGGCAGGACAGGAGCAGCCGCACCAGGTGCATGGCGTGCTTCCAGCGCGGGGCTCCGTGGGTGCGGACGTCCGCCCGGAGCTTCGCGTGCTGGGAGGCCGCGTACCGGGTGAAGGTGGCGTGGGCCCGGCGGGAGAGGAACGCCTCGCGGAGCGAGAGGAGCTCCTCCCCGACCGGGGTGAGGGTCTCCACCAGGGGGGAGTGCAGGACCTCCAGGATGTTCGGATTGGCGCGCAGGGCGAGTTCGCAGACGCGCTCCAGCTCCCAGCTGAACTCCTCCTCCCGCGGGCCCTCCACATGGGTCGGCGGCTTCTCGAAGCGCCAGAACAGCGGCGTCGGGGCGAGGTAGACGCCGCGCCGGTCGGTGTCGCTCGCCTCCGTCGCCAGGCCGAACGCACGGGAACCCATCACGCACGCGTAGACCGTGTGGTCGCGTACCAGGGCGTGGTGGTCCGGGGCTTCGGCGGGCAGCTCGGGTGCGGCGGTCATTCCGGGAGCTTACGCAGCCGCCCGGACCCCTCGCGAAGGGATTACGGGGCAGGCCGGACCGGGCCTCAGGCCAGGGTGATGTCACCCGACGGGGAGACCGCGATGTTCTGCCGGGCCAGCGGGCGGGTCGCCGGGCCGTGCACCACGGCACCGTCCGACACGTTGTACCTGCTGCCGTGGCAGGGGCAGTCGATCGTGCCGTCGGCCACCTTGTTCACCAGGCAGCCCTGGTGCGTGCACACCGCCGTGAAGCAGCGGAACGTCCCGGCCGACGGCTGCGTGACCACCAGCTTCCTGGCGGTGATGACCGTGCCGCCGCCCACCGGCACCGCCGACGCCTTCACGAGCGTCCGCGACGCGTCGCCGGCCCTCGTGGGCGACGCCGCGGACGTACCCGCGGGAGATTCGCCCTTCGGCAGGGTCTGCGGGGTCTCCTCGCCGTCGCCGCCGCAGCCGGTGAGCGCACCGCCGGACAGGGCGGCGACGGCTCCTGCCGCCAGTACGGCGCGTCGGGCGGTGGGCCGGGCCTTGCTCATGCGCTGCTCCTCGTTCAAGGCCGCGGCGGGGCCGCCCGGTCGCCGGGTGGCCGGGGTGGCCGGGGCCGCCGGGTGGGGGATTCGCGAGGAGCATCCTGGCGTGCGGCCGGCCCGGGTGCCGCCCGCCGCGCCGCAGGTTCAGGAACCCGGCTCCCACGGGGCCAGCTCCGCCGGGGCGCCGGCCCGGCGGACCACCTCCCAGAGGCGGATCACGGCCGCCCGGTCCAGCGGACCGTGGACGTGCGGGTAGCGGCCGCCCGATTCACCCTCCCGGCTCACCTCCGAGGTCAGGGCCCGTTCGTCCAGCTCGACCGCCAACAGCGGCCCCGGGACGTCCCGGTAGTGCGCGTCCGCGATCCCGAGCGCCGTCGGCCGGTCCGCGGAGCAGTGCACGAACCCCTCGGAGTCGAGGGAGGGCGGGGCGTACGGGAGGTCGGGTGCGGCGGTCCAGTCGGAGAGGGGGACGATGTGGAAGATCATGCGGATCGTTGTACCGCAGCCGGTGCGTGTCGCCCGTGACGCGGCGCGGCGCGGCCCTGCCCGGGGCGGGCGGCCGGTCGCCCGGCGCCCTGCCCCGGCAAGCCGGTGGCCCGGTGCCGTGCCGTGCCGTTCCGTTCCGTGCCGTGTCGTTCCGTTCCGTCTCCGTACGGCTTGAAGCTTTTCCGGTGCGGCGCGAGGGCTGGCTAGGCTTGGCCTGACGTGCCGTAACGCAACACCGCCACCCCTGGAGCGCCCGTGAGAACCGCCGTCGTCATCGGAACCGGACTGATCGGCACCTCCGCGGCGCTCGCCCTGTCCGCCCGCGGGATCACCGTCCACCTGGCCGACCACGACCCGGCCCAGGCCCGTACGGCCGCCTCCCTCGGCGCCGGCACCGACGAGGCGCCCGACGGTCCGGTCGACCTCGCGGTCATCGCCGTGCCGCCGGCCCACGTGGCCGCGACCCTGGCCGAGGCGATCGGCCGGGGCCTGGCCCGCGCGTACGTGGACGTGGCCAGCGTCAAGGGAGGGCCGCGGCGGGAGCTGGCGGCGCTCGGCGTGGACACCACCGCCTACATCGGCACCCATCCCATGGCCGGCAAGGAGCAGTCCGGGCCGCTCGCCGCGACCGCGGACCTCTTCGAGGGCCGGCCGTGGGTGCTGACCCCGACCCGGGAGACCGACCACGAGGTGCTGAACCTCGCGCTGGAACTGGTCGCCCTGTGCAAGGCCGTCCCCGTCGTGATGGACGCCGACGCGCACGACCGGGCGGTCGCGCTCGTCTCGCACACCCCGCAGCTGGTGTCGAGCATGGTCGCCGCGCGCCTGGAGGAGGCGGACGAGACCGCCGTACGGCTCTGCGGCCAGGGGATCCGCGACGTCACCCGGATCGCGGCCTCCGACCCGCGGATGTGGGTGGAGATCCTCTCCGCGAACCCGGGGCCGGTCGCCGACGTCCTCGCCGGCATCGCCGCCGACCTGGACGCGACGGTCGAGGCGCTGCGCGCCCTGGAATCCGCAGACGTGGAGAAGCGGCGCGCAGGAGCGTCCGGCATCGAGGACGTGCTGCGCCGCGGCAACACGGGTCGGGGGCGGGTGCCGGGCAAGCACGGCACGGCCCCGATGGCGTACGAGACGGTGGCCGTCCTGATCAGCGACCAGCCGGGCGAGCTCGCCCGGATCTTCGCGGACGCGGGCCGGGCCGGGGTCAACATCGAGGACGTGCGGATCGAGCACGCGACGGGGCAGCAGGCGGGCCTGGTGCAGCTGATGGTCGATCCGCGGGCCGCGGCCGCCCTGACCGCCGAGCTCCGCGACCGCGGCTGGGCCCTGCGGCGGCAGTAGTCGTCACTGTGCGGAGGGTCGCAGGTGCGGACGGTGGCGGCCGGGCGCTGCGGCGGCGGTGGCCACCCCCGCTCAGGGCCGGTTTCGGGCGGGCTCCGCGCCGCCCCGCCCGGCCTCCCGGCCCTGGTCCGGGACCGGGCGGGCGGTGATCGCGGCGCGGGCCGGTAACCTTGGGCAGGGGTGCTTTGTCGCGCCCTGACACGCCCGCGCAACCAGGAAGGTGCCCGCACCGTGGAAACCGCAGCTCCGTCCGCCGTGATCGTCGCCATCGACGGTCCCTCCGGCACGGGCAAGTCCAGCACCTCCAAGGCCGTGGCCGCCAAGCTCGGGCTGCGCTACCTGGACACCGGTGCCCAGTACCGGGCCATCACCTGGTGGATGATCAGCAACGGCGTCGACACCGACGACCCGCAGGCCGTCGCCGTGGCCGCCGGCAAGCCGACCATCGTCTCCGGGACGGACCCGGCCGCGCCGACGATCACCGTCGACGGGCTGGACGCCTCCGGCCCGATCCGGACCCGGGAAGTCACCTCCAAGGTCAGCGCCGTCAGCGCCGTACCCGAGGTCCGCACTCTGATCACCGAGCTGCAGCGCACCATCGCCGTGTCCGCCGCCCCGGAGGGCGGGATCGTCGTCGAGGGCCGGGACATCGGCACCACCGTCCTCCCCGACGCCGATCTGAAGATCTTCCTCACCGCCTCCGCCGAAGCCCGCGCCGCCCGCCGCAGCGGCGAGCTGCGGGGCAAGGAGGCCACCGACCTGGCGGCCACCAGGGAAGCCCTGATCAAGCGGGACGCGGCCGACTCCGGCCGCAAGACCTCGCCGCTGGCCAAGGCCGACGACGCCGTCGAGGTGGACACCACCGAGCTGACCCTGGAGCAGGTCGTCGAGTGCGTCGTGACCCTGGTCGAGGAGAAGCGGGCGGGGGCGGGCCGCAAGTGAGCGACACGCCCTCCCTCAAGGGTGCGGCGGTCGGCCGGCGGATCGGCGTCGGGCTCATGTACGGGCTGTGGAAGCCCCGCGTACTGGGAGCCTGGCGCGTTCCCGCCTCGGGCCCCGTCATCCTCGCCGTCAACCACGCCCACAACATCGACGGGCCCATGGTCATGGGCACGGCGCCCCGGCCGCTGCACTTCCTGATCAAGAAGGAGGCGTACGTCGGCCCGCTCGGGACCTTCCTCGACGGCATCGGCCAGGTCAAGGTCGACCGCTCGGGCAGCGACCGCACCGCGATCACGAAGGCCCTGGCCGTCCTCGAGAACGGCGGCGCCCTGGGGATCTTCCCCGAGGGCACCCGGGGCGAGGGCGACTTCGCCTCCCTGCGCGCCGGACTGGCCTACTTCGCGGTCCGCAGCGGCGCGCCCGTCGTGCCCGTCGCAGTCCTGGGCAGCACCGACCGCCAGGGGCGCCTGATACGGGGTCTGCCGCCCTTCAAGAGCCGGGTCGACATCGTCTTCGGCTCCCCCTTCGACGCGGGCGACGGCACCGGCCGCCGTACCCGTACCGCCCTGGACGAGGCAACCGTCCGCATCCAGAGCAGGCTCACCGCACACCTGGCCGACGCCAAGCGCCTCACCGGGCGCTGAGCGAGACTTGACCCAGTAGTGGCAGCCTCCGCGGGCACCGGCCCGCGGAGGCGGCGGGGGACCCCCGCCCGGCTGCCACCGATCACCACGAACGACGAGGAACGGACTTCATGAACGACCAGCACGACCACGGAGCGCTTGGCGACGCCGAGTACGCGGAGTTCATGGAGCTCGCCGCGGAGGAAGGCTTCGACCCGGAAGAGGTCGGGGACGCGATCGAGGAGGCGGGCCACGGCCCGCTCCCCGTCCTCGCCGTCGTCGGCCGCCCGAACGTCGGCAAGTCGACCCTGGTGAACCGCATCATCGGCCGCCGCGAGGCGGTCGTCGAGGACAAGCCGGGCGTCACCCGCGACCGTGTGACCTACGAGGCCGAATGGGCCGGCCGCCGCTTCAAGGTCGTCGACACGGGCGGCTGGGAGCAGGACGTCCTCGGCATCGACGCCGCCGTCGCCGCCCAGGCCGAGTACGCCATCGAGACCGCCGACGCGGTCGTCTTCGTCGTCGACTCCAAGGTCGGCGCCACGGACAGCGACGAGGCCGTCGTCAAGCTGCTGCGCCGCGCCGGGAAGCCCGTCGTCCTGTGCGCGAACAAGGTCGACGGCCAGTCCGGCGAGGCCGACGCGGCCACGCTCTGGTCCCTCGGCCTCGGCATGCCCTACCCGGTGTCCTCCCTGCACGGCCGCGGCACGGGCGACCTGCTCGACGCCGTCCTGGAGGCGCTGCCGGAGGCCCCCGCGCAGTCCTTCGGCGGCGGACCGCTCGGCGGCCCGCGCCGCATCGCGCTCATCGGCCGCCCGAACGTCGGCAAGTCCTCCCTCCTGAACAAGGTCGCCAGGGAGGAGCGGGTCGTCGTCAACGAGCTCGCCGGCACCACCCGCGACCCGGTCGACGAGCTGATCGAACTCGGCGGCGTCACCTGGAAGTTCGTCGACACCGCAGGCATCCGCAAGCGCGTCCACCTCCAGCAGGGTGCCGACTACTACGCCTCGCTGCGCACCGCCGCCGCCGTCGAGAAGGCGGAGGTCGCGGTCATCCTGATCGACTCGAGCGAGAACATCAGCGTCCAGGACCAGCGCATCATCACCATGGCCGTCGAGGCCGGCCGCGCCGTCGTGATCGCCTACAACAAGTGGGACCAGCTCGACGAGGAGCGCCGCTACTACCTCGAGCGCGAGATCGAGACCGAGATGCAGCAGGTCTCCTGGGCGCCCCGGGTCAACGTCTCGGCGAAGACCGGCCGCCACATGGAGAAGCTGGTCCCGGCGATCGAGGCTGCCCTCGCGGGCTGGGAGACGCGCGTCCCGACAGGTCGGCTGAACGCCTTCCTCGGCGAGATCGTCGCGGCCCACCCGCACCCGATCCGCGGCGGCAAGCAGCCCCGCATTCTGTTCGGCACCCAGGCGGGCAGCAAGCCCCCGCGGTTCGTGCTCTTCGCCTCCGGCTTCCTGGAGCACGGCTACCGGCGCTTCATCGAGCGTCGTCTGCGCGAGGAGTTCGGCTTCGAGGGCACCCCGATCCACATCTCCGTGCGGGTGCGCGAGAAGCGCGGCGCCCAGCACAAGAAGAAGTAGCAGCAGCGGCGGCGGTAGCGGTCGGGTCCGGTCTCCCGGGCCCGGGTCAGTAGCCGCGGCGCGGAGCGGGCGGCAGGGCCGCCGGGATGTGGTGCATCCCGGTCTGGTGCTGTCGCCCGCCTGCGTACATGCCGGTCGCGGTGCCGGTGGCGGCATACGCGTACGTGGGCTGCGGCATCTGCACCGGCACGGGCGCGTACGCGGGCTGCCAGGGCTCGGGCTGCCAGCCGGAGCCGCTCCAGCCGCCGCCGTACGTGCCGGTGACGGTCACGGAGCCGGTGTAGGAGCCGCCGTAGGAGAACGCCGTGAAGGCGAGGTCCTCCTCGCCGGTCCGGTCGCCCGGCAGGGCCCGGAAGGCGCGCAGGTACTCCGAGCACAGCGTGTCGTAGATCGGGGTGTGCGAGGGGGCGGTCGGAGCACTGTCCCGGTCCCGTACGGGGCGCATCGGGGAGACGGCGCTCGGATGGGCAGAGGCGCGGGAGGGGTCGTATGAATGCACGTATCAGCAAACGACCCCGGGCCCTCGCGGATGCGGCCGGAAGCCGGGAAAAACGCAGATCGCCGGGCGTGCGCGAGGCGGATCGCACACCTCCGGCGCACGCCGACCCGCCCCCTCGTGAGGGGCGGGCCGGCCGGTTCGGGGTCGCTCGGAGTCAGGCGCCCGGGGTGCCTGCCAGCGGCATCGAGGCGGCCACCAGCCGGCCGGCGGCGGCAGCCCGGTCGAGCGCCTCGCGCAGCAGGTCCTCGCGGGGCTGCTGGCCGATGGAGCCGACCGGGGCGGCGTACACGAGGACGCGCTGGTTCCTGTTGACGGCGGTCCGCCAGCCATCGGTGACCGACAGGGCCTGGTGCGCCTGCCACCAGGCGACCGGCTTGCCGCCCCTCGGGTCCGGCTGGAGCACGGCGTGCAGCTGACCCGCAGCGAGCAGCACCGACCACCCGGCGAGCGGGGAGGGCACCTCGCCGGTGTCGGTGACGAAGTGGAAGCCCTGCTCGATGAGGAGCGGCAGGAAGTCGTCGCCGGGCCCGTCGCTGCCCGGGCGGGCGATCGGAGCGGTCGGCTCGACGACGAGCGCGGGATGCAGTTCGCCGCCGATCAGGACCAGGCCGCTGGTGATGCCGAGGACCGCCTGGCCGCCGGGCACGCTCCGCGGCACGGAGCCGGCGGGGCCGGGGGCTGCCGCCTGCGGGGCGGGGCTGTCACCGGTGATGCTGCGCACGGCGCCCTGCAGCTGCTCCTCGGAGACGTTCACGACCTGGGAGGGGATGCAGCCGGCGTGGGCGAAGGCGAGGACGGCGGTCTCCTCGCCGACGAACAGCACGGTGCTGGTGCGGTCGGTCTCCGGGTCCCCGGGGGTGCGGCAGGAGGTGCAGTCGTAACTGCGCGGTGCGTCGTCGCCGGTGAGCAGCCTCTCGGCTTCTTCGTCACCGATCTCGGCACGTACCTCATCACTGACGTCGAGCATGCGGGGCACGGGATGGCTCCTCGGACTAGGCGAGCAAGGGCGGGCCGAGCGGTTCCCGGCCTGCCGGATCAACGGGGCAGCGGCGGCCGGGGTCACGCCGTCGTAGGGAACGGAATCGAACCCGACCACCGGAGGGGTGAACGGTCGCACCACGGCGTTGATTTCGGTCCAACTGTTGCCTTTTTGTGCGCAGTTGCTGGCCGGGGCTGCGCGTTTGGGCGGGTTGCCCACAAGCGTGCGGCGGGGCTGCTACAGGGCGCCGCGGGGCGGCCGGGGGCTGCTGAAGGGCTGCCGAGTACGCGCTGCTGGGCTGCCGCGGGTCCGCCGACCGGGTGGGTTTCGGGCGCGGTGCGGCTCCGGCCGCGTGGCGCGGCGGGTACGGGGCCGCGGGCTGCGTAGCGTGACCCGATGCCCGACCCCGGACCCGGCGGGCCGCTTCGGCGGCTGCGGCCGCTGCCGCGCCGGCTCTCGTCCTCGTACTCCCGTCGGGAGTCGGCGCGGCCCCTCCACCTCCGGCGCCCGGGCCTGCGGCGGCGGCGCACCCGGCTCGCCCCGCACCGTCGGCAGCGGACCGGGGGACTGCGGGCCGGTTCCCCCGCCGCCCTGCCCGAGGTGACCGTCGGCCTGTTCGCGGCCTGCCGTCGGGACGGCGGGGAGCGGGCCGTCCGGCGGGGAGGGGTGCTCCGCGGCGGGGGAGGCAGCCGCGCGCTGCTTCGG
>NZ_JACBGN010000016.1 GCF_013401435.1 Streptomyces sp. BR123
GCCTGCGGGGTGGGCGGTGTCGCGGATGTTCCTCAGGCGGTGCAGCAGGCCGCCGGTGCCGAAGTGGTCGTGCAGGAGCCGGTACTCGGCGAAGAGGGCGTCGTAGGCGTCGGCCCGGGAGGCGTCGGGCGTGTAGACGGCAGGCCGTCGGCGGCCCATGGCGGCGGTGGCCGTGCGCACGTCGGTGTGCGCGCCGGCGGCTACGGCGGCGTGGATGGCCGACCCGAGGGCGGGGCCCTGGTCGGACGCGGCGAGGGAGACGGGGCGGCGCAGCACGTCGGAGTAGATCTGCATCAGCAGTTCGTTCTTGGCCAGTCCGCCGGCGACGATGAACTCGTTCACCGGTACGCCGCCCGCCTCAAGGGCCTCCACGATGACGCGGGTGCCGAACGCGGTGGCCTCGAGCAGCGCACGGTAGACGTCCTCGGGGCGGGTCGCGAGGGTGAGACCCACGATGACTCCGGAGAGGTGGTGGTCGACGAGGACCGAACGGTTGCCGTTCAGCCAGTCGAGGGCGACCAGTCCGTGGCCGCCGACCGGCTGTCGGGCGGCTTTCCGGGTCAGCAGGGTGTGCAGGTCCTCGCCGCGGTCGGCGGCCTCGGCGAGGTAGTCCGGCGGGACGCCTTGGTCCAGCACCCAGGCGAAGATGTCGCCGACCGCGCTCTGGCCGGCCTCGTAGCCGTAGGTTCCCTCGACGATCCCACCGTTGACGACACCGCAGATGCCGGGGACATCGGCGAGGACGGGAGCGTTCACGACGTGGCAGGTGGAGGTGCCCATGATGGCGAGCAGTTGACCGTCCTCGACGGCCTGGGCCGCCGCTGCGGTGACATGGGCGTCGACGTTGCCCGCCGCCACGGCGATGCCGGGGCGCAGTCCTGTCCAAGCTGCTGCCTCGGTACTGAGCGAGCCCACCCGTGAGCCCAGCGCGGAGAGGGGGAATTCGAGGCGGGTACGTGCGAAGTCGGCGAACCGGGGGTTGAGCGCGGCCAGGTACTCCTCGCTCGGGTAGGCGCCGTCCTGGTGGATTCCCTTGTACCCGGCCGTGCAGGCGTTGCGGGACTCGGTTGCGGTGAGCTGCCACACGATCCAGTCGGCGGCCTCGATCCACCGCGCGCAGGTTTCGTAGACGAGCGGATCCTCCTCCAGGACCTGGAGGGCCTTCGCGAACTGCCACTCGGCGGAGATCCGGCCGCCGTAGCGGGCGATCCACTTCTCCCCGCGGGCGTGGGCGAGTTCGTTGATGCGGTCGGCATGCGGCTGGGCCGCGTGGTGCTTCCACAGCTTGGGCCACGCGTGCGGCCGTCCGGCGAGCTCGGTCTCGGCGAGGGGAGTCCCGTCGGCCAGCGTGGGCAGGACGGTGCACGCGGTGAAGTCTGTGGCGATGCCGATCACCGCGGCAGGATCGACCCCGGCCGCCGCCACGGCCTCGGGGACGGCGTGACGCAGTACGTCCCGCCAGTCCTGGGGGTGTTGCAGGGCCCAGTCCGGAGGCAGTTGCGCACCGCCGTGCGGCAGGTGCCGGTCGATGATGCCGTGCCGGTAGGCGTGGACCGCCGCGGCCAGCTCCTGACCGTCGCGAACCCGCACCACCACGGCGCGGCCCGACAGCGTGCCGAAGTCGACGCCGACCGTGTACTGCTCCGATTCCTCGGAATGCGGGGTGGGCGTGAGGGGATGGGATGACGTCAACAGAGTGCCTTTCGAAGGAGCCGTGGGGGCGGCAGGCGGCCCGGCAGGCGGAGTGCCGCCCGAAACCTGACGGTCGGTCGAGTGGTCCCACGCAGTGTGAGCGCTAACAATGTCGAGAGGCAAGAGGTGTGTGCGGGTCATGTGCGAGCTCCATCGGCGCAGCGGCCTCCGTATACGTCGGGCGGTCCGAGCGGATCTGCCGTCGACGCGACGCGCGTTGAGGCTTCATCGCGCTCGTGCCGCCGGGGCGAGGGCGTTGGCAAAGAGAAGTCCGCCTCGTTGCCGCAGCCGATGCAGTAACGGACAGGTAACGCGCGCAAGGGGGTTGAGAACGTGGCTTGTTAGCGCTCACAATGCGACAGCGCTCAACTTGATCTCCGACTGCCGACTGCCGGCTGCCGGCTGCCGGCCCCGACGCCGGCCGCCCCGGCCGTCGAGCAGAGGCACTCCTGGGGCTCCTGGTGGGCAAAGCCCGGCCCCGACCGCGCGGTGCCTCTTCCGTGCACCCTGAAAGGACACTCGACATGGCTCGCAGAGCAGCTCTCGTCCTCACCGCCGCCCTTCTCGTCTCCTCGGCGTTGACCGCCTGCTCGACCGAGGGTCCCGCCTCCGGCTCCTCCTCGGGAGCCAAGGCGGGATCCGGCAAGACGATCACGCTCGGCTTCGCCCAGGTCGGCGCCGAGAGCGGTTGGCGCACCGCCAACACCAAGTCCGTCCAGGAGGCGGCGAAGAAGGCCGGAATCACCCTCAAGTTCTCCGACGCGCAGCAGAAGCAGGAGAACCAGATCAAGGCGATCCGCACCTTCATCCAGCAGAAGGTCGACGTCATCGCCTTCTCACCGGTCGTGGAGTCCGGCTGGGACACAGTGCTGAAGGAGGCCAAGGACGCAGGCATCCCGGTCATCCTCACCGACCGTGCCGTGGACACCAAGGACACCTCCCTCTACAAGACCTTCCTGGGCTCGGACTTCGTCAAGGAGGGAAAGTCCGCGGGCGAGTGGCTGACCGGCGCATACGCGAACGAGCAGGGCCCGGTCAACATCGTCGAGCTCCAGGGCACCACGGGCTCCGCACCCGCCAACGACCGCAAGGCCGGCTTCGCCGACGTCATCCGCGCCGACAACAAGTTCAGGATCGTTGCCTCGCAGTCGGGCGACTTCACCCGCGCCAAGGGCAAGGAAGTCATGCAGGCGTTCCTGAAGTCCCAGAAGGACATCGACGTCCTCTACGCCCACAACGACGACATGGCCCTCGGGGCCATCCAGGCCATCGAGGAGTCCGGCAAGAAGCCCGGGACGGACATCAAGGTGATCTCGGTGGACGGGATCAAGGACGCCTTCGTCGCGATGACCGAGGGCAAGATCAACGTCGTGGTGGAGTGCAACCCGCTGCTCGGTGACCAGCTGATGGAGCTGGCCAAGAAGGTCGTGGCAGGGGAGAACGTGCCGGCTCGTGTCGAGACCGAGGAGGGTGTCTTCCCGCAGGACAAGGCCGCAGCCGCCCTGCCGTCCCGGAACTACTGAAGCAGCACGTTCCGGTGCCGGAGGAGGCCCGGCCCCGGCGCCTCCTTCACCGTCCGGAACCCGCTCCACCACCCCCCCACGAGAGGAGGGCGGATGGCATCCCCGTCCACCCCGCGGCCCACGGACGCCGGCGGCCCGCGGCCGCGGCCGGTCCTGGAAGCCCAGGACATCCGCAAGCAGTTCGCGGGCGTGCTCGCCCTCGACGGAGTCGCCCTGCGGCTCTTCCCCGGTGAGGTGCACGCCCTGATGGGCGAGAACGGCGCCGGGAAGTCCACCTTGATCAAGGTGCTCACCGGTGTCCACCCCGCCGACGGCGGCACCATCCTCGTCGACGGCCGGCCTCACACGTTCGCAGACCCCCTCCAGGCGCAGCGGGCCGGAATCAGCACCGTCTACCAGGAGGTCAATCTCTGCCCGAACATCTCGGTCGCCGAGAACATCCTCATCGGGCGCGAACCGCGCCGGTTCGGTCTCATCCACTGGTCCGCGATGCGGCAGCGGGCGGCAGCGCTGCTGACGGACCTGGACCTGGACCTGGACGTCACCGGTCTGCTCGGTTCGCACTCCCTGGCCGTGCAGCAACTGGTCGCCATCGTCCGGGCGGTGGACGTCTCGGCGAAGGTGCTGGTGCTGGACGAACCCACCTCCAGCCTGGATCGCGAGGAGGTGGCCCAGCTCTTCACCCTGGTGCGGCGTCTGCGTGACCGCGGTGCGGCCATCCTGTTCGTCACGCACTTCCTCGACCAGGTATTCGATCTCTGCGACCGCGTCACCATCCTGCGCAACGGCCGCCTGGAAGGCGAGTACCCCATCGGCGAACTCACTCCGGTGACGCTGGTACAGCGCATGATCGGCGGAGAACTGGCCACCCTCGACCAATTGTCCGTCCGTGCCCACGAGGAAGCGGCCGAACGGGCGACCAGCGAGCCGTTCCTCCAGGCTCGACAGCTGACCCGCACGGGCTCGATCGAACCGTACGACCTCGACATCCATGCCGGTGAGGTCATCGGACTGGCCGGCCTCCTGGGCTCAGGCCGCACCGAAGTGGCGCGCCTCCTGTTCGGCGCGGACAGCGCGGACGCCGGAGAAGTGAGCATCGAGGGCAGAAAGGTACTCCTGCGCACCCCTCGCCATGCCATCGCCCGGGGCATCGCGTTCTGCTCCGAGAACCGCAAGTCCGAGGGGCTGGTGGGCGAGCTCACGGTCCGCGAGAACATCATCCTCGCTCTGCAGGCCGCCCGCGGCTGGACCAGGCCGCTGACCCGTGCGAGACAGGACGAACTGGCACGGCACTGGATCGATGCCCTGGACATCCGCCCCGCCGACCCCGAAGCGGAGGTACGCCACCTCAGCGGAGGCAACCAGCAGAAGGTCCTCCTCGCGCGTTGGCTGCTGACCGCGCCCCGGCTCCTGATCCTCGACGAACCCACCCGGGGCATCGACATCGGGGCCAAGGCGGAGATCCAGAAACTCGTGGCCCGCCTGGCGAGGGAAGGCACCGCCGTGCTGTTCATCTCGGCGGAACTCGAAGAGGTCCTGCGCCTGAGTCACCACATCGCCGTGCTCCGCGACCACCGCATGGTGGCCACCCTCACGAACGACGGCAGCGTCACGCCCGAACGCATACTCACCACCATCGCCACCGGAGCGGACCCATGACCCACCGGCCTGCCAAGCCCCAGGCGATCGGCGGAGTCGGGAGACGACTGGCCGGCCACCGCCTGCTGTGGCCCGCGCTCATCCTGCTCGCGCTGCTCCTCGGCAACCTCGCGTTCCACCACGACTTCTTCTCCGTCCGCATACGGGACGGCCACCTCTACGGCAGCCTCGTCGACATCCTCCAATTCGGGGCGCCCCTCACCCTCGTGGCGCTCGGCATGACCCTCGTCATCGCCACCCGCGGCATCGACCTCTCGGTGGGTTCCACCGTCGCCATCGCCGGAGCCCTCGCCTGTGGGCACATCTCCACCGCCCCACATCCCGGCAGCGTCGCCACCATGCTCACGGCCATCGCCCTCGCGCTCGGCGTGGCCCTCGTGCTGGGCCTCGCCAACGGCTTCCTGGTGTCCGGGCTGGGAGTGCAGCCCATCGTGGCCACCTTGATCCTCATGGTCGCGGGCCGCGGCGTCGCCCAGCTGATCACCGACGGACAGATCATCACGGTGACCAGCGCCCCCTACAAGATGATCGGGGGCGGCTACTGGCTGACCTTCCCGTTCGCCGTCCTCCTGGCCACCGCCCTCGTCGCGCTCACCGCCTTCATCACCCGTCGCAGCGCACTCGGCATGCTGATCGAGTCCGTGGGCGGCAACCCAGCCGCCAGCCGCCTGGTCGGCATCCGCGCCGGTGGTCTGCTCGCCCTGGTCTACGTCTTCAGCGCGCTGTGCGCCGCCGTCGCCGGGCTGATGATCAGCTCCAACGTCTCCAGCGCCGACGGCAACAACGCCGGCCTGTGGATCGAACTCGACGCGATCCTCGCCGTCGTCGTCGGCGGCACCGCCCTGACCGGGGGACGCTTCTCCCTCGGCGGCACCGTCCTGGGCGCCCTGATCATCCAGACCCTGTCCACCACCGTCTACACCCTCGGCGTCCCACCCGAGACCACCCTCGTCTTCAAGGCCGTCGTCGTCATCGTCGTCTGCCTCGTCCAGTCCCCGGTCTTCCGGGCCAAGGTCCTGCGCCGCCGCAGGACGACCACTCCCCGATCCCACACCACGGCGGGTGCCGCCCCGCAGCAGCAGGAGGTACGCGCATGAGTACCGGCATCGCGAGCGCCGCCGCGCAACTCACCCGCCCCCTCGCGACCGTGTCCCCACGCACCCGCACCCGTATCCCGTTGATCGTCACGGCCGTCCTGCTGGTCGTCATGTTCAGCGTCGGATCGGTGCGCTACGAGGGCTTCCTGTCCGCGCAAGTCGTGTTGAACCTGCTGATCGACAACGGATTCCTCCTGGTCGTCGCGGTCGGGGCGACTTTCGTCATCCTCACCGGCGGCATCGATCTGTCCGTCGGCTCCATGGTGGCCCTGTCGACCACGCTCACCGCCTGGCTGGTCGAGTCGCACGGTTGGCCCCTGGCCACCGTCATTCCACTGGTCCTGCTGGTCGGCGCCGCGAGCGGGACGTTCATGGGCTGGATCATCCACACCTTCGAGATCCAGCCGTTCATCGTCACCTTGGCCGGCATGTTCCTCGCCCGCGGGCTCTGCTACACGATCAGCACCGAATCCATCACGATCAGCGACCCCACCACGGCGGGAATCGCGCAGACCCGGCTGTACGGCCCGGGGGGACTGTTCGTCTCGATCCCGGTGGTCATCGCCCTGGCCGTGCTGGTGATCGCCTTCGTCGTACTGCACCACACGGGCTTCGGCCGCAACGTGTACGCACTGGGCGGCAATGAGTCCTCCGCACGCCTGATGGGTCTTCCGGTGGGCTCCACCAAGATTGCCGTATACGCCGTCAGCGGCCTGTGCTCCGCACTCGGCGGCCTGCTGCTGACCTTCTACATGCTCTCCGGCTACGCCCTCCATGCCATGGGCATGGAACTGGACGCGATCGCCGCCACCGTGATCGGCGGCACGCTGCTGACCGGAGGCTCCGGCTTCGTGCTGGGCACCGCCCTCGGCGTGCTCGTCCTCGCCATGATCCAGACGGTCGTCAACTTCCAGGGCACGCTCAGCTCCTGGTGGACCCGGATCGTCATCGGTGCCCTTCTGCTCGTCTTCATCGTGCTGCAACGCCTGATGAGCGGACGCCGCCCTGCCGCCGACTGACTCCCGGATCGAGAGGTGGCGGTTCGGCTTCCCCGGCGGCCCGTGCGGAGGTACACACGCCCGGCGCCGCCTCCATTCGGTCCTCGGCGGCGCCCGGCGAGCCCGCCTCGGAAGGCCGCCGTGTCGTACGCTCCCGCATCCGGCCGCCGCAGGGACGTGCGCACCACGGAACCGGGCATCCAGGTCCACTCCGCGCAAGGTACTGGTCCGCCACGATCCACAGTTTGACCACGGCCACTGCCTGAGAGGGGCGGCGCCGGCCGTATCCGCGGCCGGTACGATCGCCATCTGCTCATCCAGAGACGCGGAGATCTCTTCCGCCGACCGCTTCGCCATTTTCCCGGGGCACGCCGGCCCGGCTCGGGCGACGCCGTCGGTCGTTCCGGTGTGTCGGCCGCACGTCTGCCGGGGCCGCCACACTGCGGCCAGCGCTCCCTCGGCCAACGCCTCCGGATGCGGGCACCTTGGTTCATGCGTCGCCTGCCTGCGCGGAGAGACGTGTCGCAGGGGCACCGGCCGACGGCTTTCGCGTCCGGAAAAGGGACCTTCCCCGTCCGAAGTGCTGTCGATGCCCGGAGCCCGGCTCCCCACGGGAGGGGCGATTCCTGGCGGTGGGGTCATGCGCTGGGGGGAGAGCTCCTGCGGGCCGTACTGGCGCGCACGATGAGCTCGGGCGCCACCACCAGGTGCGTCGACTCGTCAGTCCGGCCCTCGATGTGGTCCAGGAGCAGCCCGATGCTGCCGCGGCCGATCGAGGCGAAGTCCTGACGGATTGTCGTCAGCGGGGGCGGGAAGAACTCCGCCTCGGGGATGTCGTCGAAGCCGGCGACGGCCACGTCCTCCGGCGTGCGCAGGCCCGCTTCCCGCAAGGCCCGTAGGACACCGAGGGCCATCTGGTCGTTGGCGACGAACACCGCAGTGAGGCCCGCTCCCCGCCCTCGTGATGCCCGGACCCGACCCGCGAGCTGCTGGCCGGCCTGGTATCCCGACAGCGGACTCCAGTCGCCGCGCAGCAGGGGCGGCACCTCGGCGCCCGCCTCTCGTAGCGCGTCCTCCCACCCCTGCGCGCGGGCCTCGCTCTCGAGCCAGTCGGGAGGGCCTGCGACGTGCCACACGGTGGAGTGGCCCGACGCGAGAAGATGTTCCGTGATCATGCGAGCGCCGAGGTTCTGGTCCAGCGACACCCCGGGCAGGTCCAGGGTGTGGCCGCCTTCCACGGTGACCACCGGGCACGGTGCTTCCAATGCCGCCAAGGCCCTCACCGCGTCGCGTTGAGGAGTGACGGCGACGATCCCCTCCACGCCCCACCCGGCGAGGTGCTGCATGGCTTCTGCGAGGGCTGTCTGCGTGGCGGTCCGAAGCGTGACGGCGGACGTCAGATAGCCGCGGTCCCGCGCCGCCTCTTGAACTCCCGCCACGGTGCTGGCGGGCCCGTGCAGAGTGGTGTTCACCGCGATGACGCCCAGTGTGTGGGTCCGGCGAGTGGCCAGAGCCCGGGCTGCCGAGTTGCGGCGGTACCCCAGCTGCTCAATGACCTGTGTCACGGCGGCCCGGGTCTTGGCGCTGACGTTCGGGTGGTCGCTGAGCACCCGTGAAACGGTCTGATGGGACACACCGGCGACGCGCGCGACGTCCGTCATCGTGGGCGCTCGCGCGACGTCTGGGAGCTGGGTCAACTCTCTTGCTTTCCTCATCGAGCGGCCTTCCCTCAAGGTACCGAACCAGCCGCGGCCCGCACACAGCTCGGACCAACCGGGAGGTTGTCGACGGAGTATTAGTGTTGGCGCTCACATTATGCAGCGATGAGCGCAGGGTACGGGCAGGAATCTTCTTCTCTCCCTCTTGAGGTTTGTGCTTGTTAGCGCTCACAATTCGAGGGGGGCTACGGACGCGGCAGCCACGACGCCTAGCGCGCCCCCCGATCAGTCCAGTCCACTCGTGCGCGACTGCGGGGCCTGCCGGACGCCGGTCCCCAGAAGCCGCCGCGCATGTCGGAGAGACGGTGAGAGCGTAGTGAGCGAGACCATCCTCAGAGACCTCCGTCGCGAGGTACTCGCGGCCAACCTGCGCATCCCGGAGGCCGGTCTAGCCACCCTCACCTGGGGAAACGTCAGCGGAGTGGACCGAGACGCCGACGTCTTCGTCATCAAGCCGTCCGGGGTCTCCTACGCCGACCTCACCGAGGAGGACCTGGTGGTGGTGGCACTGGAGGACGGGCGGGTCGTCGACGGGCACCTCAGGCCTTCCACCGACACCGAAACCCATCGGTGCCTCTACCGGGCCTTCCCCTCCATCGGCGGCGTCACTCACACGCACTCGGCGCACGCCGTCGCCTTTGCCCAGGCACGCCGCCCTATCCCCGTCCTCGGCACGACACACGCCGACACCTTCAACGGGCCCGTCCCCGTGACGGAGGACCTCACCGCCGAGCAGTGCGCACAGGACTACGAGTACAACACCGGACAGGTGATCGTTGCCCGGCTCGACGGCGACCCCCGTCGGGCCGACGAGGTTCCCGGAGCGCTCGTCTCCCGACACGGCCCCTTCACCTGGGGCGCCACCGCGAAGGCAGCGCTGGAGAACGCCATCGTCTGCGAGGCCGTGGCGGAGATGGCGCTGCACACGCTGGCGCTGGGGTCCGCTCTCGGGGAGGCCTCCGAACCGCCGAGGCATCTGCTGGAGCGGCACTTCACCCGTAAGCACGGACCGGACGCCTATTACGGCAACGTCCCTCGGGCCCGGACATCCGAGGCCGCGCACCGCCTCGGCGGCGCATGATGCGGCCAGACCGTCCCATGCAGGGACCGTCCGGGGGAGGAACCGGTTGCAGGTCTGCTCCGGCAGGCGTGGAAGCGACGCTCGTGCGGGCGGAGCGCCCCAGGTGAGCGCGTCCACGAATGGGCCCGGGCGCCGATCCGCCCGTGGCGCGAGGAGGGCGTCGAGCCTTGGGTCCTCGTCCGCCGCATCATCACCGACCCCGCCGAGATCACCCACTACGTGAGCTCGCGCCCGAAGGCACCACCCTGAACACCCTCCTGGCCTTGGCATCGACGACCCGATTGTCGACCCGGCCACCCAGCGCTTCTCGCGTCGCCGTAGCGAGCTGGATGATCCCTATGTGGGGCCCGGTGACGTGGCCGGCGGCTACACCAAGAGCGACCGGGAGGCCGAGCTGCTGGGGTGGACGCCGAAGCTGTCCCTGGAGGACGGCATCCGCTCCGCCCTGGACTGGATTCCGGTACGCGACCAGCTGCTGAAGGACTGATCCGCCCTTCCCGCCTTCACTCCTCCCGGGCGCTCGGATTCGGGAAGAAGCCAGCTTCGAGGGCGAGCAGGTGCCGGATGGCGGGAGCGAGCCACGCGGTGTCCCACCGATGATCTGCCGGGGCATCCCGGTAGGCGTCGTGGGGGATGCCGAGCGCGTCGAGGAGCTGGCGGCCGGCGGTCCAGTCGGCTTCCAGGGTGCCGATGCCGCCGAGCGAGATACGGCGGGCCCCTCGGAGGGCTTGGGCGTGGCGGCGCAGGTTCTGCCGTACGTCGTACTCGTCGAGCCGTGCGGTGCTGCCGGCGACGTCCACGAGCTGCGGGTGGGGCGGCCGGTCGCTGAGCAGTGAGGCATCCCAGACGCTGGCGACGGCGAAGAGGCCGGGGTGCCGGGTCGGCAGGTTGAGGGCGGCAAGCCTCCCTTGCTGAATCCCAGCAGGTGCACCGGAGGCCGCACCTGCGTGCCGAGCAGGGCCAGGACCGTCGGCACGACCACACGGACGAGGTGGTCCTCCTGCCGACAGTCGGCCCGAACGCGTGGTTGACCAGCCAGGGCGACTCGCTGAACGTCGGTGCGGCGAAGACAGTCCCGTCACGCAGGTGACCCGGGAGCCGTCCGATCTCAGCGAGGCTGTGGCCGTACTTGCGCCCGTCGCCCTTCTCGACGGGCAGGACAAGCACAACCCTGCGCACCCGCCGCTCGGGCCGGATCAGGGTGACCTGCGTGCCAGGCCTCTGGAACGGGCTCTCCAAGAGGACCAACCGGGCTGTGCATCGCATTCTCGTGCGGCGAGGACTCAACCGGCTGCGCGACCTGGCCCCCGAGCGGCGAACAGCTGCGCGAGGCCATCCGCTACGAGCCCGACAAGCCGGGCGACCTGGTCCACGTCGACATGATCTTGGCCAGACGGAACGGACGTGCTCATGTGGCTGGCCGCGGGGACTCGTGCGGCGCCCGGACGGGGCAGCCTGCTCCGGCAGGCTACCGGGCAGGTTCACCGCCGTGGCCCGCGGAGGTCAGGAAGGCGAACGGGTGCGCCGGGCAACAGCGCGTACCGGAACCGCACGCCCACGCACGCCGACTGGCAATCACTGGTCGATCACGGCGAGCTTTTGCATCGAACTTTTGCCGAACCGACGCAGAAGGATCGTTTCATTCCTTACAAACCAGCCCTGAACGCCGGCCGACCATGACTGCAGGGGTTGTAAATCGGCCGGGGTGGGCACGTTTGGAGCACCAAAGGGTGGGAACGGTTCGGCGTCCGTCCCCGTGGCAACAGTGGATCGTCAACCCATGGGCCGTCTCGGAGGAGGAAACCATGCCCCAGGAGCTGACATTCGCGTTCCTCTTCCAGTCCACGATCAAGGGGCACTCGGATACGACGTCAGAGACACGACACGGGTTGACCTGACCCCACTCCAACCGGGCGAGTCGGTAATGGCAAGGCAGGCCGCCCTCGAAGGGCAGGCCACTCGCAGTTGCGGCCCGCACACCGATGTACGCCGAGAGGGAAGCAGGGAACACCATGACAGTGCAGGCCGTCAAGCTCCCGATACTGCGGATGCCGTACCCGGTGCGGGTGAATCCGTACCTGCTGGCCCTGCGCGAGGAGACCGAGACGTGGGCGCGAGAGATGGGCATGCTGGACGGCGGCGAAAGGCCGTCGCACCGCCGGGCGATCTGGACGCTGTCCCAGTTCCACGACATGGCCGTTGACCAGCTGACCGCGTGGGCTCTTCCTGATGCCTCACTCGCCGACCTGCGGCTCAATCACCGGTTCAACCTATGGGCTCTGGCCTGGGACGACCACTTCGCCTCCGCCTTCAAACGGACGGGCGACCTCGCAGGCGCACAGGCCTTCACCGCCCGTCTCCACGCCTTCCTGCAGCAGGAGCCGGGCGCCCGGTTACCAGAGCCGACAAATGCAGTCGAAAGGGGCATGGCCGACCTTCAGCAACGCCTGTTTCCCCCGAGACTGACGCACTGGCGGCACGGGCTCAACCGGGCTCTGGCAAAGTACATCGACGCGGGAGTTCAGGAACTGGCCAACAGCCGCGCCGGCCGTGTCCCGGACCTCATCGAGTACTCCCAGTTCCGGCGTGAAAGCTTCGCTGCCTATACCGCCCCCTATTCCGTCGAGCTCTCCACTGGCGCTCGGATCCCTGAGAAGATCCGGCACAGCCGGACCGTCCGCGCTCTGCTCGACGCCTTCATGGACTACATGGGACTGGCGAACGACATCGCCTCCTATCAGCGGGAGGTCCATGACGAACACGACGTCAACAACCTCGTCATGGTCCTCGAAACATCCCTGGGCATCACCGCCCAGGAGGCGATGCATGCCGCCGCGGATCTGGTGACCGCCCGACTGCGCCACTTCGAGCACCTCACACAGAGCGAACTGCCCCAGCTCATCCAGCGAGCCGGGGTGAACCGCCGCGAACGGATCGAGCTGAAGGTGTGGCTCCGAGGAGCCCGCAGCTTCCTGTCCGGCCTGCATGCCTGGTACACCGGGGCACCCCGCTACGCTCCCGCAGACGGTCCGTTCCCGGGGCAGCGGACTTCCACCGCCAGCGTGCCCGCCGGCAAGCGGTATCCCTCAGCGTCATGAGGTGCTCACCAGCTCGATGTGCGGGTGACGAGCGCCGTGCAACAGCTCCGAGGGGGCTGCCGGCCCCACGCTGGCCGGGCAGCCTCCTCGGCTGTGGTACTCGGCTTTGTGCGAGCTGCGCGGCCTACCGCCTCCGCAGAAGCCGCCTCAGCCGTGCCCGCCACGAGGTACGGGGTTCCGGTCCGCGCATCAACTCGGACTGGGCGACCGCCCATTGGGGCTCCGCCGGTACACCGCTGCTCGGCGGGGGCGGGGCCGGCAGCGGTGTCAGCACATCTTGGGCTTCCGGACTGCGGGACGCGAACTTCACGGGCAGCGCCGTCAGATGCCGGGACCAGGTGGTGGAGCGCCACGTGAGCTCGTCCTCGGGCACGGCCAGGCCGATGTCGGGAAGCCGGGTGAGCAGGATGTCGATGCCGGTATCGGCGATGACACGGCTGATGTCCTGGCCGGGGCACTCATGGGCGCCGGCGCTGAAGGACAGGTGCGCGCGGTTGTGGTGCACGCGGGTCGAGGGATCCGGGCGGACCGCCTTGTCGACGTTCCCGGCGGCCAGGCACAGCAGGAGCATGTCTCCCGCCTTGATCTCCTGTCCTCCGAGGGAGGTGTCACCGGTGGCCCAGCGGCCTGGGCACACCATCAGCGGTGGCTCGTCCCAGAGCACCTGCTCCACTGCTTCCGGCAGGGTCATCTGGCCGCCGGCCAACGACCCGCGGAACCGCGGGTCAGTGACCACCATCCGCAGCACGTTGGACATGAGATTGGCGGTCGTCTCATAGCCCGCGAGCAGGATGAGGCGCAGGTGGTGCTGCACCTCCTCGTCCGTGAGGTCGGCAGGGTGGGCCATCAGTACGGATGCGATGTCCTGCCCGGGCAGGGCGCGCTTGGCGACGACGAGCTGCTCGAGGGTCTCCAGCACATAGGCGTTGCTCGCAAGCGACGTTTCCGTGCCCTTGAAGAGGTCCCGGGCGGCATGCACGAGCTTGGGACCGTACTCGTCCGGCATTCCGAGCAGCTGGGTGAGAACGAGCATGGGCAGGTGCTCGGTGAACTGACTGACCAGCTCCGCATTGCCCGATTCGCAGAACTCATCGACCAGCTGGTGCGCGAAGCGGGTGATGTGGCGGCGGAGCCCGCGTTGGTCGAACTGGTTGAGGCCGGCCGTAACCGCACCGCGCAGGCGCTGGTGCTCTTCGCCGTCGGCACATACGCAGTCGGGTCGCCAGCCGATCATCGGCACCAGCGGCGAGGTGGTGGCGTCGATCTCGCCGCTCTTCCAGCCGTGCCAGATGCGGGGGTCGCGGGAGAACTGGGTGGATCGGCTGGCCACATCACGGTTCTCGAGGTACCCCAGGACGAGCCAGGCACGTACGTCCCCGTCGAGCAGGACGGGCGCCACCGGACCGTGGGCGGCGCGCAATTTCTCGTACAGGCCCATGGGGTCGGTTTCGGCTGCGGCGCCATGGAGCCGGGTCACTCCGTCGACTCCCGCGGCGGTGTGGGCCGGGCAGCCCGAGGGCGGGGTGAGCCCCGGTTCTGCGGTGGTGTGGTCAGCGGGTGGGACGGTCATACGGTCTCCTGAGCGGCGGCGAGGGTGCACAGGTAGCCCATCAGCGAGAGCAGGGCGTCGCGGCTGGACGCCCGGTCGCGTGCGTCGCAGGTGATGATGGGCACCGATTCGTTGAGGGCCAGAGCAGTGCGCAGGACCGGTGTCGGGTGCTGCGGCGCACCGGGGAAGGTGTTGACGGCCACGACGAAAGGGACACGGCGGTCTTCCAGACGGGTGATGATCTCGAAACAGACTTCGATCCTCCGGGTGTCGACGAGGACCACGGCACCGAGCGCGCCTTCGAAGATGCCGTTCCACAGGAACCAGAAGCGCTCCTGCCCCGGCGTCCCGAAGAGATAGAGGATCAGCTCTTCGTTGATGCTGATGCGGCCGAAGTCCAGGGCAACGGTCGTGGTGTTCTTGCCTTCCGCACCGGGATTGTGGTCGATCCCGACGCCGGCTTGAGTCATGGTCTCTTCGGTGGTCAGGGGTGGGATCTCGCTCACCGCCCCGACCATGGTCGTCTTGCCGACCCCAAAGCCGCCGACAACCACGACCTTGACTCCCCTGGCGCCGTGCGGCAGCAGCACGTCCGAGCGGCGGGAGCCGGCGGCGGGTGCGTCAGAGCTTACGTAGTCCATGGATCACCGCCTCCAGAAGGCCAAGTTCGGGGACCGCCGCGACAGGAACGGGAGCAGTGGCCTCAACTCGCTCGTTGTCGACGAGCTTGGAGAGCAGCACCGTGATGACGCTGAACGGCAGGCTGAGATACGCGGAGATCTCGGCCACCGACAGCGGGTACTGGCACATGGCGAGGATGGCCGCCTGCTCGGGCTGCATACCGGGTTCGGGTGCGGACCTCGATACGATGAGGGTGACCAGGTTGAAGGCTTTGGCTGAGGAACCCGGTCCACCGGAGATGACATAAAGCGGCACGGGACTGCCTTCATCCCATGCGTCCTGGTTCTGTAACGTCACATCGCCTGCCCGACGTCATCACGAGGCGGGCTGGTCACGTGTTGGCCGATCCGGACCACCAGCGTACGCATGCGGTCGCCCAGCAACCCTGCGTCCACTTCCTCATCGGCCAGCACCGCGAGGTAGGCCCCGGGTCCGGCCGCCATGAGGGAGAAGTATCCGCCGTCGACTTCGATCCCGACCATGCGCGTCGAGCCGTCTCCGTGCGGGAACTTCTGCGCGATGGCCTTCGCCAGGCTTTGGATGCCCGAGCAGGCAGCGGCGATCGCGTCAGCGGTGTCGGGCTCGGTGTTCGCTTGACCGATGCACAGGCCGTCCGATGACAACGCGACCACGTGTCGCACGTACGGGACGCTGGACGCAAGCTCCTTGAGCATCCAGTCCATGTTGGGCTGTGGCGGCACGGTTACTCACCCTCGTCTGACGGCTCGCTGGTTTGCTTGGACGGGTTGGTGCTGGGCTTCTTTTCGCCGTTGAACGCCTCCCACATCAGGCCCGGCTGCCGGGGTGCGCCGGCCGTTCCCCGGGAGGCGTCGGGAGCGGCGGGGGGAGGGGGGCTCGTGCGGACGACCGGTGTCGGGACGGGCGACTCGCGTCGCCGCTGCGGCAGTCCGTTGACGGTCTGTTTGACCCCGCCGGATTCAACTGCGGCATCGCGCGTCATCGTCGGCCCCGGCACGGTGGGTGCGCCCGTGGGCTTCGGCGCGAACGGTTGGACTTTCGGGGCCGGCTGCTGAACCGTGGTGATCAGACGCCGCGGAACGAGCACGACGGCCCGTACTCCTCCGTACGCGGAGGTGCGCAATTCGACATCGAGGCCGTTCTCGCGGGCCAGTCTGCTGACGACGGGCAGGCCGAGCTGCGTCGCCTCACCCAGGTCGGCGAGATCGATGCCGGATGATGCCCGAGCCATGACGCGTTCGACGCGCTCGCGGACCTCTTCGGTGAGCCCGACGCCACGGTCCTCGATCTCGATCGCGATACCGGAGGGCACCTCGCTCGCGGTCACCTCGACCGGGGCGTGCGGCGGCGAGAAAGACGTGGCGTTGTCGAGCAGCTCGGCGAGCAGGTGGATCAGCGGCTCGGCTCCGTGGCCGACCACAGCCACCTCTGTCACCGACTGCAGCTTCACGCGGGGATAGTCCACGATGCGTGACATGGCCCCCCGCACGACGTCGTAGAGCGGGATCGCCTTCGACCACTGGCGCCCGGGCCGGGAGTCACCGAGTACCGCGATGCTGGCCGCAAGTCGCCCGATCAGGGCATTGCGATGGTCGATGTCCTGCAGGCCGTGGGAGACCACTACATCCGTACCGTGCAGGATCTGCATGTCGCGGAGGTCCTTGGCGAGTTGATGCACGATCGCCTGGACCCGTCGGGCGATCGCCACCAGTGCCCGCTGCGAGGAGTCCCGTGTCTGCTCCTCGGCGTCCACTGCTTCCAGGAGCGTCCTGAGGGCTGCCCGGAGCGCTTCGGTGAACTCGCTGTCGAGGTGCTCCCCGAACGTGAGGGACTGCAGGATCTCCGAAGGGGGCTCACCCTTCTGCAGACGGGCGACAGCCGCGGGGAGGAGCTCTTCGGCGAGCCATACGGTGGTGGCCCGCTGATCGGACAGGCGCGCGAGCAGCGCGGTCTCGCGTTGCGCGTGGTACTGCTGTACCTCGGCACTCGCCCGCGCGTAGCGGGCCGCTTCTGCCGAGCGTGCCCGGCGCGCCGTGTCAGCCGAAGTGATGGCCGTCAGGATGACAGCGACGAGGCCGCACCAGGCAACCGGCGTGCGTATCTGCGCGGGAACACAGATCAGCGCTATGACACAGGCCCCAGCCAGAACACCAGGGGGGATCAGCCATACCGGAGCCACTGAACGTGGCAGCGCTCTAGGGGTTGAACCTGCACGAACCATCGAGGGGTCCCTAAACCGTCTGGAATTGATGGACTGGGGTTGATGCGGTGCGACGACAAGAACAGTCGGGACTTCGCTCGGCCGAGCACAAGTTTTCCGATGGGTACCCCGCACGGTCGTTTCGGGATCGCATCGGTGGTCACGCCTCTCTGCGGCCAGGCTCCGTCCGCGCGCAGCACAGCGTTCGACTCGCCGTGAGTGCAGCGCAACACGCAGGGGAGCATAGTCAGTTCGGGTTGGCCAGGTGACCTTGCCGGAAGGGAAACCTCCGTTGATCGATCTAGACCCGGAATTGATCGATCACCGCCCATAGCGGCGCTGCACATGCGTGAAATCGACCACACCCAGCAGGCTGCTGGTTATGGCTCCCGGACGCCTCTGTGGGGCAGGCGTTGGCGTTGGCGTTGGCATCACATATCAAGGCGCTCGGCACGCCGCCCATCCTGGCGTCGGCCACCCGTCGTGACTCCGCGGGCGGCCGGGGCGTCCACGCCACGGTTCTGATGCAGCGTGCCTCGCCCCGTGCGTCAGCCGCTGCCGCGGCGCCAGGGGATCTCGGCCCACACCTGCTTGCCGCCGCTGAGCGGCACCGAGCCCCAGGCCACTCGTCGTCGCCTCGACGATGACCCTGCGCCCATCGAGTCCCTCAGCCGGCGGATGCTCGCCCGCACGGACGATCTGTCCGGGCTGTTGAAGCCGGACGTCCGGGAAATGGTGGACGGCCGCCTGTTCCAGGTGTCGCGGCGCCGCCGTACCGAGAGCGCGCTCGTGGCGACGCCAGGGGACGATGCCTGCAGTTCGCGGATCTTCATCCACGGATTCGAAGTGTCTGTGTACGGGTGGGAACCTGCGCCCGTGCCCGGGCGGCTGCCCCCGCCGGAGCGGCCGGCCGCGTGGGCCGACGGCTGGCGCGCGCCGGGGACTGGTCCGGATCGGCGACGACTCCAGTGGAGGGAGGGTCTGCGGCAGTCGGCCGGAGGTCGGTGAGGAGCCCTCCGGGTGTCGTGAACCCTTCCTTGACAAGGTAGGGGGGCGCCCTCAAACTGACGTTGCGTTCACCGCAATTCGTTTCGCCATACGCACCGGAGTGTCATGATGATTCCCGCGTGCCGACTCGCCGACATCCCGCGAGGCGAGGCCTGCCGGCTCGAGTTCGATCCCCCGATCGCGGTGTTCCATACCGAGGATGGCGAGGTCTATGCCATTGACGACACGTGCACCCACCAGGACGCTTCGCTCTCCGACGGCTGGCTGGAGGGGTACGAAGTCGAATGCCCTCTGCACGCCTCGAAGTTCGACCTGCGCACCGGCAGTGTCGACTGCCCGCCGGCCAAGCGCCCCGTCCGCACCCACCAGGTCCGCGTCGAGGACGGCATGGTCTACCTCGTGCCGTCGGGCCCGGCGCCGAACCTGCCGCCCTGCGCGGCCGTCCCCGGGGCCGAAGGCCCCGTATGAAGACCGTGGCGGTCATCGGCGCCTCGCTGGCCGGCCTGTCCGCCGCCCGCCCGCCGCCCGCTCGCTGCGCGAGCAGGGACATGGATATGACGGGCGGCTGGTCCTCATCGGCGACGAGCCCCACCGCCCCTACGACAGGCCGCCGTTGTCGGAGGAATTCCTCGTAGGGGAGATCGGCGAGGACGCGCTCGCATTCGAGGCGGAGGGCGAGGATCTCGCGGCCGTGTGGAAGCTCGGTGCACGAGCCCTCGGCGTCGGGCTCGGCACCGGGTCGCGGGGCGAGCACCGAGCAGGGCTCGCCGACGGCAGGTCGGTCCGCGCAAGACCAGTACGGCACCCGGATCCAGTTCGCCGGGTACGCCGCGGAAGCCGACAGCGTCACGGTCGAGGAGGGCGCGGCCGCCGATGGCCGCTTCCTCGCGGTCTACCGGAGGCGGGCCGCTTGGTCGCGGTACTCGGGCTGGACCGGCCACGGCTCTTCACGCGGTGGCGGTGGCAGCTGTCCGCCGCCGCCGCCCGGACGGCCGGTTGATCCACCGGCGCGAGAGTTCCGCACCACGACGTTCCGCGAGGAGTGCACGTGACAACGACCCGCCTGCCGGAGAGCCTGATCGCCACTCTCCCCGGTGACCACTACACCGCCCCGGAGATCTTCCGGCTGGAGCAGGAGCGCATTTTCGAGACGATGTGGTTCTGTGTGGGGCGCTCGTCCGAGCTGGCCGGGCCGGGTGCTTTCCGGACCGTGGACGTCGGCCGCGAGAGCATCCTGGTGACCCGCTCGCGCGACGGCGCGATCCGCGCCTTCTTCAACGTGTGCCGACACCGGGGCGCGAAGCTGTGCACGGAGGAGGCCGGCGCGGTCAAGCGGGCCTTCCAGTGCCCGTACCACGCCTGGACGTACGACCTCGACGGCAAGCTGATCGCCGCACCGAACCTCACCAGGATGCCGGACGTCGGCCGGACGGAGTACGGGCTGGCGCACGTGCCCGTACGCGAGTGGCTCGGCTACATCTGGGTCTGCCTCGCGGACGACCCGCCCTCCTTCGAGGGAGAGGTCATGGGCGCAGCCGCCCTGCGGCTCGGCGACGCGGAGTCGATCGAGCGGTACGCCGTCGCCGACCTGGAGGTCGGACGGCGGATCGTCTACGACGTCAGGGCGAACTGGAAGCTCATCATCGAGAACTTCATGGAGTGCTACCACTGCGCCACGATCCACCCCGAACTCACCGAGGTGTTGCCGGAGTTCGCGGAGGGCTACGCGGCGCAGTACTACGTGGGACACGGCGCCGCGTTCGGCGAGGGCATCCAGGGGTTCACCGTCGACGGCTCCGAGGGGCTCGACCGCATCCCCACGGTCTCGCCGGACCAGGACCGCAAGTACTACGCGATCACCGTGCGGCCGCAGGTCTTCATCAACCTGGTGCCGGACCATGTGGTCTTCCACCGTATGCACCCGGTCGCGGCCGACCGCACGGTCGTCGTGTGCGACTGGCTGTACCTCAAGGACGTGGTGGAGAGCGGCAAGGACATCAGCCGCTCCGTCGAGCTCTTCGACCGGGTCAACTGCCAGGACTTCGACGCCTGCGAGCGCTGCCAGCCCGCAATGAGCTCCCGCATGTACGCCAAGGGTGGTGTGCTGGTACCCAGTGAGCACCACATCGGGGCGTTCCACGACTGGGTGCGGGCCCGGCTGGGCACCGGGCCGGGACGGCCCCGGTAGCCGTGCGCCGCCCCCGGGGAGCCGGGATCCCCCGGTGGCGGCTCAGCCCAGGTGGCCCATGCGGCGGCTGATCTCCTGCGCGCCCGCCATCAGCCGTGGGGCCAGTTCGCGCATGCGTTCCTCGGTGAAGCGGTAACTCGGCCCCGATGCGCTGATCGCGGCCAGGACCACGCCGTCCCGGTCGCGGATCGGGGCGGCCATGGCGTGGAGGCCGATCTCGTACTCTTCGAACGTCATGGCGTAGCCGCGCTCCAGCGCTTCGGCGAGGTTCTTCTCGAGCTTCGTCCTGGCGGTCAGGGTGCTCGGCGTGTACTTTTTCAGGCCGGCCTCGGCCAGCAGCTGCACGCGCTGCTTCGCCGGAAGATGGGCGAGGAGCACCTTGCCGCTGGACGTGGCGTGCAGCGGCGTCAGCTGTCCGACCCAGTTGTGCGCCGTCACCGCGCCCGGGCCGCGCACCTGGCAGAGGTTGATCGCGTACTGCTCCTCCAGGACGGCGATGTTGACGGTCTCGCCGAGCTCCTCGGCGAGCCGCTCGCAGACCGGGCGGCCCTCCTGGGTGATGTCTATGCGCCCCGTGACCGCGCCGGCCAGGCGCACGATCCCGAAGCCGAGGCGGTACTTGCCCCGCTCGGTGGCCTGTTCGACGAGACCGCGCGCCTCGAGCGCGCCGAGCAGCCGGAACGCCGTCGACTTGTGGACGTCGATCTCCTCCGCCACCTCGCTGACGCCCGCCTCGCCCCGCTGGGCGAGGATCTCCAGCACGGTGACGGCGCGGTCGACGGACTGCACCCCGCCCGCCGGGGCGCCTGCGGTTTCGGTGGGTGGCTCGTAGTTGCTCATGGCGAAACCATACGCGCCTTCGCCAACAGTCGGCTGGGAACCAAGCGGCCGGCGGTTGCGTGGAACGCAACCTGGTGCGCAACGCGGCACCCGTACTAGCATGCGCCGCGTATCGACGGCCGGGGGCAGCCCTCGGTCCGAGACGGCGGGGAGGGACGACACAGCGATGGTGCCCCAGAGTTACGACTTCGTCATCGTCGGCGGCGGCTCGGCCGGCAGCGCCCTGGCCAACCGGCTGAGCGCGGACCCCGGCAACCGCGTCCTGGTCCTGGAGGCAGGCCGGCCCGACTACCCGTGGGACGTCTTCATCCACATGCCCGCGGCGCTGACGTTCCCCATCGGCAGCCGTTTCTACGACTGGAAGTACGAGTCCGAGCCCGAGCCCCACATGAACGGGCGGCGCATCTACCACGCCCGCGGCAAGGTGCTGGGCGGGTCGAGCAGCATCAACGGAATGATCTTCCAGCGCGGCAACCCGCTGGACTACGAGCGCTGGGGCGCCGACCCCGGCATGGAGAACTGGGACTACGCGCACTGCCTCCCGTACTTCAACCGGATGGAGAACTGTCTGGCCGCGGATCCGGAGGACGAGTTCCGCGGCCGCTCGGGACCGCTCGTCCTGGAGCGCGGCCCGGCGTCGAACCCCCTCTTCCCGGCCTTCATGGAAGCCGTCCAGGAAGCGGGCCACCTGCTGACCGACGACGTCAACGGCTACCGGCAGGAGGGCTTCGCGGCCTTCGACCGCACCATCCACCGCGGGCGGCGGCTGTCCGCCGCCCGGGCCTACCTGCACCCGGCCATGAAGCGGCCCAACCTCGACGTGCGGACCAGGCGCTTCGTCACCCGGATCCTCTTCGAGGGCAAGCGCGCCGTGGGCGTCGAGTACCGCCGCGGCCGCGGCGCACCCCGGCAGGTGCGGGCCCGCGAGGTGATCCTGTGCGGCGGCGCGATCAACTCTCCGCAGCTGCTCCAGCTGTCGGGCGTCGGCAACGCCGACGAGCTGCGGGCCCTCGGCGTCGACGTTGTCCACGATCTGCCGGGGGTGGGGGAGAACCTTCAGGACCACCTTGAGGTGTACGTCCAGTACGCCTGCAAACAGCCGGTCTCGATGCAGCCGTATCTCAAGTGGCGCCATCGTCCCTGGATCGGCCTCCAGTGGCTGTTCCGCACGGGCCCGGGCGCCACCAACCACTTCGAGGCCGGCGGTTTCGTGCGGAGCAACGAGGAGGTCGCGTACCCGAACCTGATGTTCCACTTCCTCCCGGTCGCCGTCCGCTACGACGGCTCCGCGCCCGCCGGCGGCCACGGCTACCAGGTCCACGTCGGCCCCATGTACTCCGACGCCGTCGGCTCGGTGAAGATCAGGACCAAGGATCCCCGGGAGCATCCGTCCCTGCGGTTCAACTACCTCTCCACCGAGCGGGACCGTCGCGAGTGGGTCGAGGCGGTCCGTACCGCCCGTGACATCCTCGGCCGGCCCGCACTGGCCGCGTACAACGACGGGGAGATCGCGCCCGGACCGGCCGTCGAGACCGACGAGCAGATCCTCGAGTGGGTGGCCAGGGAAGGCGAGACCGCCCTGCACCCGTCCTGCACCTGCAAAATGGGCACCGACGCGATGGCGGTCACCGATCCGGCGAGCCTGCGTGTGCACGGTCTGGAGGGACTGCGCGTCGTGGACGCATCGGTCATGCCCTACGTGACCAACGGAAACATCTACGCACCCGTCATGATGGTGGCCGAGAAGGCCGCCGATCTCATCCTGGGCAACGAGCCGCTGCCACCGTCCAAGGCCGGGTTCTACCGCCACCACCGCTCCCGCCGCGAAGCACCCTGAGCGAGGCGGCGAAGGGGCCCGGGGCCCGCCGTGTCCGGCCGCCCGGCCCTCTTGACGCAGGGGAACCCGTGGGCGATCGTGTCGTTCCATTCCGAGCAATACGATGCGCAATCCGCAACGCACATACCGGTGTTACCTCGCAGAAGGGCTCCGCGCGTGGCAGATCTGTACGTCGGTGGCACACGGCGCGAAGCGGTGGCGGGCGGCCGTCGGGACATCCACTGCCCTGCCGACGGTACGCGGGTCCGGACCGTCTCCGAAGGGACACGGGCCGACACCGGGACCAGCGCCGGCCGCGTGGTCGACACCGGCCGCGACGACGCCGTCAGCCGGGTCGTCTACGAGCCGGTCGGGGTGTGCGGGCTCATCACCCCGTGGAACCACCCGCTGCTCCAGGCGGCGTGGAAGGTCGCGCCCGCCCTCGTCGCCGGCAACACCGTGGTCCTCAAACCCAGCGAGCTGCCCCCGTCGACCTCCCTCCTGCTGATGCGCGCGCCGGAGGAGGCCGGACTCCCCGCCGGGGTGGCCAACCTCGTGCTGGGGTCGGGGGCCGAGGCCGGCGCGCCGCTGGCGGAGCGCCCCGGCGTGGACGTGGTCTCGTTCACCGGCGTCCTGGAGACCGGCAAGCCGGTGATGGCGGCGGCCGCGGCCACCGTGAAGAAGGTCGCGCTGGAGCCGGGAGGCAAGAACCCCAACGTGGTCTTCGCCGATGCCGACGTCGAGGCGGCCGTGGACTTCGCTCTCACCGCCGTCTTCCTGCACTCCGGACAGGACATGCGCGTCGTACACGAGGAGTCCTTCGGGCCGGTGCTCACCGTCGAGCGGTCCTCGGGCGAGGACGAAGCCGTACGGATCGCCAACGACACGGAGTACGGACTCGCAGGGTCGGTGTGGACGCAGGACGCGGGCAAGGCGCAGCGGGTCGCCCGGCGGCTGCGAGAACATCCGCCCCCGGGCGCAGCACTGGTTCCGCGGCTGACCCGGTGCCACCGCCGACGACGCCGAGCACGGCCGGGCCATCCGAGGAGAGGTCGACAGTGACCGCAACGAAGACGCAACTGCCGTCGCAGAGAGGGGCGTCCGAGGGTGGGACCCCCGTGGTCTCCGTCCGCGGGCTGTGGAAGGTCTTCGGACCCAAGGCCGCGCGGGTACCCCACTCGCCCGAGCTGTGCGCACTGTCGCGCCGGGAACTCATGGAGCGCACCGGTTGCACCGCCGCCGTGCAGGACGTGGGCTTCGACGTCGGGCCCGGCGAGGTCTTCGTGGTCATGGGCCTGTCCGGATCCGGGAAGTCGACTCTGGTGCGATGTCTGACCCGGTTGATCGAGCCGACGGCGGGCGAACTGCGCTTCGAGGGAGAGGACATCCGGGGCGCGGACCCCAGGAGGCTGCGCGAGCTGCGGCGGCGCAAGTTCGCTATGGTCTTCCAGCACTTCGGGCTGCTGCCGCACCGCCGGGTCCTGGACAACGTCGCCTACGGCCTGGAGATCCGCGGCACCGGTAGGGCCGAGCGCACCCGGCGCGCCGGGGAGGTCATCGAGCTGGTCGGCCTCGCCGGGTACGAGCACTCCTACCCCGACCAGCTCTCCGGCGGCATGCAGCAGAGGGTCGGGCTCGCCCGCGCCCTGGCCGGCGACCCGGACGTCCTCCTCTTCGACGAGCCGTTCTCCGCGCTCGACCCGCTGATCCGCCGGGACATGCAGAACGAGGTCGTCCGGCTGCACCGCGAGGTCGGCAAGACGATGGTGTTCGTCACCCACGACCTGTCCGAGGCGCTGAAGCTCGGCGACCGCATCCTCATCATGCGCGACGGCCGGACGGTCCAGTGCGGCACGGGCGACGAACTGGTCGGCGCGCCCGCCGACGACTACGTCAGGGACTTCGTCGCGGACGTGCCGCGCTCGCACGTGCTGACCCTGCGGTGGATCGCGCGCCCCGCCCGCCCGGACGACCCGCTCGACGGTCCGGAGTTCGCCGCGGACACCGTCGTCCGCGAGGCGGTGCGCGCCGTGCTCGCGGCGGACCGACCCGCGAAGGTCGTCGAGAACGGGCGCCTGCTGGGCGTCGTCGGCGACGAGGAGATCCTCGAGGTCGTCACCGGTCCGCAGGGCGGTGCGTAGTGGCCGTCGCGGTGGCGGAGGCGGCCACGCGGCGGGCGCCGGCACGCGGGGGCCGCGCACTGGTCGCGGCCGCGGTCCTCGTCGCGTGGGCCGCTCTGTGGCTGGTCCTGCGCGGCAGCCACACCCTGGCCCTCGACACCGCCGAACTGACACCGCTCCACCGGAAGTTCAATGAGATCAACGACGCCGTCGGAGCCGGCCGCAACAGCAACCCGGTCTTTCTCTACGTCTTCAACGAGATCCGGCTGGTCATCGACAACCTGGTGGGGTTCCTCCAGGCGCTGCTCTCACAGCCGTCCTTCGGCCGTTCGGTCCCCGTGGTCGGCTGGCTGGGCGTCGTCGCCCTCGTCGGGTACGCATCATGGCTGTTCGGGAACGTACGGGTGGCCGTGCTGGCCGTCGCCGGCTTCGTCCTCTTCGGCCTGCAGGGGCTGTGGCGGGAGAGCATGGACACGCTCGCCCTGACCGTGGCGGCCGTCCTCGTCTCACTGCTCATCGGCATCCCGCTCGGTGTCTGGGCCGGGCTGTCCGACCGGGTGCACCGCCTGGCGACCCCGGTGCTCGACTTCATGCAGACGATGCCGACGTTCGTCTACCTGGCCCCGCTGACGCTGTTCTTCCTCATCGGCCCGGCGTCCGCCACCATCGCCACGCTGATCTTCGCTACGCCGCCCGCGGTGCGCATCACCGCCCATGCGATCCGCTCGGTCCCCGCCGCCACCGTCGAGGCGGCCGAGTCGCTGGGTGCGACCCGGCGCCAGACGCTCACCACCGTGCTGCTGCCGATGTCGAAGCGGACCATCGTGCTGGGGGTGAACCAGACCATCATGGCCGCCCTGTCCATGGTCACCGTCGCCGCGCTGATCGATGCCCCCGGGCTGGGCAAGACGGTCGTCAAGGCGCTGGAGACCCTCGACGTCGGTGTGGCGTTCAACGCCGGTCTCGCCATCGTCGTGATGGCCATCCTGCTCGACCGGGTGACCACCGCGGCGAGCGAGCGAAGCGAGATGGGGGTCCCGCCGGCCGAAGGCCGGGGGAGGGGGGAGCACGGCCGACAGGGCGGCGGCCGCTCGGCGCCGTGGCGCCGCCCCCTGTTCCTCGCGGCGGGCGTACTCACCGCCGTGTGCGTATGGCTCTCCCACACCTACGTATGGGCGGCGCAGTTCCCGGGCGGCACCGGGGTGGGCGGCGCCATCGCCCGCTCGGCGGACTCGGCCACCGCATGGGCGCAGGGCAGTCTCGCCGGCGTGACGAACGGTCTGCGGGAGGTGGTCACCACGCTGCTGCTCAACCCCTTCGAGGCGCTGCTGACCGGCTCCCCGTGGTGGCTGGTCGCCGCGGTGGTCGTGGCCTTCGGCACGCTGCTGGGCGGTCCGCGGGCGGGGGCGACCGTGGCGGTGTGCGTGGCGCTGATCGTCGCTACGGGCCTGTGGCGGGACAGCATGACGACGCTGGCCTCCAGCATGGTGGCGACGGTCATCGTGATGGCCCTCGGCGTCGTGGTGGGCGTGTGGATGGGCCGCAGCGCCTTGGCCGACCGGCTGGTCCGCCCCGTGCTCGACGCGGGCCAGACCATGCCGGCCTTCGTCTACCTGGTGCCGTTTCTCGCCCTGTTCGGTGCGAGCCGGTTCACGGCGATCACGGCGGCGATCGTCTACGCGGCCCCCGTGACGATCAAGATCATCGCGGACGGGGTGCGAGGGGTGCCGCAGGCCACGGTGGAGGCGGCGACATCGGCCGGCTCCAGCGCCTGGCAGGTCATCACGAAGGTGCAGCTCCCGATGGCGCGCAGCGCCCTCGCCCTCGCGGCGAACCAGGGGCTGGTCTACGTCCTGTCGATGGTCGTCGTCGGCGGGCTGGTGGGGGCGGGTGCCCTCGGCTACGACGTCGTGGCGGGATTCTCCCAGGGCCAGTTGTACGGCAAGGGGCTGGCGGCGGGCCTGGCCATCGTGCTGCTCGGCGTCATGTTCGACCGAATCACCCAGGCGGCGGCGCACCGGGCCGCACGAGCCCCCAGCGGGCGCTGAGGCAGGAGAAGGGGCACAACGCATGGCAGGAAACCTCAACACAGGGCCGGCGCCGCTGCGGCGGCCCGCCAGGCTGGCGGCTGTGGCCGGCCTGTCGGTGCTCGCCCTCGCGCTCAGCGGATGCGGCGGCGCGAAGGTCGGGGAGGCGGGCACCGGACCGTCGGGCGCAGGGGGCGGCGCCGGCACGTGCGGCTCCTTCAACCTCGCCGTCAACCCGTGGGTCGGCTACGAGGCCAACGCGGCGGTCATCGCCTACGTCGCGAAGAAAGACCTCGGCTGCGAGGTGATCAAGAAGGACCTCAAGGAAGAGGTCGCCTGGCAGGGGTTCGGCACGGGCGAGGTCGATGCGATCGTCGAGAACTGGGGCCACCCGGATCTGAAGAAGAAGTACATCGAGGAGCAGCAGACGGCCGTCGCCGCCGGCGAGACGGGGAACAAGGGGGTCATCGGCTGGTATGTGCCGCCGTGGATGGCGCAGAAGTACCCGGACATCACCCAGTGGCAGAACCTGAACAAGTACGCGCAGCAGCTCAGGACCTCCGAGTCCGGCGACAAGGGGCAGCTGCTGGACGGGGATCCGTCGTTCGTCACCAACGACGGCGCCCTGGTGAAGAACCTGAACCTCGACTACAAGGTGGTGTACTCGGGGAGCGAGGCCGCGCTCATCCAGGCGTTCCGCCAGGCCGAGGCCAACAAGACGCCCGTCATCGGCTACTTCTACGAACCGCAGTGGCTCTTCTCGGAGTTGAAGCTCGTGAAGGTCCAGCTGCCGGAGTACAAGCCCGGCTGCGACGACGACCCGGAGAAGGTCGCCTGCGACTACCCCTTGTATGCGCTGGACAAGATCGTCAGCAAGAAGTTCGCCGATTCCGGCAGTCCCGCCTACCAGCTCGTAAAGAACTTCAACTGGTCGAACGAGGACCAGAACCTCGTGGCGAAGTACATCGCGCAGGACAAGATGGCGCCGGAGGACGCCGCGAGGAAATGGGTGGAGGCCAACCGCGGGAAGGTCGACGCCTGGCTCGGGAAGAAGGGCTGATCCGGCCTGATCAGAAAGACAGGCGCGGTCCCCGCACGTGCCCGGCGGGCTGTTTCGACAGCCCGCCGGGCACGGCTGTTTCCACCTTCTCGCACACGCGAGTCGGGGGAGTTCGGGCCTCTTGACACCGTCGGGGGCGAGCGGCAGTGTGAGTTGCGCGATCTGCACCATGTTGCGCTCACAGCAACTCTATTCCTTTCGAACCGGAGGGGCGGCGATGGCGGGACCGCGCGTGGTCATCATCGGAGCGGGTGTCGTGGGCGCAGCACTGGCAGACGAACTGTCCTGCCGCGGCTGGACCGAGATCACCGTCGTCGACCAGGGACCGCTCCCCGCCACCGGTGGATCCTCGTCCCATGCTCCCGGCTTGGTGTTCCAGGCGAACCCGTCGAAGACCATGACGGAACTCGCCCGCTACACCGTCGAGAAGCTCGGCGCCCTCGACGTCGACGGGCAGCCGTGCTTCCTCCAGGTCGGCGGACTCGAACTGGCCACCACCCCGGAACGCCTCACCGAGCTGGCGCGCCGACAGGGCTGGCTCACCTCCTGGGGCGTGGAGGGCCGGCTCGTCGGACCGGACGAATGCGTGGCACTGCACCCCCTGGTGAACCGCGAACGCGTACTCGGCGGACTGCTGGTCCCCACCGACGGCCTGGCAGTGGCGGTCCTCGCCGTGGAGGCGCAGATCCGCGCCGCCCGGGCACGGGGTGTTCGAGTGCTGGACCGCCACGAGGTCCTGGACATCCGCACCCGGGCCGACGAAGCCGCCGGCAGTGACCGCGTCACCGCCGTGGTCACCGACCGGGGGGACATCCCCGCCGACGTGGTCGTGTGCTGCGCCGGGATCTGGGGCCCCAAGGTCGCCCGCATGGTCGGCATGAGCCTGCCGCTGACCCCCCTCGCCCACCAGCTCGCGTGGACCGGGCCCGTCCCCGCGCTCGCCGGACAGGCCGAGGAGGCGGTCCGCCCCATCCTGCGCCACCAGGACGCCGACCTGTACTACCGCGACCGCTTCGACCGGCTCGGCATCGGCTCCTACGGCCACCACCCCATGCCGGTCTCCGCCGACGACATCGCCCCGGTCGACTCCGCCGAGCAGATGCCCTCCGTACTGCGGTTCACGGCGGACGACTTCGCCGACGCCTGGGGCGAGACCCGGTCCCTGCTGCCCGCGACGCGCGACACCAAGGTCGAGGAAGGCATCAACGGCCTGTTCTCCTTCACCACCGACGGGATGCCCCTGCTCGGCGAATCACCCGAGGTGAAGGGCTTCTGGGTCGCCGAGGCCGTGTGGGTCACCCACTCCGCCGGTGTCGGCCGCGCCATGGCCGAGTGGCTCGTCGACGGCCACTGCTCCTCCTTCGACCTGCATGAATGCGAAGTCAACCGCTTCGAGCCGCACCAGCTCGCCCCCGCATACGTCCACGCCCGCTCCTGCCGGAACTTCGTCGAGGTCTACGACATCCTCCACCCGCTCCAGCCGCCGGGTGCTCCACGGCCCCTGCGCACCAGCCCGTTCCACGTCCGCGAGCGCGAGCTCGGCGCCTTCTTCCTGGAGGCATCCGGGTGGGAACGGCCGCAGTGGTACGCCGCGAACGAGCCCCTCCTGGACCGGTGGGACATCCCCACCCCCAACGACTGGGCCGCACGGATGTGGTCACCGCTCGTCGGCGCCGAGGCCCTGGCCACCCGCGAGAGCGTGGCCCTGTACGACATGACGGCCCTGAAACGGCTCGAGGTCGAAGGCCCCGGGGCCGCAGCCTTCCTCCAGCGCCTGACCACCTCCGACGTCGACAAGTCCGTCGGCTCGGTGACGTACACGCTGATGCTCGACGAGGACGGCACCCTCCGCAGCGACATCACCGTGGCCCGGCTCGCCCGGCACCGCTTCCAGATCGGAGCCAACGGCAGTCCCGACCTCGACTGGTTCCTTCGGCACCTCCCCGAGGACGGCTCCGTCGCCGTACGGGACATCACCGCGGGCACCTGCTGCATCGGTCTGTGGGGGCCCAGGGCACGCGAGGTGCTCCAGCCGCTGGCCGACGCCGATTTCTCCGACGCGGGCCTGCGCTACTTCCGGGCCCGTCGCGCCCACATCGGCGTCGTCCCCGTCACCGCCATGCGCCTGAGCTACGTGGGCGAGCTCGGCTGGGAGCTGTACACGAGCGCCGACCTGGGGCTCAAACTGTGGGACACCCTCTGGGAGGCCGCCCGGCCGCACGGCGGCATCGCGGCGGGCCGGGGCGCCTTCAACAGCCTGCGCCTGGAGAAGGGATACCGCGCCTTCGGAACCGACATGACGTACGAACACGATCCGTACGAGGCCGGTGTCGGCTTCGCCGTGAAGAGGGAGAAGGGCGACTTCATCGGCCGCGCCGCACTGGAGCGGCGCGCCGCCGGCGTACGGCGCCGGCTCACCTGCCTGACCATCGACGACCCGGGCGCAGTGGTCATGGGCAAGGAGCCCGTGTACGACGGGGACCGGCCGGTCGGCTACGTCACCAGCGCGGGATACGGCTACACGGTCGGCAAGGGCATCGCCTACGCCTGGCTGCCCGCGGAACTCGCCGCGCCCGGCCGCGCCCTGGACATCGGCTACTTCGACCGGCGCGTCCCGGCGGTCGTCGCCCAGGAGCCGCTGTTCGACCCGGCCATGCGGCGGCTGCGCGGCTCCCACCCGTCAGGAGACGCCCGATGAGCCCCGTGCCCCCCGGCGCAGACCTGCCGGAGCACCCCGCATGGCTGTGGCGCACGCCCGAGCCCCGGCGCAGGTACGACGTGGTCGTCGTCGGCGGCGGCGGACACGGCCTGGCCACCGCCCACTACCTGGCCAAGAACCACGGCATCACCGACGTCGCCGTCCTCGAACGCGGCTGGCTCGCCGGCGGCAACATGGCCCGCAACACCACCATCATCCGTTCCAATTACCTCTGGGACGAGAGCGCCGGGATCTACGAGCACGCGCTCACCCTGTGGGAGGGGCTGGAGGAGGACCTCGACTACCCGCTCCTGTTCTCCCAGCGCGGTGTGCTGAACCTCGCGCACAGCCTCCAGGACGTACGGGACGGCGTGCGCCGGGTGGAGGCCAACCGCCTGAACGGCATCGATGCCGAGTGGCTCGACCCCCGGCAGGTCAAGGAGGTCTGCCCGATCGTCGACGTCTCGCCCGACGTCCGCCATCCGGTCATGGGCGCCACCTACCAGCCGCGGGCAGGCATCGCCAAGCACGACCACGTCGCCTGGGGCCTCGCCCGCGCGGCCGACGCCGCGGGCATCGACCTCATCCAGAACTGCGAGGTCACCGGCATCGACGTGCAGGGCGGCCGGGTGACCGGGGTGCAGACCTCCCTCGGCCCGATCGCCGCCGGGCGCGTCGCCCTTTGCGCGGCCGGCCACTCCTCCGTACTGGCCGCGATGGCCGGCTTCGAGGTGCCCCTGCAGAGCCACCCCCTGCAAGCCCTGGTCTCCGAGCTGCTGGAGCCGGTCCACCCCACCGTGGTGATGTCCAACGCGGTGCACGTGTACGTCAGCCAGGCCCACAAGGGTGAACTGGTCATGGGCGCCGGCATCGACGCGTACAACGCGTACACGCAGCGCGGCGCGTTCCACATCATCGAACGCCAGATGGCGGCCGCCCTCGAACTCTTCCCGGTCTTCGCCCGCGCGCACGTGCTGCGCACCTGGGGTGGGATCGTCGACGTCAGCCCCGACGCGTCACCGATCACCGGACTCACTCCCGTGGAGCACCTCTACCTCAACTGCGGCTGGGGCACCGGCGGCTTCAAGGCCACCCCCGGCGTCGGGTGGGCCTTCGCGCACACCATCGCCCACGACGCCCCCCACCCGCTCAACGCCCCCTTCACGCTCGAACGCTTCACCACCGGTGCGCTCGTCGACGAGCACGGCGCGGCCGCGGTGGCCCACTGAGGAGGCCCGACGATGCTGCTCATCCCCTGCCCCTGGTGCGGGCCCCGCGACGAGGCCGAATTCCACTACGGCGGCCAGGCACACGTGCCCTATCCTGCGGACCCCGCGACCCTGAGCGACGAGGCGTGGGCCCGGTACCTCTTCTTCCGCGACAACCCCAAGGGGCCCTTCGCCGAGCGGTGGAGCCACGCGGACGGCTGCCGCCGCTGGTTCAACGCCGTCCGGGACACAGCGACCAACGAGATCCTCGCCGTCTACCGGACCGGCGAGCCGAGGCCGGTGACCGCATGACCGCGCCCTTCCGCCTGCCCCGAGGGGGCCGCATCCGACGGGACCAGCCGCTCTCCTTCCGCTTCGACGGCGTGGAGTACCGGGGCTACCGGGGCGACACCCTCGCCTCCGCCCTGCTCGCCTGCGGTGTCCACCAGACCGGCACCAGCATCAGACTCGGCCGGCCGCGCGGGATCTTCACCGCCGGAGTCGAGGAGCCGAACGCGGTCGTCCAGATCGAGGAGCCGTTCCCCGAACCGATGCTCGCTGCGACGGCCGTCGAGCTGTACGACGGTCTCGTTGCGAGCAGCCTGCCCGGCCGGGGCCGGCTCGCCGGCGCACCGGACCCCGCCCGCTACGACGCCGTGCACGCCCATTGCGACCTGCTGGTCGTCGGCGCGGGGCCGGCCGGTCTCGCCGCCGCCACGGCCGCCGCCCGCATCGGGGCGCGCGTGATCCTCGCCGACGACCAGCCCGAGCCGGGCGGCAGCCTGCTCGGCACGGGCGAGTTGCCGGGGTGGGCGGCCGAGGCCGGCGCGGAGCTCGCAGCGGCGCCCGAGGTCCGTGTGCTGCCCCGAACCACCGTCTTCGGGTACTACGACGACAACCACGTACTCGCCGTGGAACGCCGCACCCACCACCTCGGCGCGCAGGCCCCCTCGTACGTCTCACGCGAGCGGGTCTGGCGGATCCGGGCACGCCGGGTCGTCCTGGCGACCGGCGCGCACGAACGCCCGCTCGCCTTCGCCGACAACGACCGCCCCGGCGTGATGCTCGCCGGCGCCGCCCGTACGTACGTCAACCGGTTCGGAGTCGTCCCGGGCCGCCGCGCGGTCGTGTTCACCACCAACGACAGCGCCTACGCGGCCGCACTGGACCTGGCTGCGGCCGGCGTGGACGTCGCTGCGGTCGTGGACGCCCGGACCGAGCCGGGTCCGTGGGCGGGCCGGGCCGCCGGGGCCGGGATCGAGGTGCTCGCCGGGCATGCGGTGACGGGCACGGCGGGCGCACCGCAGGTCTCCTCCGTGACGGTGTCCCTCCTCGGGGAAGGCGCCGCCGCCCGCGAGATCGCCGCCGATCTGCTCCTCGTGTCCGGCGGCTGGAACCCGGTCGTCCACCTGTTCGGCCAGGCGGGCGGGCGCCTGCGCCACGACGCGGCGCTGGGGACGTTCGTACCGGACGGCTGCCGCCAGGCGGTGGAGGCCGTCGGCGCCGCACGCGGCGAGTCCGCCCTGTCCCGCTGCCTGGCCGAGGGCAGGGCCGCGGGGGTCCGGGCGCTCGAATCCGAGGGCTTCGCCGTCCACAACGCCCTCCCGCTTCCGTCGGTGGCCGATCAGCCCGGGACACCTCCCCGTCACCTGTGGGTGGTGCCCGGGGCCGACACGGCGCGCTGCTTCGTCGACCTCCAGCGCGACGTCACCGTCGACGACCTCGCCCGCGCGGCGGGCGCCGGCCTCCGGTCGGTGGAACACCTCAAGCGCTACACCACGGCGGGCACGGCGAACGACCAGGGCAAAACCTCGGGTGTGCTCGCCGGCGCGGTCGCCGCGCAGCTGCTGGGCGTCGACTTCTCCGAGTTGGGCACCACGACCTTCCGCGCTCCGTACGTGCCGGTCTCCTTCGCCGCGCTCGCGGGCCGCGACCGGGGGGTGCTGCACGACCCCGTACGCGTGACCCCGCTGCACGACTGGCACGCCGCGCACGGAGCCGTCTTCGAGAACGTCGGCCAGTGGAAACGCCCTTGGTACTACCCGCAGCCCGGCGAGGACATGGCGGCTGCGGTGCTGCGCGAATGCCGGGCCGCCCGCGAGGGCGTCGCCGTCATGGACGCCTCCACCCTCGGCAAGATCGACGTACAGGGGCCGGATGCCGCAGTCTTCCTGGATCGGCTCTACACCAACATGATCAGCACCCTGAAGGTCGGCATGATCCGCTACGGCGTCATGTGCCGCGCCGACGGGATGGTCTTCGACGACGGCACCGCCATCCGCCTCGCCGCCGACCGCTTCCTCGTCACCACCACGACGGGCAACGCCGCGGCCGTACTGGACTGGATGGAGGAGTGGCTCCAGACGGAGTGGCCCGATCTGCGCGTGCACTGCACCTCGGTCACCGAGCAGTGGGCCACCGTCGCCCTGGTCGGGCCGCGCTCCCGGGACGTACTGCGAGAGCTGGCCCCGCAGCTCGCCGTGGGCGCGGCCGGATTCCCGTTCATGGCCTGGCGCGACACGGCCGTCGCCGGGATTCCGGCCCGGGTCTGCCGAATCAGCTTCTCCGGCGAGCTGGCCTACGAGGTCAACGTACTGCCGTGGCAGGCCCCGGCGCTGTGGACGGCGCTGTACGAGGCCGGCCGCCCGCTCGGCATCACCCCGTACGGCACCGAGGCCATGCACGTCCTGCGCGCCGAGAAGGGCTATCCGATCATCGGCCAGGACACCGACGGCACCGTGACCCCGCAGGACCTCGGCATGGACTGGGTGGTGTCCCGGAAGAAGCCCGACTTCATCGGCAAGCGCTCGTACACCCGGACCGACACCGCCAGGCCCGACCGCAAGCACCTCGTGGGGCTGCTGCCGGACGACCCCGCAGTCCTGCTGCCCGAAGGCACCCAACTGGTCGCTGCCGCCCCGCTGGCCGAGCCACCGGTGCCGATGCTCGGCCACGTCACCTCCAGCTACCGCAGCGCAGCGCTCCACCGGAGTTTCGCCCTCGCCCTGGTCAAGGGCGGCCGGGACCGCATCGGCGACCGGCTGTACGCGCCGGTGCGAGGGGAGCTGGTCCCGGTCACGGTCGCACCTGCCGTTCTCTACGACCCCGAGGGGGCACGCCGCGATGGCTGACACCGCTCACCACGTCGGCCTGCTGAGCCCGCTGTCCCAGTACGCCGGACGCTTCGCCCGCGCCACCCGCGCCTCGGGCGGTGCGCTGCGACTGGCCGAACTCCCCTTCCTCGCCCAGGTCAACGTGCGGCTGGACCCCAAGGGGCCGGCGGCGGACGCCGTCGCACTCGCCCTCGGATTCCCCCTGCCGCCGCAGCCCAACACCGTTGCGCGCGGCGGCGGGCTCGCCGCCCTGTGGCTGGGCCCGGACGAATGGCTGGTCGTCGGCCCGGCCGGAACGCGCACCCACCTCGAAGCCCGACTGCGCGAGGCCGTCGGCGACCGGCACGCGGCGGTCGTCGACGTCTCGGCCCAGCGCACCACGCTGCTCGTCGCTGGAGCCCGGGCCCGCGAACTCCTCGCTCACGGCTGCTCCCTCGACCTGCATCCCCGCACATTCGGCGCTGGCCGCTGCGCCCAGACCACGCTGGCCCGAGCCCAGGTGGTGCTGGTCCCACGCGACGGGTGCAGGCCCGGGTTCTGGGTCCTGGTGTGCTCCTCGTTCGCCGGCTACCTCGCCGCATGGCTCCTCGACGCCGCATTGGAGTACACCCAGGGCCGAGCGGACCCGACCGGGGCGTGACCCGGAGGACGGACCGCCCAACCCCCCGGGCCGAGCACCGCCGGCGAGGAGGGCCGGCCCGACACCGCGAGGCCGCTTCACGTGGTTGACGTCTGCGCCGATCGGCCGACCCCCGACACCAGGCAGGATGGTGCCCCATGACACCCGACGACTTGGTGGAGCCGGTCGACGGCCGGGGCTCCCTCGGCCACAACCGGGCGGCTCCCGAGGAGCTGCTGATCCGCTTGCTCGACATCAACCCCGGCTTCCTGTGGCGCCAGAACCTCCCGGCAGTCGCCCTCGATGCCGCGGTGGCCCACCCGGACCGCGATGTACGCAGCCGAGTCGTCGAGGCCCGACATGAGCTCCCAGTTCCTCGTCCACCAGGAGTCGGGCCAGCGCGTCCGGCAGAGCGGTGGCCGGGACCAGAGGGGGTGAGGGCGTGACGCAGCAGGGCCGGGCGCAGATGTCGGTGCTGCCAGATCTGGAACAGGGCGGCTGCGGCGGAGTCCGCTCGCTCGTCACCGTCCCAGCGGCCCAGCAGGGGGAGAGCGGAGCGGAGGTCGGGGTTCAGGCCCGCGCCCGCCCCGTCCCCGAGGCGGTCGACCAGCGTGGCGAGGATCGGGCGGGCCGCGCTGTTCACGGTGTCGGCCTGGAGGCGTACGCAGTGCTCGACGGTGACGTCCTTGCCTTACGCAGGACTTCGGCGATGCGTTCATGGCGGTAGCGGTGGTCCCAGTCGAGCCGATGGTGTGGCGGTCGTGGGGGAAGTCCTCGGGGAGGTTCCTCTCGTTGGCGCTGGGCAGCAGGTCCTCGGGCAGGTCGATCACGGTCTGCAGGGCGTCGGCGGGGTGCGTGCCGTCCCATTCGTAGCGTCCGTCACCGGGAACCGGCAACAGCTCGTCCAAGCCGGGGCGAACCTGGACCCGGCCGGCGGCCCGCATGCCGATGGTGCCGCGGGCCGTCGCCCAGACCATGGCTCGTCGAACCACTCGCCGCGATGGGCGCCACGACACTCCCACAAATCCGGACGTGGTACGAAGCGTGCAGCCGTGGCAGGCGACATGCACGAGTTCGTTAGGCGTCGGCGAGAAGGGGGTCATACGCGGTGTTCCTGCGGCGGCCGGACATGAAGGAGAGGAAGTCGCCCACGAAGGCGCTGCGGCCGTAGGTGGCGTCGGTGGTGGTGAGGTCGCGGTGGAAGGCGGTGCGGAAGAGCGCCCGGTGTTCGTCCGCGTTGATGGTCCCGCTGCCGTCCTTGTCGGTGGCGTCGAAGAGCACCTCGGCGACGCGGATGAGCGCGGGTCCGGCGAGGGAGGGAACGGCGGCGGCGTACTCGTCGGCGCTGACGCGGCCGTCGCCGTTGGTGTCGAGGGCGGACTGGAGCTCGCGCCACCAGGCGGCGAAGGCGTCGTAGAGCCGGGTCTCCTCGGGTTCGTCCAGGTCAAGGCGGGTGGCCAGTTCGCGGGCCATGGCGGCGAGGTCAGGCCAGTCGAGGTGGCCGTCGCCAGTCTGGTCCAGCACCTGGCGGAAGAACTCCTCCGCCGAGCGCCGGCCCTCTCCCGTGGCCGCCGAGGCGTCCGGGACCGGGTAGGGGCCGGTGTTACCGCTCAGTGGTGTGAGGAGGCGGAGCAGAGCCGATGCCCGCTTCATGTGGGAACGCAGCGTGGTCACGGTTCGGGCGCGGGGGTCGTCGCTGTCGGGCGAGAGGGAGAGGGCCTCGATGATGGTTTCGGCATTGATCCAGCCCTCGGGCAGGAAGCGTGTGAGCCCGGCGGCGAGGTAGGCGCCCTGCATGAGGGTCGGGGCGCCGGGCATCTCGGGCAGGCCGGCCCGGCGCCGGTAGGGCTCGGGGAGCGAGGCGACGGTGATCGCGCCGAGGAGCGGACCGACGACGGCCCGGCCGGCCGCCCACAGTGTCGGCGCGCCGTCGAGCAGTGCCGGGGCGGGCAGGTGGTCGAAGAGCCGGTAGAGGATGATGCGGGCTGCCTCGGTGTTCTCCAGCTCGTCCTCGACGACCCTGTCGAAGTACCGCCAGAAGTCGTTCAGGTCCTCGGGGAGTTCCCCGGCGTCGCCGTCGAGCGCGGCGAGGAAGGCGCGGTACTCGGCGTACATGCGCTCCATGGTGTCCTGGTCGAGCGGCTGACCGCTCAGTCGGCACATGGTGACGGCGCTCTCGTAGAGGGTGGCGACCACCCAGGCGCGGGTCGCGCGGTCCATGGCGTCGTAGGCGCGGCCGCGGGAGTCGGAGCCGCTCATGCGGGCGTGCAGCCTGTTGAGCCGGGCGGCCTCCCGTTTGCGTACCGCTGGGTCGGCGTCGAACATGCGCCGCATGCTGAGGAAGGTGTTGCGCAGCCGGCGCCAGGGGTGGGCGACGAAGGTTGAGTTGTCGGCGAGGGCGGCGCCGATCTGCGGGTGGGCGGCCTCCAGCACGGTGGCGCGGATCATGGCCAGCGCCCAGCGCGGGTCGTCGAAGAAGGCGCGGAACTGCGATTCCGGGCCGAACAGGGGTGCCTCGTCGGCCGTTCCCGTGGTTCCAGTCGTCATGACGGGTCTCCGTTCGTCTGGGGCGGCACGCCGCCGAAGCGGCGGTCACGGCGCCGGTAGGTGTGCAGGCAGGCGAGGAAGTCAGGGGCCCGGAAGTCCGGCCACAGCGCCTCGGGGAAGACCCACTCGGCGTAGGCGACCTGCCAGAGCATGAAGTTGGAGATGCGCTGCTCGCCGGAGGTGCGGATGACGAGGTCGACGTCGGGGGTGTCGGGGAACGGCAGGTGGTCCGCGAAGAGCCGCTCGGTCACATCATCGGCGGGTGTCCCGTTGCGGATCAGCGACCTGGCGGCCTCGACGATGTCTCGGCGTCCGCCGTGGTCGAAGGCGACGGTGAGCGTCATCCCCTGGTTGCCGGCGGTCAGCGTCGCCAGATCGTCGAAGTCCTGGGCCAGTTCACGGGGGATGCGCGGGTCTGCGGCCCCGAGGAAGCGGCAGCGGATCCCGCGGGCGAGCAGCAGCGGCGCGTGCTTGCGCACAACCCGGCGGACCAAACGCATCAGGCAGTCGACCTCGGTGCCAGGACGGTTCCAGTTCTCGGTGGAGAAGGCGTACAGGCTGAGCCACTCGACTCCGGCGGCCCGGGCCGCCTCGATGATGTCGATGACGCTGGTCTCCGCAGCCCGATGGCCCGCCGTTCGGGGAAGCGAACGCCGCTGAGCCCAGCGGCCGTTTCCGTCCATCACGCAGGCTACGTGCCGCGGCACCGCACGCGCCGGCCCGTCGTCCCGCCGCTGCTCGTCGCTGTACTGTCGCCCACCCGGCCGGTCCCCCGTTGCCGCGCGTGCGCGATTGACGATGTGGTCCGTCACACCCTGCCCCGTCTCGCCCGGAGCGGCACGGTCGGCCCTACCGCGCTCGGTCACGCCCAGCCCGTATCGCCCACAACCACTCCCCACCGGAGCGTTCTCTCTCAGGAGTCTGAGGGCACGGAAGGGTCCTGGCCGGCCAAACCGGGGGGCGTCACCCTTGGCTCATATGCCCGATTCCCTTCGGCATCGGCAGCTTTCTCCGGTGACCACGGTCGACAACCTCATCTGCCTTCGCCGCCCCCGTCGCCCCATGGATTGGGCGTGAGCCGAACCCGCCCTCGGCGTACCGCGACCTGGCTGTTGGTGCGGCCGTCCAGGGTGCTCCTGACCGCCGTCGCGTGCCGGATCGCGGTCCGGGGTGCACAACGCGGTGAACGCGTGTCGGTGATGCGCGGCGGGTTCAAGCACCACCACCTCCTCGCCGAAGCCCGCCGCCAACTCTCCTAAGTCCTGCGCGGCCGACCCCACCAGCCCGGCCTCGACGAGCAGATCGTCCAAGCAGCCATCGACAACTACACCCGCCCGGCCAGCCGACGGATGATGACCGGCGACCTGCGCGCCCTGTACCTGCACGACACCGGACCAGGCCGTGCTGCGCACGCTGACCCGGACCCGGCGAGCAGGGAATCGCGGACCAGCGCGAGCAGCTCCGCGTAGTCCGCGGCGGTCCGCGCGGCGGAGCGCGTGGACGCGGGCGGTCAGCGCCCCGGCGGCGAGACGGGCTCGCTCGTACGGGGTGGCGGAGTCCTCCGCCGGCCAGCGGAGGACCGGCGACACCATACCCGCGCGCGCCGTCTTCGGAAGCCCGCCTGTGGATCAGTAGGCGTCGTACTCGCCGAACCAGTCGACGATGTAGTGGACCTCCCGGCTGCTCTGGCTCCAGAGATCGATGACACCGTGGGGGCCGGTCTTGGCCTGAACCAGGTTGGAGACGTCCTTGCCCGCCGTCCAGTTCAGCGCGGAGGCGGTGGGGCGAGGCGGTTTGACCCGTACCCGTACTGGTACGCGCGGGCCGAGTTCGGGTCAGGGGCGACGGAGAGGTGTCCCGCTCCGGTCGTGGTGGTGACGGTGAGGTTCGTGACGTGGGCCTCGATGGGGAGGGCGTCGCGGTTCGGCGAATTCAGGTGCAGGGCGTAGTAGCCGCCGGCGAGACAGGGCCAGGTGTTGGGAGGCAGGCTCCTGGAGTCGATGTGACGGACCGGGCCGCCTTCCGCCGGGAGGCCGCGCCTCCACGTGGCGAAGGCCGCCTTGCTGCCGACCCCGTAGTAGCCGACGACGTCGATGACCACGTCGGTTCCGGCCCCGGCCCCGTTGCGGACGTTGATCTTTCCGTCGGCGCCGACAGGGACGATGACCGAGTTGGCTACGGTCTGTCCGGCAGTGAAGTTCAGACTGGAGGTGGACGGGGCGGGCTGACCGCTCGGAAAGACCGTCAGGTGCCCGCCTCCCGGGGGTTGGTGCTCGTCACGTTGAGCGCCCCGGCGGGGACGCCGTTCCAGCCGGTGATCTGGACTCCGAAGGTGCCCTGGCCGGGGACCTGCCCGAGCGCCGCGCCGAGGCCTTCGCGAGTGTCGACGAAACGGACCGGGTTCAGCGCGGTGTAGCCATCGGCAGCCGCACGATCGAAGTAGCCGGTGACGTCCGCGATCAGGTCCACGGCGTTCCAGCCGCCGTTGTACAGCTCGACGTACCCGTCCTTGCCGACCGGCACGATCACTTGGTTCGGGACCGTCTGGCCTGCGGTGTAGTTCACGTCCTCGGCCTGGACGTCGGCAAGAGCACACACCACGGCCACGGGCTGACCCCGGCCGGCAAGAAGTTCTTCGACAAACCGCTGCCCAACAGCGAGCCGAAACTGCGGGCCGTGTTCGACAAGCTGACCGCGAAGTTCGGCACCGTCCTCGTGGTCGTCGACCAGCCCGCCTCCATCGGCGCCCTGCCGCTGACCGTCGCCCGCGACGCGGGCTGCCAGGTCGCCTACCTGCCCGGACTCGCGATGCGACGGATCGCTGACCTCTACCCGGGCGAGGCGAAGACCGACGCGAAGGACGCCGCGGTGATCGCGGACGCCGCCCGCACCATGCCGCACACCCTGCGCTCGCTGGAGCTGACCGACGAGATCACCGCCGACACGGAGCCTGGGATGATCGGAGCATGCGCGTTCGTCCCGTCCTCGCTCTGTTCAAACGAGCGTGTCCAGCATTTTGTCGGTGGGGGGCCAAGGGCCTGCCAGGTGACGTTCCATCAGTTCAGGGTCGGTGCCGTTGCCGGCCGGGGAGGACCACCCGGGTCGCCCGTTGCGGGACGATGATGTCCGGCCGGTTCACGGCCGCCCCTGGCCGGGGCCTCGGGCACCGGCATAACGGGGGCAGGAACTGCCCGACGGGGCTTCGCACCTAGAATAGTCGTTTCGTTCCACCGCGATTGCAGCTTGATCGAGCATCAGATCCACGCCGGATGTCTGTCAGGACTGTCTCGCACCACGCTCTGGTTTGAGAGGACTTCTGCGAATCCCGACTCGGGGCAACGTGATCGGTTTCGGCATGTGCTGAGAACTCTCGCAACCAGTCATTTATTGTTTCGGATCAATACCACAGCAACGAGCGTCAGAACGGGAAGCAGCACCTTGATTCCCTGCAAGCCCTTAGGAAGCCACCCGGAATACGCCGGAAACGTGCCGTAGGCCGCTGTAAGAAACCCCGACGGCGGGCGGCGGAGTCGTGCTCAGTGGTGAATATTACAAGATGTATTTACTTCCCGCTGGTCACATGTGCGCCCGGGCGCTCCGGTTGACCAATTGTGCAGGGTCGCGGCGGGTGGGACGATTCGGGGAAGTACGCGCGGAATCGACTCCTGAAGGTCACGGGCGCCAGGTTATGGGACTGCAGGGCTGAAATCCTCAACTCGCTCTGACACTCGTCGAATTCGGGAGTCCGGTCGAGAGGAGTCGGCAATGCCAGTCGGTCAAGCCCCGCCAGAGGACGAGAAGTCCGGAAGTTTCCCGTCCGCCGCCCTGCCCCTGGTGGCCGACGCCGACACGATCCCGGTGGGGCCGGCACCCCACTCCGTCGCCATGCGGCCCGACGGGTTGCGCGCCTACGTGACCAACTCGGGCGGCAACACCCTGAGCGTGATCGACACCGCCGCGGGCACCGTCGCCGCCACCATCGCCGTGGGGGCCGGCCCGTGGGCCGCAGCGGTCACCCCCGACGGCCAGAACCTCTACGTGACCCTGCCCGGCTCGGGGACCGTCGCCGTCGTCAGCACGGCCACCGACACCCTCGTCACCACCATCGGCGGCCTCAACGCTCCGCGCGGGCTGGCCGTCACCCCCGACGGGACCCGCGTCTACGTGGCGAACTCCGGCGCCAACACCGTCAGTGTCATCGACACGGCCACCCACACCGTCACCGGCACCATCGCCGTGGGAAACGGCCCCCAGGCCATCACCGTCCGCCCCGACGGGCTGCGGGCCTACGTCAGCAACTCCACCGGCACCACCGTGAGCGTGATCAACACGCTGAGCAACACCGTCGCGACCACCCTGACCGGCTTCAACGCCCCCCTGGGCATGGCCGCCACGCCCGACGGGACCCGTGTGTACGTGGCGAACTCCGGTGCCCGCAAGGTGAGCGTCATCAGCACGGCCACCCACACCGTCACCGACACCATCACCGTCGCGAGCAACCCCTCCTACCTGACCGCCTCCCCGGACGGAACACTCGTCTACGCGTCCATGACCGGCGCGGGCTCGCTGACGGTGATCAACCCCAGCAGCAACAGCATCAGCGAAACGATCCCCGGATTCACCGGACCCCACCAGGTCGCAACCACACCGGACAGCGGATACCTGTACGTCGCCGACCACGGCGCCAACACGGTCCGCGTCCTGCGAAGGCCGGCCGCCATCTCCCCCAACACCGGCCCCCACGGCGGCGGAACGACCGTCACCATCAAAGGCCGCGGCTTCCTCGGGACGACCGCCGTCCGCTTCGGGACCCGGCTGGCCAAGGACTTCACCGTGGTCAGCGACACCACCCTGACCGTCACCGCGCCCTCCGGCATCCGATCAGCCGTGCCGGTCACCGTGACCGCCAGCGGCGGAACGGCGATCGTCGGCCACTACTACTACCGCCGGCTGCCCGTCGTGAACCAGATCTCGGCCGCCTCCGGATCGATGAGCGGCGGAAACGTCCTCACCCTCACCGGACAACGGTTCGTCGGGGTCAAGTCCGTACGGTTCGGCACCGTTGAGGTACCCGCCACCGTCCTGTCGGACACCCAGCTCACCGTGACCGTCCCACCGTCGGCCCTCGCCCGCACCGTCCCGCTCTACATGGTCAGCAAGGGCGGCGTCTCCAACAGCCTCGCCTACACCTACATCGGCAGTCCCACGATCACCAGCATCAGCCCGACCTCGGGGCCGCGCACCGGGAGCCGTGTCGTGAACCTCAACGGCACCTTCCTGTCCCAGGTGACCGGCGTCACGTTCGGCGGCGTTCCGGCTCTCTCGTTCAAGGTCATGTCCGCCATCAAGGTCCAGACGGTCACACCGCCGACGGCCACCCCCGGCCCCGTGGCCGTGGTCGCGACGACCTCCACCGGAGCCACGGCCACATCCCCCGTGCCGTACACCTACACCTGAGGCGGCCGCAGACGGGTGCGGAGGCCGCCGTCTATGTCAGGCATAGCGGCCATGGACCGGTCCACGAGGGAACCCGGTTCGGCCACCGGGTTGATCTCCTCCATGTGCCCTTCCTTCCGTGAGGGGTGAGGGCCGGGTACCCCGTCCATGGGGTGCCGGCCTGCTGGTGTCGGGGCTACGCGGTGGCGGTGGTCGGCATGATGGGCGGGGTGATGCTGTAGCAGTCCGAGCAGGTCTCCTCCTGGACGGCCAGTGCCGGTCGTTGCGGGCGCCGAGGACTACGGCCATGCGATCACGGCGATTCGGGCGACATGTGGCTCGCCCCGGCGCGCCTGCACGCGGCCACGTCGCGCGGACGCCGGCGGCGGCAGAGAGTGGGAGATCCCCCTGACCGAGTTGTATACGGTGGGGGTAGAGCGATGACGAACGCGGCCATGCCGGCCCTGCGGGCCCCTGCTCCGTGACCTCGCCCCGCCGCGGCCGGTGATCTGCGCCATGCTCGCCGTGCTGTTGCCGGAGCCGGCCGACCCGGACGCTCTACTCCAGCCGCACCCAGCGATCTATCGTACGGAGACAAGTCACGGCTGAGGGGGATCATTGGCTCTGACAGCGAAAACGCTGATCGATGCAGCAAAGAGGAAGCAAGAGCAGGTAGACCGCAAGAACCCGGCGCACCCCGACGAAATCGCGCAGTCCCAAGCCGCCGCCAACCTGGCCCTCGCCCAAAGCAACGTCGAACTCGCGGATGCCATCAAAGCCCTCACCGAGGCGGCTGGAAAGAACAGCGCGACCATCAAGGACGCCATAGTCAACCTGTCCGCCAAGCTTGCCGAGCTCGCCAAACGTTGAGCAGTCAGCGCCCCCACGTCGGCCCGGTCGCGGGCTGGCGGCTGACCGGCTGACCGCCGTACGAACAGAGCCTGCCCCTGTCAGGGGTAGGCTCTGCGCTTCCCTGGGGTGCGGGCCGCTCACGTTCCGCCGATGTCCGGGGTCCACACGGCCGGCCCGCCGCCGCGCCACTCGATCAGCAGGGGGTCGTCCAGGCGGACGACGTCGGGGTCCAGGCCGGCCCTGCGCAGGAATTCGAGGAGGTCGGCGGGGCCGAGGGCGCGGCCGAGCATCTCGCCGTCGCAGCGGACGCGGCGCCCGCCCTGGGCGTTCGGCGGATACACGACCACCCGCGGGCGGGGGCTCATTTCTCCACCCTGCCGGTACCCGGTCACTCCAGCACCCCCAGTGCAGTGTCGGGGCGGCAGTGGATACAGGCAGGCACGCCCTCGGCCAGCAGCCGGCGCACCTGCTCCGCGGACGCGGGCGCGCATCGCGTGCCGGTGGCCCAGCAGTCCCCGGTGTGGACGCGGACCGGGAGACCGTGGCACCGGCTGGCACGTCCTTGGCGGCGGTCCTCCGCTTCTGCCGCGATGTCCAGTCCCACCGGATGACGGCCCCATGGACCAGGCGTTCAAGAACCCTGGACCGCCGTTTTCCGACATGATCCGGAGCCATGACGACCACTCAGGAGTCAGCGCACGACGCGGACGCGCTCGTCGCCGAGCCGCTCGTGCGCACCGGGATCAGAATCGGGTACGCCCGGGTGTCGACCGGCGGGCAGAACTGGAGCGGCAGCTCGACGCGCTCACCGCCGCCGGGTGCGGGAAGAGCTTCGCAGGAAAGTCAGGAAAGGACGCGCGCGACCGGCCGTCGGGCTGGCGCGAGGGCGGCCCGGGCGTCTGGCGCACGGCCTTCGCGGCGGCCTGAGGGGCGTCCCCCGACGTCCCGACGGTGTTCACGGCGTGGCGGTGTCTTCCGGGGCTGTTTCGGGTTTCGTGTGGAGGATTTCGCGGGCTTGGCCCGCGGCGCGGACGATGCTCTCGGAGACAAAGTCGACGAACCGGGCGACGTTGTCGAGACGGGCGGCGGCCGGGGTGTCGGGGCCCAGGATGCCGACGCCCTGTCGTGCGGTTGCGGCGAGTTGGGCGGTGGAGCGGGCGCTGGCCATCATCGACTGGTACCAGACGTCGGCGTCGACGACGTAGCGCTCGCGGCGGCGCTCGTCGCGTTCCCGGCGGACGAGGCCCTGGTTCTCGAGGAACCCGACCGCCTTGGAGACGGAACCCGGGCTGACCTGGAGGCGCTGGACGAGTTCGGACGCGGTGAGGCTTCCCGCGTCGGAGAGGAAGACGGAGACCAGGACCCGGGCCGTCATCCTGGGCAGGCCCGATTGCATGAAGACGGTGGTGAACACCTCCTCGTACTCGCGTACCGCCTCCGCGTCGCGTCCGTGGGGCTGCGGTGGCGCCCCCGCTTCTCGGGGAGCGGCCTGCTTGCGGCGGCGGGCGCGATGTCCGGTGGACCGGTGGGCGAGGTCGGCGCGGTAGGCGGTCGACCCGCCGTTGCGCGTCACCTCACGCGTGATCGTCGAGGTCGGCCGGCCGAGGCGTCTGGCGATCTCCGCGTAGGCGAGGCCGTCGGCCAGTCCCAGCGCGATCTGCTGACGTTCGGGCTGGGTGAGCCTGCCTCCCGGCATCGGGGTCTCCTTCGTGGTCCGTGATGTCTCCACCATAGCGTTCAAGCCAGACCCATTGCAACGAAGAGGACGGGGTTGTTGCATTGAATTCAGAGCCGTTGCAACAATTTTCCCACCCTGACCTGCATTGATGTTCGGTAAGCGCAACGAATCCGTTGCCAGATCCTTGAATGCAACTTAATGTTTCCTCTGTCAGAAACCACGAGTCGGAGGAGAGCACCATGCAGATGTTCAACACCCCCGCCCCGGTCGCCGCCGTTCTCGACGTCCCCGCCGGACGCATCCGGTTCATCGCCGCCGACCGGGGCGACACCACGGTCGAGGTCCTGCCCGCGGACGCCTCCAAGAGCCGTGACGTGAAGGCCGCCGAGCGGATCCACGTCGCCTACGCCGACGGTGTCCTGCGCATCGAGGCCCGGGAGGCGAACAACCGGATCCTCGGCAGCTCCGGTTCCGTCGAGGTGACCGTCCAGCTGCCCGCCGGCTCCCGCGTCGAGGCGAAGACGGCCAGCGCCGGGCTCCGGGGCGTCGGCCGCCTCGGCGACGTCGCCTTCGAGAGCGCGCACGGCACCGTCAAGCTCGACGAGACCGCCGCCGCCCGACTCGCCCTTCAGGCCGGCGACGTCTCCGTCGGCCGCCTCGGCGGCCCCGCCGAGATCACCACCCAGAAGGGCGACCTCCATATCGCCGAAGCCGTCCGCGGCACCGTCACCCTGCGCACCGAGCACGGACAGATCGCGGTCGGCGCAGCCCGCGGCGTCTCCGCCACCCTCGACGCCGGCACCGCCCACGGTCGCATCCTCAACGCCCTGAACAACACCGACGGCGCCAGGGCCCTCAACATCCAGGCGACCACCGCCTACGGCGACATCACCGCCCGCAGCATCTGAGCACAGCGGCCACCCACGTTCACAGCAGACACGAAGGAGCACACCACCATGTCCCTCACACCGAAGAGCCCTGCCGGACAGGACCGGCCGGAGCTCCAGAAGGCCGTCCAGGAGATCGTCGATTCCGGGTTCGCCGGGGTGCAGTTGCGCGTGAACGACCACAACGGCGAGTGGGTCGGCAGCGCCGGGGTGGGCAAGCTGGGCGAGAGCGCCAAGCCGCCGACCGACGGACGGTTCCGGATAGGCAGCAACACCAAGACCTTCACCGCGGCCCTGGTACTGCTGCTGGTCGCCGACGGCAGGATCGGACTGGACAGCCCGGCGGACGACCACCTGCCCGAGTACGGGCTGGACCGGCGGGTCACGGTGCGGATGCTGCTCCAGCACACCAGCGGGTTGTTCAACTTCACCGGCGAGTACTACGAGGACGGGACGACCGCACCCGGGATCCCCTGGCAGGGCCAGGACTGGGTGGACAACCTGTTCCACACCTACCGGCCGGAGGAGCTGGTACGGCTGGCGCTGTCCAAGCCGGCGCGCTTCGAGCCGGGAACCGACTGGAGCTACTCCAACACCAACTACGTCCTGGCCAGGCTGCTGGTCGAGAAGGTCAGCGGCCGTCCGTTCGCCGAGGAGATGCAGCGGCGGATCCTGACTCCGCTCGGCCTGTCGGGCACCGTGGTGCCGGACGCCTCGCCGGAGATCCCCGAACCGCACGCCCACGGCTACTACACGTACCGGCACGACGGCCACTGGAAGACGGTCGACGTCACCCGCGCGAACGCCTCCTGGATCTCCGCAGCCGGCGACATGATCTCGACCACCCGGGATCTGCACACGTTCTTCTCAGCCCTGATGAGCGGCCAGCTCCTCCCGACGCCGCTGCTGGCCGAGATGCGCACGCCGCATCCCAAGCTCGGCTACGGCCTGGGCCTGTTCGTCCAGGAAACGGACCACGGCGGCACCATCTACACCCACAACGGCGGCATGTGGGGCTGGGCGGCCCTGATGTACAGCACGCCCGACGGCGCCACGACCCTGACCGCCTCGCTGACCACCGGGGACGCCGAACTCGACTTCGCGCAGGCGGGGGCGTTGTTCGCGAAGGCGCAGCAGCGGCTCGTCAACGAGGTGTTCGGCGGCGGGCAGACGGCCGGACCGGCCCGGCCGGCGCGCTGAGCAGCGTCACAGGCATCCAACGGTTCTTCAACTTTCACGGGGAGATTCATCCCCGGGCTTGACCTCGGCTTCAGCCCTCCCCGCAACACTGGATCGGCGACTGGACAGCACCGCCCTGCCTCGCCCAGTACACCAGCCGTAGCCACTGAGACAACTCTGCGTCGCACTGACGTCCGCTCTGCGCCCGACGCTCTCCAGCGCCTCCAGTAAGCCGAACAAGCGGCTCCAGGAGCCCCTGACCCACGAGACCCAACCTGAGCGGAAACCGCAGGTCAGAGCACAGGAACGGCAGCGAGCAGCGAGCTCAGGCGGCCTCGTCATCACCTGCCGGGCGTACTTCGGATTCGGCCGCGACGGCACCGCAGACGCGGGCCGGTTCGCGACCTCAGCGTGGCCGTCGCCCCCGCCCACCCGGCCGCCATCCTGGCCGCACAGGAGACAGGAGCGACGGACAGCGACCTGCACAAGCTGGTCGCGGAGGCCATCGCAGACGCCTACTTCCGTTCAAGGCGGCGATGGCCGCGCGGGCCTGAAGGTGGAATTCGCCGACGTGGAGTGGCTCGACATCCAGTTTTAGCAGCGCAATTCAAGAGCGCTGTAGACCTCGTTCACCGGCCCGCCGAACTGCATCACCCGCCAGCCCCCGTCTCCGATACCGAACTGAAAGCGAGACCTGATGAACACGTCCGACGGGTGGCGGCGCCGTGTCCCCGAGGCCCGCGGCCGCGCCGGCGCTCCGCACACGCCGATCGACTACGCCCAAATCGGCCGGTCCTCGGTACGGCGCCGCGCGCGAGGCATGACGCCCAGCGAGGCGGGAGAGGCTCTCGAGGAGGCCGAACTGCACGCACACCTGGACCGCCGCGACGAAGCCGCGGCCGACGACGGCGGCCGCCGTGAAGCGGAGCTCGCGGAGTGGCAGCACATCGTGCTGCTCGCCACGATCGGCGGCCCGTACCACCCGGACGCCGACGTCGTCGTCCAGGAGGAGCCCGCCGAAGCCCGACGCCGCGAGGAAGTCGAGCAGCAGCGCCGCCAAGAGCAGCAGCGCCGCCAAGAGCAGCAGCAGATCGCCGACCGAGCCGATGAACTCCTGTAGGGGGTGTTTCGAAATGTGCTGGTCACAGCCACTCATTGATGGCTGCGTCGTGGACTCTGGCCTCGTAGCGGGTGGCGATCGCGGCGGCGCGGTTGCGAAGGGCAGTGCGCAGTAACGCCGGGGCCAAGGCTTCCGCGTCCGTGCTGAGCTGCCACAGCGCCCATTCGGCGTGTCTCAGATCCTGGAACGTCACCTCCAGCCGCAGCCAGCCGTCTGCGTCGGGTTCTGCGGCACGGACGGCCACCACAGTGCTCAGCAGGTCCTCCCGCCGCTCAGGGTTCACCCGTACCAGCACGGCGATATGGTCGCCGGATAGAAACTGTGCGCAGCGTTCCCGCCAGACCCGGTCCAGATCAACCGCGTTTGGTCGCTGTGCCGGTTCGGGGAGTTCCTCGGCGGCCAGCACCCGCGACAGCCGGTAGGTGCGGTCCGCGCCAGATCTCGTGGCCAGCAAGTAACCACGGTCGCGCACCGTGACCAGACCGATCGGGTCCACCGTGCGCCACTGCGGTGCCTGGTCCGTGGCCGCGTAGTGGATGCGCAGTTTGCTTCCGGCGAGCACCGAGCGCCGGATCTCGATCATTGTCGTGCCGGGCACCTCCTCGGTGACCGGCCGTCGTGAGAGCAGGTCGGTCTTCGGCTCGACGAGAAATCGCTGGGCCGCGTCGCTCGCGGTGGCCTGATGGCTTTCGGGTAGCGCGTCAACCACCTTGCGCATGGCGGAAGCGAGCGCCGAGCCGAGTCCGAATGCCTGCTCGCCGCGCCCCGATCCGGCGGTCAGCAAGGCAAGGGCCTCGTCTTGGTTCAGCCCAGTGAGCTCGGTCCGGAAACCGGGCAACAGCGCGAACCCGCCGTGCCGACCGCGTTCGGCGTAGACCGGGACGCCGGCTGCGGACAGCGCCTCGATGTCGCGCAGCACGGTACGGGTGGACACCTCAAGCTCGCGGGCCAGTGTGTCCGCGGTCAGCCGACCGCGCTGACGCAGCAGCAGCACCAGCGAGACCAGCCGATCGGCGCGCATACGAGGACCTTATCGAATACATGACCAAGGGTGTCATCTCTTCTTGGGAGGCTCGTGAGCGTCGACGTCATCAATGGCGACTGACGCGCCGATGACGTCCGTACTCCCAACGAATCGCATGGAGCTGATGTGGCAGTGGAACGAACGGCAGTCAACCCGGTGACCTGGTCCGTGGAGATGGGCTTCAACCAGGGCGAGATCGTCTCCGGGCACACCCGGACCCTGTACTGCTCCGGACAGACCGCGATGAGCGGCGAAGGCAAGCCGCAGCATGACGGTGACATGGCCGCACAGCTGGCGCTGAGCCTCGACAACCTGGAGGCCGTGCTCGGCGAGGCCGGCATGTCCCTCGCGAACCTCGTCCGGCTCAACCTCTACACCATCGACGTCGATCTACTGTTCCCGCACTACGGCGTGCTGGCGTCGCGATTGGGCGCCGCGGGGGTGGCACCGACCACCACGATGCTCGGGGTGACAAGGCTGGCGATCCCCGGCCAAATGGTCGAGCTCGAGGGGACCGCCGTCGCCTGAGCGACCTCGCCGCCTCTGCCGCTCGGGGGATTGCCGGTGCCGAGCGGGCAGGCCTCGCCGCTGTGGAGCTGCTCAGCACCGGGCAAGCCTTGGAACTCCCAACGAAATGATCTTCGACGTGGTTGGATTACTTCGGAATGATCCGGGGGCGAACTCGCCACGCTTCTGCCCCGTCGGCTCAGCCTTGATCGCAGTGGGGCGAACGGTTCGGCGGTGGTGGGACACAGAAGAGAGTGTCCATGTGGGCGCATCCACCCCGGCACTGATATCGGACGCCGCTACCGGGTGACAGCCTTTGCCACGGCCGTCGCCCGGGTCCAGGCCGACCCAGGTTGGACTGCCTGGCCAAGAAGCTACGTAAATAGGAGATCAACGAAGTGCGTGTGTTGTTGTCGACATATGGGTCGCGTGGGGACGTCGAACCGCTGGTGGGGCTCGCGGTGCGGTTGCGGGAGCTTGGTGCGGAGGTGCGGGTGTGTGCACCTCCGGACGAGGACTTCGCGGAGCGGCTGGCCGGGGTCGGCGTGTCCGTGGTGGGTGTCGGGCAGTCGGCACGCGCGCTGACGACCGCAGCTCCCCCGCCGTCGACGGGCAATCTGCCGCAGCGTGCGGCGGAACTGATCGCCAGCCAGTTGGAGGTGATGCCCGCGGCGGCCGAGGGGTGCGACGTACTGTTGGCGACGGGGGCGATGCCGGCCATCGCCGGTGCGCGGTCTGTGGCCGAGAAGCTGGGCATCCGCTACGTGTCCGCGATCTTCCAGCAGCTGACCCTGCCTTCGCCGCAACGCCCGCCGCTCGCGTACCCCGGGCGGCCGTTCCCGCCGGAGGTGACCGACAACCGGGCACTGTGGGAGCTGGACGCTCAGAGCATCAATGCGCTGTTCGGTGAGGCGCTGAACACCAGCCGGGCGTCGATCGGCCTGCCCCCGGTGGACAACGTCCGCGACTACGCCTTCGGAGACCGGCCGTGGCTGGCTACGGACCCGGTGCTGGACCCGTGGCTGGAGACGCCGGACCTCGACGTCGTACAGACCGGCGCGTGGGTGCTGCCCGACGGGCGGCCGCTTCCGGCGGAGCTGGTGGCCTTCCTGGATGCGGGCGTGCCGCCCGTGTACGTAGGGTTCGGCAGTATGGCCGTGCGCGCCGGGGAGGATGCGGCCCGGCTGGCCATTGAGGCGGTCCGCGCGAAGGGCCGCCGGGTCCTCATCGGGCGCGGCTGGGCGGAACTGGGCCTCATCGACGACGGGGACGACTGCTTCGCCGTCGGCGAGGTCAACCATCAGCAGTTGTTCGGACGGGTGGCTGCCGTCGTGCACCACGGTGGCGCTGGTACGACGACGACGGCCGCTCGGGCCGGCACTCCGCAGGTGGTGGTGCCCCAGTTGGCGGACCAGCCGTACTGGGCCGGCCGGGTGGCCGAGCTGGGCATCGGCGTAGCCCACGACGGCCCGGTTCCGACCGTCGGGTCCCTGTCGGCTGCGCTCGAGACAGCCCTGGACCCGGAAACCGGCAGCCGGGCGCAGGCCGTGGCCGGCACGGTCCGCACCGACGGGGCGATGGTGGGCGCGAAACTGCTGCTCGATGCTGTCAGCTGAGAGAAGCGAGACGGGTCCGCGAGAATCACGCGGACCCGTCCTGCCAAAGACAGTGCCTGGCGCCGGGCTGCACTGCCACCTCGGTACGCCAGAGAGGCCGCGCAACCGCTTCACCGTCCTCTCCGACCTCGACCGCCTCCCTGTCGCGGCCCGTGCCGAGTGAGGCCACCTCCTCCTCGACATGCTTCGCGAGGTCCCCCACGTACCTGCCGAGCACTGCAAATGACGCTTCCGACGCCTCCTCCACGAAGACGGCACCGGCCTGCTCATCGTCGGTGCGGCCACTCGCTTCGACCGCACCATCCAGGGAGCCTTTGCCGCCCCCGTTCAGCTGCTCCACCACGAAGTCCGCCCTCACCGGACGACCGGGGAATCCTCCACCCTCGGCGTCCTGCTCACTCCACGCCACGACGGACGGCGGCCGTGGGATACCAGCACCGTCCGTGTCCACGGCGGTCTCGACCTGCCGCCCGAGGGCCTAAAGCTCTACCAGGACGGCTGGAACCGCGCCCTCGAAGAGGGCAGCGTCGCAGACGACGCCAGTACCGGACAGATCCACCTGCCCACCGGAACGTGAAGGCACGCCTTCACACGACGGGGCCCTGCGGCGCTCAACCACCTCCCGCCGGCATCCGTGGGAACCCGGGTCACCAGAGGATCGGTCCACAGGTGGAAACCTCCTCGATGGTGTCCGCGATGAGGACGGGCAGAGGTTCCCTGGCCCGTTCCAGAATCTTCTCGATAGGGCACTGGGCTTGATCCGCTTTGACGGACATCAGTGATCAGGGGCTTCGGTCCCGGAAGGATGATGTCCATCATGGAGAGCATGGGGAAGAAGAAGCCTCGCCCTCGCCGCTCGTTCACGTCGGAGTTCAAA
>NZ_JACBGN010000170.1 GCF_013401435.1 Streptomyces sp. BR123
GTCTCGGGGGGTGGAAGGGAGGCCGGGCCAGTCGGGGTGGGGGATTACCCTGGCGGCATGACCTCGCTCGATGCCACGACCTCGCCCGTCCTCGCCACCGCACGGCGCGCCCGTACCGCCGCCGCGGTCCTCGCCCCCCTCCCGCGGTCCGCCAAGGACACCGCGCTCCTGGCCATCGCCGACGCGCTGGAGGCCCGTACCGACGAGATCGTCGCCGCCAACGCCGTCGACACCGACAAGGCGCGCGCCGCCGGCACGAGCGAGACGGTCATCGACCGCCTGACCCTCACCCCGGAGCGGGTCCGCGCCATCGCCTCCGACGTGCGCGACGTCGTCGCCCTCCCCGACCCCGTCGGCGAGGTCGTCCGCGGCTCGACCCTCCCCAACGGCATCGACCTGCGCCAGGTCCGCGTCCCGCTCGGCGTCGTCGGCATCATCTACGAGGCCCGCCCCAACGTCACCGTCGACGCCGCGGCCCTCTGCCTGAAGTCCGGCAACGCGGTCCTGCTGCGCGGCAGCTCCTCCGCGTACGCCTCGAACACGGCCCTCGTCGGGATCCTCCGCGACGCCGTCGAGAGCACCGGCATCCCCGCCGACGCGATCCAGCTCGTCCCCGGCGAGTCCCGCGACTCCGTCCGCGAGCTGATGCGCGCCCGCGGCCTCGTCGACGTCCTGATCCCGCGCGGCGGAGCCTCCCTCATCAAGACCGTGGTGGAGGAGTCCACCGTGCCGGTCATCGAGACCGGTACCGGCAACTGCCACGTCTACGTCGACGCGCAGGCCGACCTCGCCACGGCCGTGGACATCCTGATCAACTCCAAGGCCCAGCGGCCCTCCGTCTGCAACGCCGCCGAGACCCTCCTCGTCCACCGCGACATCGCCGACGCGTTTCTGCCGCTCGCCCTCGACGCGCTCGCCGAGGCCGGCGTCACCGTCCACGGCGACGACCGGGTCCTCGAAGCCGCCGGCGACTCCAAGGTGATCGCGATGCGTGCCACCGACGAGGACTGGGAGACCGAGTACCTCTCGTACGACATCGCCGCCGCCGTCGTGGACTCCCTCGACGACGCCGTCGCCCACATCCGCCGCTGGACGTCCGGACACACCGAGGCGATCGTCACCACCTCGCAGGCCGCCGCCCGCCGGTTCACCCAGCTGGTCGACTCGACCACCGTCGCCGTGAATGCATCCACCCGCTTCACGGACGGTGGCCAGTTCGGCTTCGGTGCCGAGATCGGGATCTCCACCCAGAAGCTGCACGCCCGCGGCCCGATGGGCCTTCCCGAGCTCACCTCCACCAAGTACATCGTCACCGGTGACGGTCACGTCCGGTAGTCGAGCGCTGAACTCCGTGTGGCCGGAATTCGGCTGACAGCCTGCCCAAAGCAGCCCCCCGGGTCTACGCTGGTCCCGTGCCGGACGACGTGGGGGGCAAGAACCCGGACAACGGGGAGCCCGACGACGACCGCGGAGGCGCGGACTTCGACTTCGCCTCCGTGGTGCTCGACGAGGACTTCGTCCGGAGGGCCGAAGTCCATGAACCCAGCGCGCTGGAACGCCAACGCGCCGCCGACCACCGGGCCCGCGCCGAGGCCGAGTCCGCCCGCGCCCTGCCCGGCGGCTGGACCTCCGACGAGGACCCGGACGGCTACGGCTACGGCCACGGCCGCTCCGACGGCCACGGCCTCGACGACCCCGCCTGGGAGTACGGCTACGGCAACGGCCACCCCGACGCCCCGTACGGGGCCTACGGCGGCAGCCTCCGTCCCTACCGCGGCCGCTCGCCGTGGCTGCGCCCGGTGGCCTGGGTCCTCGCCGTCGTGATGGGCCTCGGCATGGTCGCCCTCGCCTTCAGCGCCGTCTACCGCAGCGCCTCGGGTGAGCCCGAGCCCGCTCCCGCGCCCGCCAGCACCCCGCTGAAGGAAGTCAGCAGCGTCGGGGCGTTTATGGACCCCGTCGGCCGCCAACCCTGAAGGTACGACCCCACTCCCGTTCGGAGCCGGGGGCTTCTCTGAAGCGGGACCAGCGGGAGAAGCAATGGCCGTGCCAGCAGATCCACCCGACGGCACCCCCGAAGGCATCGGCGGGGGCGACGAGGAATTCCGGCGGGAAGACTACGAGTACGAGTACCGGTCGGTGGTGTTCGACGAGGACTTCGTCCGGGCGGCCCGCCTCCAGGAGTTCTCCGCCGAGGAGCGGGTGGGCGAGCACGCCCGCGCCGTGCGCAGCCGTTCCCTCTGGTCCGGCGGCGGCACAGCCCGCCCCGGGAACGGCACCCCCAGCCGGAGCGCCCGGCAGGGGCTGCTGCTCGTGCTGCTCATCGCCCTGGCCTTCTCCTCGGCCGTCTACCTGGGCCTGCGCAACCCCGCCGCACCCGTGCCCGACACCAGGACGGAGCCGCTGACCAGCACCGTCGTTCCGCTGGCGCCCACCGTCCCGGTGCCCGGTGGGCAGCCCGCCGACCTGTACGCGAACAGCCCGGCGGCCGATTTCCGCGTCGGGGCGGCCGGGATCGCCATGCCCGCCGTGCGCCGCACCCGGCACTTCACCGACGGGCAGGTCGTCACGGCCCTGTCCATCGCCAAGGACTACCTGGTGCAGTCCTCCCTCGACCCGGACGTCCTGGCCGGCACCGCCACCCGGCCGGTGCGCGTCCTGGTCGACCCCGACCAGCTGGACCAGTTCGACCGCAGCATGGCCTCGCCCTCCGGTGACGGGCGGCACGCGGCCACCGGCTGGCTGGTCCGCTTCGACCCCGGCACCGCCGTCGTCGCCGACTCCCGCGTCCGGGTGAGCGGGAACCTCGCCTTCGACGAGGTCTCCCCGGACGAGCTGGAGGTGACCACCGATCACACCTTCGTGTACGCCGTGCGACCGGCCACCGGCGCACCGTCCGCCGCGGACGGGGCCTCGCTGTTCACCGTCCGCCGCGAACTGCGGCTCCGCTTCGACCGGGAGGACCTCGCGAGCCGGCGGGCCGAACTGCTCTCGGCCCACGTCATGGCCGGACCCCAGTCCTGCTCCACCGAGCCCGCCGAAGGCTTCCGCCCGCTCCTGGCCGGAGCCGGGCCGACCACGGTCGGCCCGGCCGCGAGCGACCCGTACGCCAGCGGCCACCCGCGGCGCAGCACCGGCCTCTGCGGCGTGCTGGCCCCGGCCGCGACCCCTGTCAGCCCTGCGGGGTAGCGGGCCCGTCCGGGTCCCCGACGGCGGAGCCGGAAGTCGATCCGGATCCGGTCGCGGAGCCGCCCGCCCCGGTGAACCGGTCGCGCAGCCGCCCGCCCAGGTCCGCCGTCCCGCCGGCGATGTCGCCCACCAGCTTCATCAGCGGATCCTTGCTGGTACGGACAGAATCCGCGTAGTGCGCGGCCGACTGCCGGAAGGAGTCCGTGACCGAGGCGTCCTTGTCCTCCTCCCGCCGCGGGTAGTGACCGTCCATGATCCGCTGGTAGTCCCGGCTCTCCGCCCACTTCTTCAGCTCGGCCGCCCGGACCGTGGTGAAGGGGTGCGTCCGCGGCAGCATGTTGAGGATCTTCAGCACGGAGTCGCGCAGGTCGCCGCTCTGCTCGTACTCCTCGGCCTGGGCGAGGAAGGAGTCCACGTTCATCTCGTGCAGGTGGTTGCCGCCCGCGATCTTCATCAGCCCGCGCATCGAGGCCTGCACGTCCTGGCCGACCAGCAGGCCCGCCCGGTCCGCCGACAGCTCCGACTTGCGGAACCACTCCCGCAGCGCGGTCACGATCGCCGTGATCGCCACGTTGCCCAGCGGGATCCACGCCACCTTCAGCGCCAGGTTCGTCAGGAAGAGCAGCACCGTGCGGTACACGGCGTGGCCCGACAGCGCATGGCCCACCTCGTGGCCCACGACCGCCCGCATCTCCTCCTCGTCCAGCAGCTCCACCAGAGCCGTGGTCACCACGATGATGGGCTCGTCCAGGCCGATGCACATCGCGTTCGGCTTGGGGTCCTGCTGCACGTACATCTGCGGGACCCTGTCCAGGTCCAGGATGTAGCAGGCGTCCCGCAGCATCTCGTACAGGTGCGGGAACTGCGTCTCACCGACGCGCACCGACTCCGACAGGAACAGCAGCCGCAGGCTGCGCTCCGGCAGCAGGCCGCTCATGGCCTTGAACACCGTGTCGAACCCGCTCAGCTTGCGCAGCGCCACCAGTGCGGACCGGTCCGCCGGGTGCTCGTACGCCCGCGAGGAGATCCCGGGGAACCTCCTGCGGTCCCGCGCCGGTGCCTTCTCGAAAACTGTCCCGCTCATGACGCCTCCCCCTTGATCGGCCAGCTCTTCACTGCGTCTATCCTCTCCAACGCCTGAGTCGGCGCGAGCGTGCCCCAGGCCCCCGCATACGATGTGAGCGAAGTCTCCGCCCGCTCCCCGACTCGATAGGTATCTGCCTGATGAGCCTCACGTCCACCGCCCACTCCCTGGTTCTCCTCGCCTCGGAGGGGGCCGAGCAGCACGGCGGCAACCACGACAGCCTGAACCCGTACATCACCGGCGGTGGCGCCCTCGCCATCCTGCTGCTGATGCTCTGGGTGACCACGCGCCTGAACCGCGACCGCTGAACCGCGACCGCTGAACCGCGCTCGCGTGAGCTGCGCTCGCGCACGCGCTCGACTGCGCGAGCCGCACCGCTCCGCCGGGCCAGTAGGCTCTGCGCTCATGGGAGAGCAGGAGATGCCTACCGGCCCGGTCAAGCGCCGGCTCGGCGTGATGGGCGGGACTTTCGACCCGATCCACCACGGACACCTGGTGGCCGCCAGCGAGGTGGCCGCCCTGTTCCACCTCGACGAGGTGGTGTTCGTACCGACCGGCGAGCCGTGGCAGAAGTCGCAGCGGGCCGTGTCCCCCGCCGAGGACCGCTATCTGATGACGGTCATCGCGACGGCCTCGAACCCGCAGTTCTCGGTGAGCCGGATCGACATCGACCGCGGCGGCCCGACGTACACGATCGACACCCTGCGGGACCTCAGCGCGCTCAACCCGGACGCGGACCTTTTCTTCATCACCGGTGCCGACGCCCTCGCGCAGATCCTGACCTGGCGGAACGCCGCCGAACTCTTCTCGCTCGCCCACTTCATCGGGGTCACCCGGCCGGGCCACCTGCTCACCGACGACGGACTGCCCGAAGGCGGGGTCTCCCTCGTCGAGGTGCCCGCGCTGGCCATCTCGTCCACGGACTGCCGCACCCGGGTGGCCCAGGGCGACCCGGTCTGGTATTTGGTGCCCGACGGTGTGGTGCGCTACATCGACAAGCGTGAGCTGTATCGGGGAGCCTGAGCTTCCGGAACGGAAGGGGCCCGCGGTGAACGACCGACAGCAGCCGTACGACCCGTACGCCTCCCAGGAGGACCAGCTCATCGGCTACGACGCGTACGGTCGGCCCGTGTACGGCCGGGCGCCCGCGCACCCCGCCGCACCGCAGGCTCCACAGGCCCCGCAGTACGACGCGTACGGCCGGCCGTACGACTACGGGCACGACCCGGGCGGCCCGTCCTACGACGGCCGGCAGCAGTACCCCGGGCAGCCGCAGCCCGCCCCGCAGAACCAGCCGCCGGCGCCGGGCCAAGGCGCCTACGGCGGCGGCTACCTCGGGTACGGCGGCCACGACGACCACGGTGGCCAGGACGGGTACGGCGGCTACGAGTCCCTTCTGGCCCCGCAGGCCCAGCAGCCGCAGCCGGCCCTCCAGGCGCAGCAGTGGATCCCCCAGCAGGCCGACCGGGAGCCCGCCGCCCCCGGGCGACCCCGGACCCCGCAGGTCCCCGAGCCGCGCCGCGCCGGCGACGGCGACAGCGGTGACGGCGGCGCCGACAGCGACGGCGCCCCCGACTACCGCACCGAGCAGTTCGCCTTCCTCGACCAGCCGGACGAGGATTCCGAGGACGTCATCGACTGGCTCAAGTTCACCGAGAGCCGCACCGAGCGCCGTGAGGAGGCCCGCCGCCGCGGCCGCAACCGGGTGGTCACCCTGATCGTCGTCCTCGCACTGTTCGTCGTCGGCGGGACCGGCTACCTCTGGTACGCGGGCAAGCTGCCCTTCCTGGACGGCCCCGACCGGAAGAAGGACGCCGCGGCCGCCGCCGGACCCCAGAAGCGCGACATGATCGTCGTGCACCTCCACAACACCAAGAAGGGCGGCACCTCCACCGCCCTGCTCGTCGACAACGTGACGACGCAGAAGGGCGCCACCGTCCTGCTGCCCAACACCCTCGGCGTCCCCGAGGACGACGGCACGGCCACTCCGCTCGGCAAGGCCGTCGAGGAGAGCGGCCTCGGCGTGCGCGAGTCCCTCGACTCGGTGCTCGGCACCCGCATCGGCGGCACCTGGCGCCTGGACACCCCGTTCCTGGAGAACCTGGTCGAGCTGGTCGGCGGCATCGAGGTCGACACCGACACCGCGGTCACGGCCGACGACGCCGTCAAGGCCCCGGCCGTCGCCCAGGGCGCGAAACAGCACCTCAGCGGCGCCATGGCCGTCGCGTACGCCACCCACCGCGCGCAGAACGAGCCCGAGGCCAGGCAGCTGGAGCGGCTCGGCAAGGTGCTGTACGGCACCCTCCGCAAGATCCCCGGCGATCCGAAGTCGGCGACGCTGACGGTCGAGAGCATGGGCCAGATCCTCGACCCGTCCCTGAACGCCCAGACCCTCGGCGCCATGCTGTCCAAGCTGGGCGAGCACGCCAAGGAGGGCCCCTCCGGATACCGCACGGACGTGCTCGGCGTGAAGTCCGACGGCACCCTCACCGACGACTCCAACAAGAACGTGGTCAAGGAGGTGCTCGGCGGCAGCTTCACGGCAGCCCAGGCGGGCACCGCCCCGCGCGTCGGCCTGCGGGACGCCACCGGCGACGAGAAGACGCAGACGGCGGCGAAGGTCGCGCTGATCAACGGCGGCTACACGTTCGTCGAGGGCGGCAAGGCCGGTGCGACCCAGTCGGCCACACAGATCACGTACCAGGACGACGCGCAGCGAGCGAAGGCCGTCGAGGTCGCCAAGACGCTGGGGCTGGCGGAGACGGTGGTCAAGAAGGGCGAGAACGCGGTGAACGCCGACGTCGTGGTGACCCTGGGCAAGGACTACAAGCCGTCCTGACCGCTCCCCGCCGGCCCTCCCGGCCGGAGCCCCGTGGTGCCGCCGCCCGCGCCGGGCGTTGGCGCGGGCGGCGTCGGCGGTACATGAGACCCTTGTAGGGATCTGCCCGCCAACCCGAAAGCATGGCCAGTGACCGCCACGGACCGCTCCATCGAGCTCATCACCACCGCCGCCCAGGCGGCGGCCGACCGGCTCGCGCACGACATCATCGCGTACGACGTCAGCGACGTGCTGTCGATCACCGACGCCTTCCTGCTCGCCTCGGCGCCCAACGACCGCCAGGTCAAGTCCATCGTCGACGAGATCGAGGAGCGCCTGCTCAAGGAGCTCGGCACCAAGCCGGTGCGCCGCGAGGGCGACCGCGACGCCCGCTGGATCCTGCTCGACTACGTCGACATCGTCGTCCACGTCCAGCACAGCGAGGAGCGGGTCTTCTACGCGCTGGAGCGCCTGTGGAAGGACTGCCCCGAGATCGAGCTGCCCGAGGACGCCAAGCTCACCAAGGGCAAGGCGGAGGAGTACGCGAAGCTGCGCGAGGCACAGGGCGACGACCTGGACGGTGATCTGTTCTGAGCACGAGCCCCGACACGAGGACGAGCGCCCGCAAGGGCGAGGGGGCGGCCCGGGCCGCCCGTACCGGCCGGAAGATCGTCCTGTGGCGGCACGGCCAGACCTCGTGGAACCTGGAGCGCCGTTTCCAGGGCTCCACGGACATCCCGCTGACCGAGACCGGTGTGGCGCAGGCGCGCCGCGCCGCCCGGCTGCTGGCCTCTCTGCAGCCGGACGCCATCGTGGCGTCCGACCTCCAGCGCGCCTCCGCCACGGCCGCCGAGCTGTCCGCCGTCACCGGCCTGCCCGTGGCGCGCACCGCCGCGCTGCGCGAGACGTACGCCGGCGAGTGGCAGGGCCTCACGCACGACGAGATCCTGGAGAAGCACGGCGAGCAGTACGCGGCGTGGAAGCGCGGCGAGCCCGTCCGCCGCGGCGGCGGCGAGCTGGAGACGGAGGTCGCCGACCGGGCCGCCCCCGTCGTGCTGGAGCACGCCGGGCAGCTGCCGCAGGGCGGCACGCTCGTCGTGGTCAGCCACGGCGGCACGATCCGTACGACCATCGGCCGGCTGCTCGGGCTGGCCGCGCACGACTGGGAGAGCCTGGGCGGGCTCTCCAACTGCTGCTGGTCCGTCCTCGGCGAGGGCGCCCGCGGCTGGCGCCTGCTGGAGCACAACGCCGGCACGCTGCCGGAACCGGTGCTCGGCGACGACGACTGAGCTGCTGGCGGGCCCGTCCGGAGGCCCCCGGGACCCGGATTTCACTTTCCGGCCGGTCACAGGCTAGAGTTCTTCTTGTTCGCAGCGCAGAACACCGGAAACGGGGCAGCGAGGCGGAGAGCGGGGCTATAGCTCAGTTGGTAGAGCGCTTGCATGGCATGCAAGAGGTCAGGAGTTCAATTCTCCTTAGCTCCACAATCAGGATCCCGTCCCCAACAGGGGGCGGGATCTTTGGTGTTTGATCCCCGTGCGCTTGCTGACCTGCCGCGCACCCGCGTGGCAGAATCGGACGGCCGGCGGGGGAGTCGACGGCCCGACGCGGGAGGGAGTCGCTGACGGATGGGTGCACACCGGCGGCGGTGCGACTGGTGCAACAACGGCACGCCGATCGTGCGGGACATGGACCCGGTCAACCCCGACTACCAGTACTGGTGCGAGGAATGCGCACGGGCGCTGATCATCAAGGGCGACCCGATCGAGACGTACCGGGAGCTGGAGGGCGAGCCGATCTACGGACGCCTCCTCGACGAGCACTGCACGCTCAAGCGGTTCTACCAGTTCGCCCGCGCCTGACAGGGCAAAACGGGCAAACCGACCTCACCGGAAACCGATTTTGGGACTTGGGTCAGGGCCGTGTAATGTTCTCGATGTCGCCAGGGGGAACCGGCGAGGGAAACCGAGAAGGGGCCCGGCGGCAGAGAGAAGCAAGGGGCTATAGCTCAGTTGGTAGAGCGCTTGCATGGCATGCAAGAGGTCAGGAGTTCAATTCTCCTTAGCTCCACAGTGAAGAAGCGGGCCATCCGGATCGGGTGGCCCGCTTCTCGTTGTGCGGAACGATCGAGCGGCTGCCTGGACCGCTGCGGTACCCTGGCGCCATGCGTGCCGTACGCCTTCTGCTTACCGAGCCGCGCTGATCAGTACCGACCCCTCGAGACGGTCGGCATCGGCGCGGCGTCCCCTCCTGTGCGAGGGGCTTTTTCGTTTGAGCGAGCAGATTCGTTTGAGTGAGCAGAGCCGGCAGAGACGATCGATGGAGCTTCCGAAAACATGAGCGAGACGAACACCCCGGCCCCCGAGGCGGCCGAGGCGCACCGTTACACGGCTGCCATGGCCGCCGACATCGAGGCACGCTGGCAGGACGTATGGGACGCGCAGGGCACCTACGAGGCCCCGAACCCGACGGGCGACCTGGCCGGTGACCCGGCGGTCGTCGCGCGCCCCAAGAAGTTCATCATGGACATGTTCCCGTACCCGTCCGGTGCGGGCCTGCACGTCGGCCACCCGCTGGGGTACATCGCCACCGACGTCTTCGCCCGCCACCAGCGGATGACCGGCCACAACGTCCTGCACACCCTGGGATTCGACGCCTTCGGCCTGCCCGCCGAGCAGTACGCGGTGCAGACCGGCACGCACCCGCGCGTGTCCACCGAGGCGAACATCGAGAACATGAAGGCGCAGCTGCGCCGGCTGGGCCTGGGCCACGACAAGCGCCGGTCCTTCGCGACGATCGACCCCGACTACTACAAGTGGACCCAGTGGATCTTCCTGCAGGTCTACAACTCCTGGTACGACACCGACGCGCAGAAGGCCCGTCCGATCGCCGAGCTGGTCGCCTCCTTCGAGGACGGCTCCCGTGAGGTCCCCGGCGGCCGCGCCTGGGCCGACCTGACCGCCGTCGAGCGGGCCGGCGTGCTGGACGGGTACCGCCTGGCGTACCCCTCGGACGCGCCCGTGAACTGGTGTCCCGGTCTGGGCACCGTCCTGGCCAACGAGGAGGTCACCGCGGACGGCCGCTCCGAGCGCGGCAACTTCCCGGTCTTCAAGGCCCGGCTGAGCCAGTGGAACATGCGGATCACCGCGTACGCCGACCGGCTGCTGGACGACCTGGACGCGCTGGACTGGCCGGAGGCCATCAAGCTGCAGCAGCGGAACTGGATCGGCCGCAGCGAGGGCGCCCGCGTCGACTTCGCCGTGGGCGGCGACGCCATCACCGTCTTCACCACCCGCCCCGACACCCTGTTCGGCGCCACCTACATGGTGCTGGCGCCCGAGCACCCGCTGGTCGAGAAGATCATCCCGGCCGAATGGCCCGAGGGCACCCACCAGGTGTGGACCGGCGGCTCCGCCACCCCCGGCGAGGCCGTGGACGCGTACCGCAAGCAGGCCGCCGCCAAGTCCGACGTCGAGCGACAGGCAGAGGCCAAGGACAAGACGGGTGTCTTCACCGGCGCGTACGCCACCAACCCGGTCAGCGGCAACCAGGTCCCCGTCTTCATCGCCGACTACGTGCTGATGGGCTACGGCACCGGCGCGATCATGGCCGTCCCGGCGCACGACTCCCGCGACTTCGCCTTCGCGCAGGCCTTCGAACTGCCGGTCCGCTGCGTCGTGGAGCCCTCGGACGACCGCGACGCCGACCCGGCGGAATGGGACGACGCCTTCACCTCGTACGACGGCACCATCGTCAACTCGACGGGCGAGGGCATCTCCCTGGACGGCCTGACCGTCGTGGATGCCAAGGCCGCCGTCACCGCCTGGCTGACCGAGCAGGGCATCGGCGAAGGCACCGTCAACTTCCGCCTGCGCGACTGGCTGTTCAGCCGCCAGCGCTACTGGGGCGAGCCCTTCCCGATCGTCTACGACGAGGACGGCGTGGCGCACGCCCTGCCCGAGTCGATGCTGCCGCTGGAACTGCCCGAGGTCGAGGACTACTCGCCGCGCACCTTCGAGCCCGACGACGCCACGTCCAAGCCGGAGACCCCGCTGTCCCGCAACGAGGCCTGGGTCAACGTCGAGCTGGACCTGGGCGACGGGCGCGGTGTCCGCCCGTACCGCCGCGAGACCAACACCATGCCCAACTGGGCCGGTTCCTGCTGGTACGAGCTGCGCTACCTGGACCCGCACAACGACTCGGCCCTGGTCGACCCGGAGATCGAGCAGTACTGGATGGGCCCGCGCGACAGCGCGCCGCACGGCGGCGTCGACCTGTACGTCGGCGGCGCCGAGCACGCGGTGCTGCACCTGCTGTACGCACGCTTCTGGTCGAAGGTGCTGTTCGACCTGGGCCACGTCTCCTCGGCGGAGCCGTTCCACAAGCTGTTCAACCAGGGCATGATCCAGGCGTACGCGTACACCGACGAGCGCGGCATGTACGTCCCGGCCGCCGAGGTCGAGGAGCGGGACGGGGCCTACTTCCACGAGGGCAAGCAGGTCAAGCGCGAGCACGGCAAGATGGGCAAGTCCCTGAAGAACGCCGTCACGCCGGACGAGATCTGCGAGGAGTACGGCGCCGACACGCTGCGCCTGTACGAGATGGCGATGGGCCCGCTGGACGTCTCCCGTCCGTGGGACACCCGCGCCGTCGTCGGCCAGTTCCGGCTGCTGCAGCGCCTGTGGCGCAACATCGTGGACGAGGAGACCGGGCAGGTCACCGTCGTCGACGGGGAGCCCGGCGAGGACACCCTGCGCGCGCTGCACAAGGCGATCGACGGGGCCGGAGCGGACATGGCGGGCCTGCGCTTCAACACCGCCATCGCGAAGATCACCGAGCTGAACAACTTCCTGACCAAGGCGGGCCGCCCGCTGGAGCGCTCGGTGGCCGAGCGCCTGGTCCTGCTGGTCGCGCCGCTGGCCCCGCACATCGCGGAGGAGCTGTGGAGCCGCCTGGGCCACACCGCGTCCGTCGTGCACCAGGACTTCCCGGTGGCCGACCCGGCGTACGTGGTGGACGAGACCGTGACCTGCGTCGTGCAGGTCAAGGGCAAGGTCAAGGCGCGCCTGGAGGTGCCGCCGACGATCTCCGAGGGCGACCTGGAGCAGCTGGCGCTGGGCGACGCGGCCGTGGTGGCGGCGCTGGGCGGGGCCGAGATCCGCAAGGTGATCGTGCGCGCGCCCAAGCTGGTGAACATCGTCATCTGATGGCCGACCTGGTCTGATGGCCGACCTGGTCTGACGGCCGACCTGGTCTGACGTCCGACGTCTGGCGTCTGACGTCGGGGTATTCCCGTACGGGCAGGTTGGGGGTTCGAATGGAACCCCTGGCCTGTCCGTGGCGTTTACGGTGGAGGGGACGGAAACGGCAGGGGAAGGGGCCCTCATGGACGCGGGCGCGTTGATCATCATGTTTGCCTTGGTGATGCTGTTCGCCTTCCTGGGGCTCGGTGCGTGGGCCACGGTGAAGGCGGTCGGTGCGGCGAAGCGCGGTGTTGACCGCACCATCACGCAGGCCAGAAGGACCGTGGAGGACACCGCTCTGAAGGCGAAGAGCCTCGGCCAGGTCGGGGTCGGCGGGGCACTTGCCCAGCTGCGCCTGGACCTGCGGTCGTCCATGCGGACCACGCAGGACGCGCTGACTGAGGGCGCCCGGACGGATGCCTCGCTGAAGGAGTCGCTCGCCCTGTTCGAGCGGCTGAGCGCGCACGGGCACGAGCTGGACGACGAGCTGAAGCGGCTGGAGCAGGAGCCGGACCGGGCCCGGGTCGCCCAGGCCCTGCCCGGTCTCCGGGAGCGGGCGGCGAAGATCACGCAGGCCGCGGACTCGCTGCGGTGGGCCGCGCGCGAGCGGGCGCGCCGGTTCGCGGACGACGAACTGTCGACGCTGTCGGAGCAGATCGGGGTCGAGTCGGACGCGCTGCGGGACTGGGCCTCCCGCAGGGACACGCTGGACGACCTCGCGGCGGCCGCGGCCGCGTGGGACGCGGCTGCCGGCTCGGGTACCGCCCCGGGCCCGGAGGCCGCAACGGCTCAGGACGCCCAGGGGCGGCAGGGTTCATCCCCCGCTCCGGCGCTGAACCCGGCCGCGCCGACACAGAAGTACCCGTGGCAGAAGAACCCCCGCCCCGAGACGACGACCTGAGACGGCGGGCCGGCTCCGGCCGGGCCTGAGCCGGCCGGGCCTGAGAAGCCGGGCCGAGGCAGCGGGTGGTGGGCCCGGCCGGCGGGGCCGACGCGGGGGCGGGCCGCTCCGACGGCCGCGGCGGGAGGGGTCGGGCTGCCGTTGCAGCCCCTCTGGCGGTAACCTCCGCCTCATGTCCCGCCATGTCGCGATCGTCACCGATTCCACGGCCTACCTGCCCCCACAGGCCATGGCGCGGCACGGAATCACCTCCGTCCCGCTGACCGTGGTCGTCGGCGGCGAGGCCCTCGAAGAGGGCACCGAAATCTCGGCGCGCAGCCTGGCCCTGGCCCTGCAGAAGCGCCGCTCGGTCACCACCTCCCGCCCGAGCCCGGAAGAGTTCGTACGGGCCTACCGGGCGGCCGCGGAGGCCGGGGCGACGGGCATCGTCAGCCTGCACCTGTCCGCGGACTTCTCCGGCACCTACGACGCGGCCGTGCTCGCCGCCAAGACCGCCCCCGTTCCGGTACGGGTGGTCGACACGGGCATGGTCGCGATGGCCCTCGGATTCTGCGCCCTGGCAGCCGCCGAGACCGCCGAGACCGGCGGCTCCGTCGACGAGGCCGTGGCCGCCGCGGAGAAGCGGGCCGCGGACATGTCGGCGTACTTCTACGTCGACACCCTCGACTACCTCCGCAGGGGCGGGCGCATCGGGGCCGCCCAGGCCCTCCTCGGCTCGGCCCTCGCGGTGAAGCCGCTGCTCACCCTGGACGGCGGACGCATCGAGATGCTGGAGAAGGTGCGGACGGCCTCCAAGGCCATCGCCAGGCTGGAGGAACTGGCCGTCGAGCGGGCCGGGACGGCCGAGGTCGACGTGGCCGTGCACCACCTCGCGGCGCCCGAGCGGGCGGAGAAGCTCGCGGAGCGGCTGCGGGAGCGCATCCCGGGCCTGGTCGAAATGCACGTCAGCGAGGTCGGCGCGGTGATCGGCGCACACACGGGCCCGGGGCTGCTGGCGGCGGTCGTCTCGCCCCGCTGACCACCGGAAAGGGTAGCGCCGTTTTCCACAAGCACGCGGAAATCCACCGGAACTGAGTGTTCCGAACGGCGGTCGGGATTCGTCCCTACCGTCGTGGCATGACTCTTCACACGCGCAGTTCGCACCGCTCCGAAGCCACCGCGGGACCGGGCCGTTCCCCTCTCTCCGACAGCCGTCCGAGGCCCCGCCGAGGTCGCGCCGGGGCCCGATTCCGCAGGCGGCCGGCTGCGCCTGGCGATGCCGCCGCCGCGGCTGTGGTGCGCCGCCGGGCGGAAGCCCTCCTCGGTGGCGGCGGTGGTGCCGTGCCACAGGGGCCGGAGCCGTCGGCCCCGCCGCCGCTGCCGCCGCCGCTGCCGGTGTCGTCGTCGGCGCCGTTGACCACGATGCAGGCGCCCCCGTCGGCAGTGGCTTCGGAGTCCCGGGCCTCGGATCCCGAGCCGTCGGCACCGACGCCGTCGGCCGTCCCGGGCGAGGCGGCTCCGCGGCCTCCTCGGGGCTCGGGGTGGCTCGCCGCACGGGAGCGGCTGCCGCTGTGGGTGCAGGCCCGGCTGGAGGTCCGGCCGCGTGCCGTGGGCGCCGTCGCCGTGGTGCTGGCGGTCGCCGTCGGGTTCGGGGTCCAGCAGTACTGGTCGGCCCGGCCGCAGCCGGTGACCGCGCCCCCGGCCGTCGTCCCCGCCACGGCACCCGCCCCGACGCCGGGCCCGGCCCCCGGGCCGGCCGGCAGCGACGCGAGCGGCTCCCGCATCGTGGTGGACGTCAGCGGCAAGGTACGCGACCCCGGAGTGAGGCGGCTGCCCGCCGGCTCGCGGGTGGAGGACGCGCTCGCCGCCGCCGGGGGAGCCACCCCGGGGACGGACACCACCGGGCTCAACCGGGCGCGGGTGCTGGTCGACGGCGAGCAGGTGGTCGTCGGCGGCCCGGCACCGCCCGTCGCGGGGCCCGGCGGGCCGGCCGCCGGACCGCTGAGCCTCGGTACGGCCACGGTGGAGCAACTGGACGCACTGCCCGGGGTCGGGCCGGTGCTGGCGCAGCACATCGTCGACTTCCGCACGGCCCGCGGCGGCTTCCGGGCGGTGGAGGAGCTCCGCCAGGTCAACGGCATCGGCGAGCGCCGCTTCGCCGACCTGCGCAAGCTGGTGCGGCCGTGAAGCGGGCGGAGGGCAGGGAGCCCGCGGACCTGCGGCTGGTCGTGCCCGCCCTGGCCGCCTGGGCGGCGGCCGCCGTCGCCCTCGGCGTGCCGGCCGGGTGGGGCGCCGGCGGGGCGGGGCT
>NZ_JACBGN010000171.1 GCF_013401435.1 Streptomyces sp. BR123
CTTGCGCACTCCCCGGCAGGACCGGCTGGACCGACGAGGGCCACGACACCGACCGGAACCGGTTCCAGCCCGCCACGGGAACCCGCCGCGTCCTGACGCTGTTCGTGGACTTCCCCGACGCCCCGGCCGCCGACCGCCCCGAGCCGTACGCCGCCCACCTGGCCCCGGCCGCCGACTGGATGAGCCGCGCGAGCCACGGCCGCCTGCGACTGGAGAACACCACGCTGGACCGCTGGATCCGGATGCCCGCCGACTCCACGTCCTACGGCTTTGCGCGCGGCCTCACTTTCGAGGCCCACGAGAAGTACCTCCGCGACGCGGTCACGGCCGCCGACCCGCACGCGGACTTCTCCCGGTACGACATGGTCCACGTCGTCCCTGCCAGGACGGCGACCGCCATCCCCTTCTCCCCGACCTACCTCCACGACCCGGCCACACCCGGCATCACCGCCGACGGCGCCCGCCTGAAGTGGGCCGTCACCTTCGGCCAGGACATGTGGCGCTGGGGACACAAGGTCGCCGCCCACGAGACCGCGCACACCTTCGGCCTGCCCGACCTGTACTCCTTCACCGGCGCCACCCACCAGTACGCAGGCGGCTGGGACGTCATGGGCCACATCGCCGGCCACGCCCCGCAGTACCTCGGCTGGCACTCCTGGAAGCTGGGCTGGACCAGCGACGCCCAGGTCGCCTGCCTGCCCGCCGCCGGCCGCCGCACCGTACGCCTGACCCCGGTGGAACGGGCGGGCGGAACCAAGATCGCCGTGCTGCGCACCGGCGAGACGACGGCGTACGTCGCGGAGTCCCGCCGTGCCGAGGGCAACGACGCCACCGCCTGTTCCACCGGCGTGCTCGTCTACCGGGTCGACTCCGCAACTCCGACCGGCGAGGGCCCGGTGCGGATCATGAACGCCAACCCGACCGCCGCACCGCCCACCGGCTGCACCCCGCTGGACCTCGCCGCGTACGCCCCCGGGCAGAGCTTCACCGATCCCGCGACCGGCGTCCGGATCGACGTCATCGCGGGCGGCAGGACGGGAGACATGGTGCGCTTGAGAAAGGGGTGAACCCGGACCCTGCCGCTCCTGCGCCCCGCAACGCCGCGGCCCCGCCGGGGCGGCGCTTTCGGAGATCCGGGTAGGACGACGGACCGCAGACGACATCCTCGAACGACTCGCCGGTCGTCTGAAGGGAATTCCCGACTCAGAGCACTGGTGGTGTCGCGGTGCGGTGCGGTGCGTCCGGCCGTCGGAGCGCACCGGCTTCCCGGGCTGGGGCCGCCCGCCGACTTCCGACGGGCAGCCCCAGGGGCGTTTCGCGCTACGCGGTCACCACTTGTAGGTCCAGACCGTGTCGTTGTACGCGTCGGAGCCGTTCACGTGGATCCGGATACGAGCGGTGTCGTCCTGGAATGTCTGGCCGGGTTTCCAGGTCTGCATGTCCAGGGTGGTGCAGTTCCCGGTGGGTGCAGCGGCTCTGGGGTTGCTCACCACGCGGACCGGCCCGCTGCCGCTGGCGACCGAGGTGTCGATCTTGTAGATCAGTACGCCGGTGGCGCAGGCGCCGGAGTCGTTGTTGGCCGCCTTGCGGGACTCGGCGACGTAGGCCGTGGTGGCGCTGGTCTTGATCACCGCCAGTTTGTAGCCGCTGCCTCCGTATTCCACCCCGTTCAGGTTGGTGGAGTACGTGCCGTTCGCGGACAGGCAGGAGACCTGGCTGTCGGTGATCCATCCGAGCTTCCACGTGTGCCAGCCGAGGAACTGCGGGGCCGGGCCCCTCACGTTGCCCATGACGTCCCAGCCGCCGACGTACTGGTGCTGTTCGCCGTTGAAGGCGTAGAGGTCGGGCAGGCCGAAGGTGTGGCCGGTCTCGTGGTCGGCGACCTTGTGGCCCCAGTGCCACATGTCCTGTCCGAAGGTCACCGCCCACTTGATCATCACCCAGGCGTTCGTCGCCTTGTTCCAGATCCAGGTCGGGTTGGCGGGGTCCTGGACCCAGGTGGGGGTGTGGGTGATCGCGGCCGCGGTACTGGTCGGCACGATGTAGAACATGTCGTAGTCGGCGAGGTTGACGCCTGCACCGGCAGCACCGGCGAGGGCGTCCTTCAGGTACGCCCGGTGCGTCTCCCAGGAGAACCCGCGTGCCCAGTTGTAGTCGGTGGACTTCTTCGGCATGCGCACCCAGTTGCCGTACGGGGCCCGCATGTCCAGCCACGTTTTGCCGTTGGATGCCTTCCACATCCAGTCGGCGGCGCCGGATATCTGGTTGTAGTAGCGATCCAGAGGCGTGGTGGTCCCGACGGCGTCGGGGAAGTCGACGTAGATCACGCCCACGCGCTTGGTGCCCACCGGTCTCTGGAACCGGTTGTAGTCGGTTTGCTGGCCCTCGTCGGTGTAGCCGGTCGTCCCCCGGAGCGCACACGCCGAGGTGCTTTCGTTGTACCCATGGGCGGTGGGGACGATGACCAGGGCGAGCAGGGCGAGCAGGGTGAGCAGGGCGGACAGGAGGAGTACGGGCGCCGCGACGCGCTGGCGCCGCGACGCGAGTGGGGATCTCATGGTGTGCCTCCGTGGGGGAGAGGTACGCCTCCGTGGGGAAGAGGTGTGCCTCGGCGTGGGGAGAGCCGCCCGCATTGAGTGACGCGAACATGACATTCCGTACCGTCGGCGGATGGTGGGGCAGAATGCGGATGCGGCGGTTCCAAAGGCTACTGGATCTTCATAACGGTGCACTACGGGCCCGGAAGTGCGGAGTTCCGGGTACGAGCGGTAATCGAGAAACCGGACGCGAAACGAAGCGCCGGTCCGGAGCGACGGGCCCGTACCGGGCATCTTCGAACTCTTCTGTCGGCGTGGCCAGGCCCCCGCGTACGTCGGAAGCGGCGTGTGGCGCTGCGCAGTGACGGGTGGCAGCGCCGTGTCGAGCGCGGCCACGGAAACGCCGCTTCGCAGGTGAACCGCCAAGCGGGCGTGTCGACCGTTGCTCTTCGGAGTGGTTTCGGCTCGCGCCGCTCATGGGCTGCGTCCTTCGGGCTATCGATCTTCACGAGAACATTCGCTCCCGCTTCCAGGAGGACGTCATGAAGATCCGTTCGGCCGTGGTTTCCGTCGCCGCTTGCGCGTTCGCGAGCGTGCTCGCCGTTGCCGTCCCGGCATCGGCGGACGTGAAGATCCAGATGGGACAGGGCCAGGACGCCTGCAAGGTCGGGTACGTCTGCCTGTACGAGAACAACGGGTACAACTCCGGCGGTCCGGCCAGGGTCGTCATGCTCGACGACGACGAGGCGCGCCTGGACTACTACTGCTTCAACGACGCCACCAGCTCCATCGTCAACCGCTCGGCCCATCTCGTTCGCGTCTTCCAGGACTACGACTACCGGGCTACGGCGGTCACCCTTCTCCCGGGCGAGGTCATGGACCTGAACGGAACCAGCTTCCAGGACCAGGCGTCTGCCGTGAAGTTCGGCCCGCGGATCGTCTCCCCGTAACGCGTGCGGCAGGCGAGTGACGCGCCTGAAGCGCCGGCGGAACGCGGCAGGTGCATCCGCGACGGTCGGTGACATCGAGGATCGGACCGGTGTCGCACGGCCCCGCGCGGGCGGCCCGCCGCCGTTCTCGGCCGGAACGACCGCCGCTCGGGTCAGCCCTTGCGAGGTCTGCCGAATCAGGAGCGGAGCGGGCCCTCGAGTACCACCCGTGGGAACTCTCCCGATCCGAGTACGTCCCTCGCTAAGCCCCTCAGGGGCGTAGCGAGGGACGGCCTCTGCCCTGGCCGATCCGCGCCGGCACCACGAGCACCCGCGGGACGCGCTGGACGGCCCGGCCCCCGACGACAACGCCCTGTGTCCCGGCCTCGTCCCGTCGCTCAGCGTCCCGGCAACGTCTCCTGCAGCCAGTCGAAGACGACCTCGCAGTGCTCCTGCGGTGCCATCGGGGAGCAGTGCAGCTGCGCGCCGGTGGCGGCGCTGAGCTTCACGTAGTCCTTGGGGGACGTCAGCTTGTCGAAGAACTCGCGCGGCTGCCCGGGATAGAACTGCTCGTCGTCGTAGTCCAGGACCAGTGTGGGCGTCTTGATGCGCTCCACGACGTCCGTGATGTCGAGCGACTCGACGAGCTTGGCCGGGGTGTAGAAGTCGGTGAACATCTTCCCCTGGCGGGCGGCGAGCATCGCCGGCGCGGAGAACGGTTCGAACCGCTTCTTCAGCGTGGCGGCCTCGGCCGGAGACAGCCCGGGGACGACCTCCTTGTTCCAGATGTTGTTCGTCTCCTCCTTGTCCGGGGTGAGGATCTCCCGGATCTCCGCGGGGAAACCCAGCCAGGGCTTCAGCACTCCGGGCATCGCCGCCAGAGCGGCGATCCTGCTCTCATGGGCCGCGGCCCGGGGAGCCAGCTCACCTCCCATGCTCAGTCCGGTCAGGGCGATACGGTCGGTGTCCACGTCGGAACGGGCAGCCAGCCAGTCGACGAGGGGAGTCACCACCGTCTCCCAGCGCGGCGTGAAGACCACCCGGTCCAGGAAGAGCAGCTGGCCCTGGCCCGGTCCGTCGTACACGAGGGCGTTCCAGCCGCGCTCCAGGGCGGCCGACACGCCGTAGGTCCACATGTCGACGTTCTGCCCGTCGCTGCCGTTGGTGAGGATCACGGTGGGGCGTCGCCCGGCGGAGTCGTCCGGCCGGAAGAACCAGACCGGGAGCGGCGTGTTCCCGTACGGTACGTTCGCCGTCACCGGGGCCGGGTCGGACAGTTTGCAGAACGTGTCCCAGGCGCGCCGCGCGGACTTGTACAGCTGCTCCTCGTTGCCGGGGGCGTCGGAGCCGAGGACGAAGAACAGCGCCTGGCTGTAGTACTGCGAGGCCCGCAGCGCACGAGAGCGCGTGGTCGCAGTGCCGGGCTTGTTGCCCTCGGGTGCCTTCGACAGCCGGTCGGCCAGCTTCCCGAAGGTCTCCACGTACGTCTGCGCGGAGGGCCCGGCCTTGTTGATCGCGTTCACCGCGGTGAGCACTTCGCCGACCTCACCGGCACCCCGGCCCGACCCGCCGAGGGCGAGAAGCGCGTTGAAGTTGAACCCGGGGTCCTTGAAGAGGGTCATCGCCCCGGGTGTGGCACCGCCCGCGGAGCCGGTGGCCGACCTCGTGGGACTTCCGGTGGTCCCTTGCTGGGCGGTGTGGCCCAGAGGCGTACAGCCGGCCGCCAGCACGGATCCGGCGCCGACGACGAGGCCGGTCAGTGCCGTCCGCCGTGCGGGGTCGGCGAAGTGGTTCGGTGGAGGCGTCATATCAGCCGACCGTAGGGGCGGTGCCCCTCGCGTCCGATGGACCACACCGGCGTTTCCCCCGAACAGCCGCCTGTCCGGCCGACCGTCAGGGCCGGTCGGCCGGGACCTCGGTCGCGGAGCCGCGTACCGGTTCGCCGCGGCGGTGGTCACCAGGTCCGCGCCCGTCAGCACACGCAGGTCGGGGGCCGGACAGGCCGCCCCGGGCGGCGGCGAGCGGGCCCGGCAGATCCTGCTCGATGGAGAAGTCTCGTGCGCGGCCTGGACGGCGGCGCTGTCGCTGTCGTTGTCGGCCCGGCCGGAGAAGACGTGCACGCCGCTGTGGCTCGGCGCCGTAGTCGGCCCGTCCGGCAGGGACACTCAGGGCTCGGTGGAGCCGGTGCACGGCGTCCCGTACGGTCGGCCCGTGATGATCAAAACGGGCGACCCCCGCAGTCTCGGCGTTCCTTCCTCCGAGGCACGGTTGCACTTCGATGCGGAACTGCAGGAGCTCGGCGGCGGGCCGCGGCGCCGCTTGCTCATGGTCGACGACCAGCCTGCCTTCGAGCTCAGCTTCTACTGCGGAACGTGCCCGCTCCTCTTCCGCCGACTGGAAACCGCCAGAGAGAAGTTGTCCCTGGAGAGCATGCAGGAACGGCTCACCGGTCCACTGGACGATCCGGACGACGCCGGCGTGATCGATGCGTTCGGCGCGTTGCTGCCGGAGGGCGAGTACCTCCCACTGCTCCTGAACGTGGAACCCCGGCTGATCATCCCGGGGAAGGAGGGTGACTACTTCAGCGGCGAACAGGTCACGACATGGGGGATCGACCAGTTCTGGGGCCTTCCCGAGTACCCGCACACCCCGTACTACCGGACCTTCGAGACCGCGGTCGACGCCGCCGCCCACCTCTACGAATTCGTCGTGCCCATGGTCCCCCCGACGTGGAACGAGAGGGAGCGCGTCGAGGAGTACATCGCGCTCATGGGACAGGGAACGGTCCCCACGGCGGTGGCGATCTCCACGCTGGACGTGTGCCAGCCCGCCCTCGGCTCGGGCGACGACCCCTCCGTGCACTGGGGCCTGACCCACTTCCTCCTCGACGGCCACCACAAACTGGAGGCCGCTGCCACAGCCGGCCGACCGGTGCGCCTGCTCTCCCTCCTGACCCTGGACGAGAGCCTGGCCGGAGCAGACGAGCGCGCTCGCCTGCCTGCCCTGCGCGCCCGGCCCCGCTCGGCTCGCGCGACCGGATAGTCGGCCCGAGAGATCCTGCCTGCGCCGGCCGAGGGCCGGCCTTTCCTTGCCCGCGCTCGCGCACGCCGCCCGGTCACGTTTGTGGTCTTGAGGCAGCCGTGCAGGATGCCGTCTTCCCGGCCTGACCACGGATCTGGTGGGCGTGGTGGTAAGTGACCAGCCACGGGAGGGGTTTGGGGCCGAACGCCGTCGATTTCTGAGGCATCAGGATGCCGTTGCCGGCCAGGTGGTGGACTTCCGCCTCCGTTGGTGGGGCGAGCAGGACGAGGGTGCCACCGGCCGGGACGGCTTCCGGTCCCCGAGAGGTTCCGTGGAGGTACGAGACCTGGGAGCCGTTCAGCGCGCCCCGCCAGACGCGGTCGATGAAGAGGTGGTGAAGTACGGCCGTGTCCAAGCAGGCCCAGGCCGCGGGGTGGCCGTGGAGTGCGGACCGTACGTGGTCGGCGGAGACATTGCGGACCGACCAGTACCGCACGCCTGCACCGGTCAGGATGAATTCCCCCGGGCGCGGTACGGGGGGCGGTCCGGTCCGGGTGACCTCTTCCACGGTGGCCACGGCCGAGGCCCGGGCCGCGGCCTCCTCCGCAGGCACGCCCGGCAGGTGGCGGTGGATGGCCTGCAGGCCGAGCGGGTGACTTGTGGTGTCCACGACGAGTGCCGGAAGCCGGTCCCAGGGGCCGGGCCGGTCGCCGAAGGCACGGCGGTGTTCCAGCGCCGCCGCGAAGCGGTGGTGGCCGTCGGCCAGCAGGGCGGGGCGCTCGGCGAGGCCGGCGGCCACCACCGCCTGCTGGTCCGGGTCGGTGCAGCGCCACAGGAGGTGGAGGGTGCCGTCCGGCTGGGACAGGGCCGTGTCCGGCGGGCCCGCCGTGACCAGGTCGAGCACCGCGTCCACGCCGGTGGCGCCCCGGCAGGCGAGCAGCACCGGCTCGGGGCTGCCGCCGACCGCGCGGAGGATGTTCCGCTGGACGGCCACCTTGTGCGGCAGTACGTGCTCGTGCGGGTGGACGGCCCGCTCCGCCGTACCCAGGTCGAGTGCGCCGATCACGCCCCGCTGGAGCAGCTCGGCACGCCGGCGCTGCTCCAGCACGTAGAAGGCGGGCGTGCGGTCGCGCGCGAGGGCGTGCCGGGTCCGGCGGATTCCCAGGAAGGGGTGCAGGGCCAGTCCGGCTGTTGCTCCCCGGGCGGGGAGTCCGCCCGTTCGCAGGGTCTGTGCGCTCGTACGCATCGCAGGTGCTCGCTGTTTCCTCGTCGGCCGGAGCCGTCCCCGGCGGGCCCGTGTGAGGGATCCGGCCGGGGGACGCCCTATCGGCTCAGCTTGGTGAAGGTTTCCTTGAGTCGGGACAGCACGCGCTCCACGTGGGGCAGGGCCGGCGGGTCGGCCGCCGCCAGGGACTGTTCCTGCTCCTCGACGGTCTCGCCGTAGAGCATGCTGGTGGCCGCCTTGAAGCGGAGCGCGCCCGCGTCGTCGCCCAGGTGGTGGCCGCCCAGCACCAGGACGCCGTGGACGTCGAGCAGGTGGTGCTGCAGGCCGGCCGAGTCGGTGACGCCGCGCGAGGCGAGGTGCGTGCGCAGCGGCTCGAAGTCCGGGTACACGTAGAAGCCGCCGGTGGGCGGGCGGCAGGCGGCGCCGGCGTCCACCACGATCTCGTGGACCGCGCGGGCCACCGCTCCGTGCAGCCGGGCGCTGGCTGACAGCCGCTGCCGGATCTCCTCCGGTTCGGCGAAGGCGTAGGCCGCGACCTCCTGCATCGGGCCCGCCAGGGTGGACCAGACCTCGCTGGCCACCGAGATCACCCCGTCACGGACGGCCAGGCCCCAGTCGTTGTCCGGGAACCGGCACACGCCGATGCGCCAGCCGCCCAGCGCCAGCGTCTTCGACAGGCCGTTGGTGACGATGGTGCGCTCGGGCGCGACCTCGGCGGGGCTGAGGAACGGAGTGGCCGGATCGTGGACGATGTCGCGGTAGATCTCGTCGGAGACGATGACGAGGTCGAGTTCCTCGGCGGCTGCACAGATCCCGCGGACCAGCGCGGGCGGCGCGAGCGTACCGGTCGGGTTGTCCGGCAGGGTCAGCACGACGGTGCGCGGGTCGCCGCCGGCGGCACGCGCCTGCCGCACGACGTCGCGCAGGGCGGCCGGGTCCGGGATGCCGCCGCACTCGGCGGGGATGGGCACCTCGTACGCCCTCTTGCCGGCCAGTCGTGCTTGCGGGACATAGGAGTTCCAGGCCGGTCGGGGGATCAGGACGTCGCCGGGAAGCACGTGCTGGAGGGCCATCAGCAGGGGCTTGCTACCCGGGCCGACGACGATCTGGTCCGGTCCGGTGGGCATGTTGCGGCGGCTGAAGTAGCCGGCCGCAGCCCGGCGTACTGGCTCGCCGCCGGCCACCGGCCCGTAGGCGTTGCGGCCGGTGCCGCGGGCCAGCCGTTCGGCCAGCGGGCCGAACGCGGGGAGCCGCGATTCGCCGAAGGCCAGGTGCACCACGTCGTCACCGGCTGCGTGGCGCTCTGCGACCAACTGGTTCAGCGCGAGGTTGGGGGACGTCCGCCAGACCGTGGCCTCAGGCATGGGCGAGCTCCTGACGGAGCCAGGAGGACGAGTCGATGTCGTCGGTGACCTGCGGCAGCGCGCCGCGGATCGCGGCCGCTATGTCGGCGGGCGCGTCGTCGGCCGGCCGGAGCTCGTCCAGCCATGCGGCGGTCTCCGAGTAGTGCGCCCGGAAGGGGCGTCCGACCAGCTGCGGGTTGCGGGCCTGGAGCATGCGCAGCTGGAAGAAGCGTCCCTCCGCGCTCTCGGTGACACCGTCGACGATCACCTTGCCGGGGGTGGCCGACATGACCGGTCCCCGGACGGTGCGGGCCAGACCCGGCAGGGTCCGGTAGGCGGACCGGAAGATCTCGTGGGCGCGGGCGAGCGGCACCTTGAAGTACTCGTACGGGCCGGTGTCCCGCTCGACGAACATGTAGTACGGCACGGCCCCGGCGGCGAGTTCGGCACGCCACAGCGCGCTCCAGGTCTCCGCGTTGTCGTTGACGCGGGCCACCAAGGGGGCCTGGCAGTAGGCGAGGGCGCCGGTCGAGCGGATGCGGGCGACGGCCCGGCGTGCCAGGTCGGATTCCAGCTCGCGGGGGTGGGTGAAGTGCATCATCACCGCGAGGTTGCGGCCGGAGGCGACGATCTCCTCGAACAGGCGCAGTACGTCGTCGGCGTCGTTGTCGGTGACGAACCGCTGCGGCCAGTACGCGACCGACTTGGTGCCGATGCGGATGGTCTGGACCGTGGGCACGCCCAGGATCGGTTCGAGGTGGCTGCGCAGCCGGTCGGTCGACATGATCATCGGATCGCCGCCGGTGACGAGCACGTCGTTGACCTCGGGGTGGTGGCTCAGGTACTCCACCAGGCGGCTGGGCTCCGGCACGGCGAAGCGCAGGTCGGCGTCGCCCACGAACTGGGCCCAGCGGAAGCAGTACGTGCAGTACGAATGGCAGGTCTGTCCCTGGCCCGGGAAGTACAGCACGGTCTCGCGGTACTTGTGCTGGATGCCGGGTACCTCGGTGCCGTCCACGGTGGGAACGTTGAGCTGCTTCTGGCCGGAGGGGTGGGGGTTGAGGCTGCCTCGGATCTGCTGGACGGCGAGGCGAAGCTCCCTCTTCGCGCCGGGGTCGTCCACCAGGGCCGCGAGCCGGCGCTCGTCCTCGGCGCGGAGCATCCCGCTCTGCGGGAAGACCATCTGGAAGATCGGGTCATCCGGGATGTTGTCCCAGTCGACCAGGTTCGCGAGGACGTATTCGTTCACGCGGAACGGGAGCACCGCGGCGAGCGATTTTATGGACCGGGCGATGTGGTCCGGGATTCCGAACCTTTCGCTCAGTTCGTCCACGTGGCGGGCGCCGTAGGCCCGGAACCTTTCCGTTTCCAGAATGGCAGGAGAAAGAGAGGGCATGCGAGTTCCTCCGGTTCAAGGAAGCTGACCCGAGCAATTTCCTTGATCGTAGGACGACCCAGCCGACCGGAACCAGTTGGTTCGGCGGCCGGCTGATAGGCATCGCGAATACCTGGATAAGCAACTCCCGCTGCGAGGGGACGGTGTGGTGCGGGCTCAGTCGCGCGCGGGCGCCGCGTCGGCCTCCGCGAGCGCCTGCGGGGTCACGGTCCGCAGGAACGGGACGATGATCAGGAGGGTGGCGACGGTGAACACGGCGAACGCGGTGCGGATGCCGAACCACTCGGCCAGGGCGCCGACCAGGCCGGCACCGAGCGGCATCGCGCCCCAGCTGAAGAGTCGCGCCGCCGCGTTGTAGCGGCCGAACATGGCGTCGGGGACGAGGCGCTGACTGATGGTGCGGGAGTTGACCGTCCACAGGATGCCGCCCATGCCGCCGAGGAACGCGCCGGCGGCCACGACCCAGAGGTCGGTGGAGATGACCGGGGTGGCGACCATGGCCGCGGTGCCGACGAGGTCGGCGAACATCGACCAGCGGCGCCCCAGCACGCGGTTGATGGTGGTGACGGTGAGCGCGCCGACGATGCCTCCGGCGCCGAGGGCGCTCAGCAGGATGCCGTACTCGCGGGCGTCGAGGTCCATCAGCGAGGTGGCGACCAGCGGCATCAGCGCGAGCCAGGCGCCCCAGCAGGCGGAGAGCACGGTCAGCGCGAGGGCCATCAGCCGCAGCAAGCGCTGCTGCCACAGGAAGCGGACGCCCTCGCCGATGCGCTGGTTGACGGTCCCGGCCGGGCGGGAGTCGTCCGCCTTCGGCTTGAACCGGCCCACGAGCAGGACCAGGATCAGAGTGCCGATCAGGTAGCCCGCTCCGGTCCAGCCCAGTGCCACGCTCGCGCCGGCGGCCACCAGGAGTCCGCCGACGAACGGGCCGCAGAACTCGTTGCAGGCGGTCTCGGCGCCGGCCACCCAGGCATTCGCCCGTTCCTGGCCGGCGGGTGCCACGGCGGACGGGACGAGGGTGGCGGCGCAGGTCAGCGCGACCACCTCGGCGACGCCCAGCACGAGGCCGCCGGTGTACAGCGCGGGGATGGTCACGGCGTCCCGCAAGGACAGGACCAGCAGGGCCGCGACGACGAGCATGCGGGCGATGTCGGCGATCCACAGCAGCAGACGCCGGTCGAAGCGGTCTACCAGCACGCCCACGTGCAGGGCGACGAGCAGCCAGGGGAGCGTGAGGGTGAGGCCCACGCCGGCCACCTGGGCCGGGGAGTCGGTCAGTTGCGTGGCCATGAGCGGCAGGACGACCTTGGTGACGCCGTCGGCCAGGTTCGTGATCGCCGTGAAGCTCACCAGGACCGCGGTGTTGCGGTTGCTGGGGTCGCGCGGTGCGGCCTCCTTCGGCGTCCGGGTCAGGGGCGGGGCCCCCGTCGCCGGCGACCGCTGGTCCGTCGAACTCTCCATGGCTAACCTCCTAAGGCTCTTTGGTGGTCAGTATGGCAGCGGTATGGTGGGCGTGCAGCACCAATCCGGCCATCGGCCATCACGTCGTCCGATGGCCCCATCGCGCACTCTCATCGGAAAGGCGGTGCGTCCGTGCCCGACCCGTCCCCTGCCGCTGAACTGATCGAGGCCTTCACCAACACCGTCGACCTGGAGAGCGGCGACGACGACGTCGCCACACCTGCCGAGCTGGCCGCATGGCTGACGGGCAGGAGCCTGGCGCAGCCCCCGCTGGCGCTCACGGAGGACGAGCACGCGGCCTTCCTCACCCTGCGCGCCGGCATCCGCGAAGCCCTCGACACCGACGACCCCGTCGAGCCGCAGCGGCTCGCCCTCGCCGACGCGGTGCTCGCCGACGTGCCGGTCCTCGTCACCCTCGGCACCCCGGGCGCACCGCTCGCCCCCGCCTCCGGCGGTCCGTCCGCCCGGACCGCCCTCGCCCGGCTCGCGGTCGCCTGGGTCGAGGTCGTCCTGACCGGACACATCCACCGGCTCAAGCGGTGCGCCGAACACACCTGCGGCTGGGTGTTCTGGGACTCCTCGAAGAACCACAGCCGTCGCTGGTGCTCGATGCGCGTGTGCGGCAACCGGACCAAGTCCCGACGGTACGCCACCCGGCAGCGCGACCTGGCCGGCTGACCGCACGGGCGCCGTCCCAGGGGGCGCCCGTGCGTGGTGCGCGCGTACTTTACGCCCCCGCGCCCGGCAGCGGAAAACGCTGCCACGGAAATGCGCATGAGGCCATGGGGGAATTGAATACCGGCAGCCGGCGGCCCCCTTCAAGGTCCTGGCGATAACCTCATCCGGCATCCCTATGGGCTGCCCGCCGCAAATTCTTGACCCCGCCCTGCGGTCCCTCATTAGCATGGCGGCATTCCATTCGACATCCCGAATGAATTCCAAACCCACACCTACGAGGAAACCGCAATGACGGACAAACTTGCCGTTGTTACCGGCGGGACCCGGGGAATAGGGCTGGCGCTGAGCCGCCGCCTGATCCGCATGGGACATCACGTCGTCGCTTTCTACGGGTCCGACCGGGAGGCAGCCGAGAAAGCGGAGCGGGACAATGCCGGATCCCTGACGGCGATCCGGGCCGACCTCTCCGACCCGCAGCAGGTGGCCGACGCCGCGGCCACGGTGCTGCGCGGGCATGGCGCCCCCGCGGTCCTCGTCAACAACGCAGGTCTCAACCGCGACCGACCGTTCCTCGAACTCACGGACGAGGACTGGCGCCAGGTCCTGGACACCAACCTGTCCGGCCCCTTCTGGCTGATCCGGGCCCTCGCACCCGCGATGATCGCCGCCGGAGGAGGCTCCGTCGTCAACGTCGGGGCGACCACCGGTATCCGTCCCCGCGTCGACGGCGCCAACTACTGCGCCAGCAAGGCCGGCCTGCTCCAGCTCACCAAGTGCCTCGCCCTGGAGCTGGCCCCCGCGATCCGGGTCAACTGCCTGATCCCCGGCATGATCGACACCGAGGAACTGCGGACCCGCTGGCGGCTGGACGACCCCGAGCGGATGGCGCAGACCCTGGACGAGATCCCCGTCCGCCGCATCGGCACCACCGAGGACGTCGCCGACGCCCTGGAGTTCATGGTCGGCCCGGCCGCCACCTACCTCAACGGCCAGAAGGTCATCATCGACGGAGGGCAGTTCATGTGGTGACCGCAGCCCGGACCACGACCGTGAACCCGCACAGCACCGCCGACGCCCTCCTGCGCCGGGCCCGCGCCGCCTTCGACGACGCGCCGCCGCTCGGCGACCCCGCCTACAGCCGCTACTGCCGCGAACTGGCCGTCTGCCTCAAGAAGCGCTGGCCCGACATCCAGGACGCCAACCGGGCCGACATCGCCCGCGCCGAGATGCGCGGTATGCCGCCGACGCTCGTCCACCGTCTCCGCCTCACCGACGTCCACCTCGACCGCATGGTCGAGCTGACGGGGGCCGTCGAGCGGGAGCTGAACGCGGTCCTCGCCGGCACCCCGGGCATCCCGGCCGGCGACTGGGGCGTCCTGCGCAGCGTCCCCAAACCGCTCGGCGTGGCCCTCATGATCTACGAGGCGCGGCCCACCGTGACCGTGGACGGCGCACTGCTGCCGGTCGCCGTCGGCAACGCGGTGCTGCTGCGCGGCGGCAAGGAGAGCGCAAAGACGGACGCGGCCCTGGCCGAGACGGTGGCCGAAGCCCTCACCTCCGCAGGCCTCCCCGCCGGCCTCGTCACCGTCCTGGAGGACCCGGACCGCTCGCTGATGAAGGCCGTGCTGGCCCGACCCGACCAGGTGGACGTCCTCATCCCGCGCGGCAGCCCCTCACTGATCGAATACTGCCGTACGGCGAGCTCCATCCCCCTCATCGCCAGCGGCGGCGGGGTCAACCACCTGTACGTGCACAAGTCGGCCGACCTGGCGCTGGCCGCGCGCGTCACCCTGAACAGCAAGGTGCCCGAGCCGGCCGGCTGCACCTCGGTCGAGATGGTCCTGGTCGACCAGGAGATCGCCCCCGACTACCTGGCCGCCGTGCTCGCCGAGTGCGAGCGGCAGAACGCCCAGCTGACCATCCGCCTGGACTCCTCCATGGCCGGCCCGGCAGCCCGCGACGACATGCCCTGGCGCACCGAACCCCTTGAGCCGCACGACCTGGGACGGGAGTTCCTCGACCCGGTCATCGGCCTCCGGCCGGTCCCCGGGCTGGCCGCCGCGGCAGAGCACATCCGGGCCTACGGATCCCGCCACACCGAGGGCGTCCTCGCCCAGGACACGGCGACGACCCGACAGTTCGCCCGACTGGTGGACGCCGCCATGATCGTCGTCAACGGATCGCTGCGCCTCCACGACGGCCCCAAGCTCGGCCTCGGATCGGAGATCTCCATTGCCACCGGACGGCTGCACGTCCGCGGCCCGGTGACCCTCGGCGCCCTGGTGACCACCACCTGGGTCATCGAGGCCAACGGCGAACTGCGCGGCTGAACCCCCGCGCGTCCGGCCGTCCCCCGCGTGCCGCGAACGACCAACCCCCGCACGTCGCGACCACTGCCCGCGCCGTGTGACGACTGTCCCATGCCTCGCGCCCTCCTTCCCGCGCCGGTTCTTCCCTCGCCGCCGACCGCGGCCACCCTCCTCCTCCACCCACACGCCCGTACGTCTCAGTGAGAGGCCCCCATGACCACCGTTCCGCACATCGACCGGACCGCAGTCGGCGACATCGTCAAGCGCGTCGTCATCGCCGAGTCCCGGCTGTCCATCGACCCCGCCACCGTCTCCGACAGCGAGCCGCTCGTCGGCGAACTGCTGCGCGTCAACTCGCTCGGGTTCGTCGGCATGCTGGTCCGCATCGAGGACGAGCTGGGCACCACCCTCCCCGACGACCTGTTCGTAGGCCGCAGCTTCCAGACCGTCGGCGACCTCATCGACGTCGTCCTCTCCGGCACGGAGAACGCCCGATGACCACCGCACTCCCCACCCGCTGGCGCTGTCTCTTATACACAGCTCCGAGCCCACGAGACCGGTCCGTATCTCGTAT
>NZ_JACBGN010000172.1 GCF_013401435.1 Streptomyces sp. BR123
GCCCATTGTCCTTCCGGTTCGGGCCGGCCTGTAAAGGGCGCTCCTCCTTCGTCGTCGCGCCGCTGCGCGATGGCCTTCGGCCACCCTTGACAGGCCGACCCGCCCCGGAATGCCAACAGACAGCCGGGAAGCCCCGGAGGAACGGCCGGGGGGACACGATCCGGATACGGCTCCCGCCGAGAAGCGGCGGGTGGGTGCCGTTGACGGGGGCGTGGCCCCTCGGGGTTACGGGGGTTGGGCGGTGGCCTGGCGGCCCGGGCGGCAGGTGGTCTGCAGGTGGCGGCCCGCGGCCTGGCAGCTATTTGCGGGCGGCCGGCGGCCGGTCGGCCGGTCGGGTGGCTCGGCAGGCGGGCGGGGTGGTCCGCCGGAGGCAGGCGGGCCGGGTTGGTGGTCTGGCGGTGGCCGGGCGGCCTCCTCGGCTGGGCCGATCAGGCGCAATGCAGGGGTGTGCGGGCGCGGCTGCGGCGGGTCGTCGCGCGCGCGTGGCAGGGTGCGGACAGGCCGTGGTGATTGTCGCCTCGTCCGACCGTCAGTCCGTCCGGCGAGCAGCGAAGCGAAGGTCTGCCATGCGACTGCGCAAAGCCCTTGCTCTCTCCGTCGTCCTGGTTGCCGTCGCCGCCCCGACTGCGGGTGCCGACATCGGCACCGGCGGTGGCGCCCGGCCCGCGCCCGCGCCCGCGCTGCCGTCCCGGGCGCAGGCGACCTGTGGGGACGGGAAGAGCAGTGCTTTCCCCATCGGGGCCCGGATCCGCGGAGGTCCGGCCGTGTATCGGACCGGTGGCGGGGTGCAGAGCTGGTTCCTGGATCTGACGAACACCACCGGCAGCAGGTGCACCGCCATCCATCCCGTCGTGGTGTTCACGGACGAGGCGCGTGCGCTGCGTCCGGAGCACGTGCGGATGGAGTTCGAGACCCCGGGCGGGACGTTCCCGGTGAGCCTGGAGCGGAGTGATCGGGACGAGATCATTGCCGTGTTCGATGGGGGGTCGGCCTTTCCCGGGTTTGCCGTGGGGGCCGGTGGCTCGCTGACCGTGCGGGTCTTCCTGGCGTTCGCGTCCGATGCTCCCGCCGGGGAGGTGGTGGTCGACGCGGCGCTCGTGCAGCGCCGGGCCGATGACGGCGACTGGGTGGGTGAGGCCGGCGGATATCGGTTCTCCGTCGAGTCGGGTGACGTCGTCGAGGCGGCCGGGTCCCTCGCGCACACCGGGCCCCGCGGGCGGGCGTACGGGGGCGGGGTGGCGGCTGCCGTGGTGGCCGTGGGCGGCGGGCTGGTGGTGGCCGGGCGTCGGCTGCGGCGTACGGGTGGTTCCGTGCGGTGACGGTGGGCGCCACCGTGTGCGACGCGGGCCGGAGTGCGGAAGGCCAACGCCCGGGCCGCCGTTGATGCAGGTGAGTTCTGCCCGGCACCGGTCTCCGGGCCGACGGCAGGCTAGAGGGCTGGGCCTTGCCGCCGCCGTCTGTCCCCGGTGTCACGTCCGGGGAGAGGGAGAGCAGCTCCATGAGGCGCGGTCGGCGGCATGCCGGACCGTCGGCTCCGAGCGCTCCACGGCCTGAGCGATCTCCCCGGTACCGGAGGCGGGGACTTCCTTGAGTACGAAGGCCGTGCTCCAGGGCGCTCCGCGTCTCCAGGGCGACCAGCAGGGCGATGGATACGGAGTCCGCCCTCGGCAGTGTCCGGGTCGGTGAGGATCGGCTCCGCAGCCGTGGCGCTGCCGAGATGCGGTGGGCGACGGTGAAGAGCGGGGTGCGGTCTGCTGGAAGGCGAGCCGGGTCGGCGTCGCTCCGGCCCGGCTGGCGGGCTGCGTGGCAGTAGCCGAAGGGGAAGGGCTCGGCCGGCCCCTGCCTCCTGGGTGTCCGGGCTGTGGACGACCGGCGCGACCACGGCCCGGCCCCGATAGGGTGGTACAGACCACACTTTCGGGTCAGTGGTTGCTGGTCAGGTCATAGGTCACAGGCTAGGTCGCAGGTACCGGGCCACCGAGAGCGGAGAACAGTCCCGTGGCAGAGCGCAAGCCGATCGAATCGTGGCTCACCGACATGGACGGGGTCCTCATTCACGAGGGCACCCCGATCCCCGGCGCCGATGCCTTCATCAAGCGGCTGCGCGAGTCCGGCAAGCCCTTCCTCGTCCTGACCAACAACTCGATCTACACCCCGCGCGATCTCCAGGCGCGCCTGAGCCGCATGGGCCTCGACGTCCCCGTCGAGAACATCTGGACCTCGGCGCTGGCCACCGCGAAGTTCCTCGACGACCAGCGCCCCGGCGGCACGGCGTACGTCATCGGCGAGGCGGGCCTGACGACCGCCCTGCACGACATCGGCTACATCCTGACCGACCACGACCCCGATTACGTCGTACTGGGCGAGACCCGGACCTACAGCTTCGAGGCGATGACGAAGGCGGTCCGGCTGATCAACGCCGGCGCCCGCTTCATCTGCACCAACCCCGACGAGACCGGCCCCTCCGTCGAGGGGCCGCTGCCCGCCACCGGCGCCGTCGCCGCCCTGATCACGAAGGCGACCGGCAAGCGGCCGTACTTCGCGGGCAAGCCGAACCCGCTGATGATGCGGACCGGGCTGAACGCCATCGGCGCGCACTCCGAGAGCAGCGCGATGATCGGCGACCGGATGGACACCGATGTCCTGGCCGGCCTGGAGGCGGGCATGCAGACGTTCCTCGTGCTGACCGGCCTGACCACGGTCGAGGACACCGAGAAGTTCCCGTACCGGCCGACGCGGACGGTGAACTCCATCGCTGACCTGGTCGATCTCGTCTGAGCCGATCGGCTCAACGGCGTGTCGCTCCGGATGCGGAGCGGCACGCCACGCGTGAACCTCCTTGATGAGGAGGTTCACCATGCGCAGTGCTCTGATCGCTCTCCGCGTCGGCGGGGTGGCCGCTGCCCTGGCGGCGTTCACCGCCGTCGCCGCCGGCCCGGCCGTGTCCGTGCCCGCCGCCCCTTTCGCGGGCGAGGAGGACCGCGGCGGCGTCTCGGTCGATCCGCACCAGGCCGCGCCGGGGGCGCAGGCCAAGCTGCGGGTCCGCGGCTGTGACGCCCGCTGGGCGACCGCGAAGTCCTCCGTCTTCGTGGCCGAGGTCCACCTGTCCTCCGGCCGCGACGGTGACGGGACGCTGCGCGGCGACGCGATGATCAGCTCGCGCGCCGAACCGGGTCGGCACGCCGTCCGGGTGCGGTGCGACAACTCCGACCTGCCCGGATCCGTCGAGGTCGTGCACCACCGGGGGCAGGAGCACGGGCAGGACCAGGGGAAGGACTCGGCGAAGGATCCCGACAAGGACCACGCGGAGGACCCTGCCGCCAAGGGCCATGCGAAAGACCCGGCCGAGGACTCCGCCGAGGACCACGGCCAGGGCGACCGGGACGAGGACCGGGACGAGGACCGGGACAAAGGCGGGGAGCACCCGAACCCCCACCGGTCGCCGGTCCGCCCGGTCCACGCCGGGGGTGGCGGCATGGCCGCCGAGCTCGCGGAGACGGCCCGGGCTGCGGAGCGGGCCGACGGGGACGGGGCTGCTGCCGCCGTCGCCGCGAAGAAGGACCACGGGGACGACGGTCCCGGCCTGCCGCACACCGTGATCGGCGCCGTCCTCGCCGCCGCGGCCACCCTGGCCGTCGCGGGCCGGGCCCTGGCCCTGCGCCGCCGCCGCAGCGGCGAGTGAGGCCCCGCCGGTGAGCGGCGCGGACGAGTCGGGATCGTCCTCGGCCGGGCGGCTGCTGACCTTCGCCGCCTGGTGTGTGCTGCTGCTCGGCCTGTGGCTGTGGGGTCGGGAGATCACCGGCATGCCACCGCTGCCGGCGCCCGCCCGGGCGGGTGGGCCCGCGTACCCGGTGCCGGGCCTGCCGGTGGCCCACGCTCCGCTGGCCGCGTCCCCGCCGGTGCGGGTCGACGTGCCGTCGCTGGGCATCCAGGCCCCGGTGGTCCCGCGCGGCCTGGACACCGGGGGCGCGATCGACCCGCCCCCGTACGACCGCCCCGGCGCGGTGGGCTGGTGGCAGGCGGGCGTGAAGCCGGGCGAGGCGGGGGCCGCGCTGATGGTCGGGCACGTGGACACCGCGTCCCGGCCGGCGGTCTTCTACGGGCTGAGCTCGGCGCGGCCGGGCGGCAAGGTCCGCGTGGTCCGGGCCGACGGCTCGGTCGCCGAGTTCACCATCGAGGACGTCCGGGTGTACGAGCGCACCCGCTTCGACGCCGACAAGGCGTACGGCCGGCGGATCGAGGGCCGGGCGGAGCTGCGGCTGGTGACCTGCGGCGGCACGTACGACAAGGCGGCCGAGGAGTACACGGCGAACGTGGTCGTCTCGGCGTACCTGACCGGCAAGGGCACGGACACGGGCAGGGGCACGGGTACCGGTACCGGTACGGGCGCGGCCGGGGGTGCGGCGACAGCGGTGACACGGCCGGCGGGGGCTCCGGCCCGGATCCCGGTCGGACCACCGGCGGCACCTTAGGCAGGGCCGGAGGAGGGATCGGCCGACACGAACGAACACGACGGACACGACGAGGAAGCCCCTCGCAGTTCTCACTGCGAGGGGCTTCCTCTTGTCGGTGCGCCGCCAGGGACTCGAACCCCGGACCCGCTGATTAAGAGTCAGCTGCTCTAACCAACTGAGCTAGCGGCGCCTGCTGACAGAGAAAACTCTACCCCACGTTCGGGGGTGCTCATGACCAGCCGCGCCCACCTTGTCCGATTAGCCCATGTTTAAGGGGTTTATCGTGCACGATATGTCTGGGTGCGGCCGAATCTGATGCCCCGACAGAAATGCGGCTGCCCAAAAAAGTGGACGAGCAGGGGAGTGGACGGACCCGCATGACGATGCAGCCCCCGACGCATCTGCCGATGCCGACGCCCGTTTTCGAGGAGTACGAGCCCGCAGGCGACTGCGGCTGCCCGGGATGTGTACACCGGCGCCGCTCCCTCGCCCGCACGCCGGCCATAGCGCTCCGTGACGGCGGTCACCCGGCCGCGCGCGCAGCGCGCCGGGCACTGGTGCTGGCCACCGCGGCGGGTGTGGTCCTGACCGGCGGCACGACCGTACCGGCGGCGATGGCGCACGCCCCGGCCGCCGACAGCCGCGACGGGGACGGCCCCGCCTCCCCTCAAGGCGCCCGGTCCCCGCTGCACGGGCGGCCTGCCGCCCCGGTCAAGCCGGGCGGCACGCCGGGAGCGCCGTCCTCGCTGAAGCGGATCGACCGCATGTCGATCATCAGCCGGGCGCAGCTGTGGCTGGACGCGAAGGTCCCGTACAGCATGTACAGCTACTGGCTGGACGGCTACCGGCAGGACTGCTCCGGCTACGTCTCCATGGCCTGGAACCTCGGTACGAACGAGTGGACCGGCAGCCTCGACAAGTTCGCGACCAAGATCACTAAGGATGAGCTGCTGCCGGGCGACATGCTCCTCTTCCACAACCCGGCGGACCCCAACAACGGCTCGCACGTCACCCTCTTCGGCGGCTGGGTCGACGGGACCCACACCCACTACATCGCCTACGAGCAGACCCGCCCGAACACACGGAAGCTGGCGACCCCGTACGGCTACTGGAACAACGCGTCGAAGTACGTCCCGTACCGGTACAACGGGGTGACGGGCGGGAACACCGCGCCCGACGCGAACCCGGCGCTCCCGTCGAAGGCCTACCCCGGGTTGGCGATGTTCGGCCCGGGCGCGGACAACCGGTACGTCTACGAGCTCGGCAGGATGCTGATCGACCGGGGCGGCCGCCGCTTCTACCCCAACGGCCCCAGCACGAAGTGGTCGGACTCCGACCTGCTGGCCACCCAGGCCTTCCAGATCGCCCAGGGCTGGACGGGCGCCGACGTGGACGGCATCCCCGGCCCGCACACCTGGCAGCTCCTGGTCGACGGGCAGGGCAGCGACATCCTCCCTACGCTGGAGGCCGCCCCCGGCCCGTCCGGCTCTCCGGCCCGTCCGGGCGCTCCGGGTTCGGCGGCCCGGCCGGGCGTCCCGAACTCCCCGGCACGCCCGGGTGCCCCCCGTACTCCCGGGTCCGGGGCGGTCCGCCCGGGCCCGGCCGGCATGCCCGCCTATCCGGGTGCGGCGGTGTTCCGGCCCGGGTCCACCCACCGGTCGATCGCCGCCCTCGGCCGCCGGTTGACGGAGAAGGGCTTCGGCAAGCACTACCCCGCCGGCCCGGGCCCCCGCTGGGGCGAGGCCGACCGCCGCAGCGTCGAGGCGTTCCAGCGTGCCCAGGGCTGGCGCGGCGCCGCGGCCAACGGTCACCCGGGCCCGGAAACCTGGCGCCGGTTGTTCGCATGACGGAGGCAACGATGTACCCCACGCCCACCACAGCCACCACTGCCACCACCGGCACCTTCCACGTGCCCCCGGCCTCCCCCCATGCCCGGACCTCCCACACCACGGGCCTGCTGCTCCGGCTGCCGGCCACCGCCGACCCGTCGCGTCCGCCCGCCGGCACTCCGCCCCAGGCCGTCGGCCCGGCCGACACCGGCTCGACGGTGACCGCACCGAGGTCGGCGGCCCCGTCCGCAGGGGCCGTGGTCCCGGCCCCGGCCGCGCCGCACGGTGGCGAGGCAGCCGCCGCCGGCGCGCCGGGCGGGTACGCCGCAGCGGTGGCCTCGGCGGTAGCGGCCGGATCGGCGGTGCCTGCAGGCCCGGGCCGACCGCAGGACAACGTCCCGACCCCGGCGGGCTCGGCCGAGCGGCCGGTCGTCCCCGCGAGCCCTGCCGGGCCCTGCCCCACCGCTGCTGCGGCCGATGTGGCCGTGTCCGCCGGTCAGTCCCGGTCGCAGCCCGGCATTCTCGCCTCGCCGGGCCGGGGCGAACCGCCCGCTGAGGTACGGGAGACCCCGGCTGCGCCGACTGGCGAGCCGTACGACGAACCGGACCGGTCGGGCGCCGACGGTCCGGCCGCGGCGCCGGCGAGGCCCGTCGGACCGACCCTCGCGGCTGCCCCCGCTCGGTCCGCGGGCGCGGGACGGCCACAGGCGGAGGTGTCGGCCCCGCCGGCTTCGGCCGGACGGTCGAGCAACGCGCACCACGCCGGGCAGCACGCTGCTGCGGCCGAGCCGCCCGCCGCCGCCGGGGCCGCCCCCGTGTCCGCCGCCGGGCCCGCCGCCGTGTCCGCAAGCCAGGTCCCGTCGCAGGCCGACGTGCCTGCCTCGGCGGCGGGCATTGCCGGGCGGACGGCTGCCGCGCAGGCATCCCCGACCGAGCCGCTCGCGGCACCGGCCGATGCGCAGCGGGAGGCGTACGGCGACTCGCACCGGTCCGGCGCCGAAGGTTCCGCCGCGGCATCGGCGCGGGCTGCCGGTCCGGCTGCCGGTCCGGCTGCCGTGTCCGTCGGCCGGGTCCGCCCGTACGCCGCCGCCGTCCTGACGGGTTCGGACGGGCGGTCGGCTGCGGCGCACCGTACCGGACATGACCCGGGCCGGTCCGGCGCCGCCGATCCGGACCTGCCGCAGGGTGGTGTTCCCGGCCCGGCAGCGGCTGGGCAGCGTGCCGCCGATGCGGGCGGTGCGGATCCGGTCGGGCAGATGCCCGCAACCGAGCTGCGCGGCGTGCCCGGCGAGGCCGAAGCCGTACGGGCCGGCCGGGTCGGGCGGGTGGCGCTGACGAAGGCGTCCGGCGTCGGGTCGGTCGGCCCCGACCGGCACCGGTTGCGGCCCGTTGGCGAAGGCCCGGGCGCGGCCCGGCCCGCCGACGCGCCTGCCGCGTCCGTGTTGCACGGGCACCCGGTCGCCGAGCCGGTCGTGCCGCGGGCCCAGGCACAGGCCCAGCCACAGGCACAGGCCGGGGTCCCGGCCGGGGCCGGGCATCAGGGCTGGGCCGTCGGGATTCCGGCACCGCTGCTGGCGATGCCGTGCGGGCGCCCCGCGACACACGGCGAGGTGCCGGCGGCCCGCGACGGGGCAGGCGCCGCGGCCGGGCCGCCGCTGGCGCCCGTCCGGGCCGCGGCCGAACCGCCGCCGCCGTCGTCGGCAGGGGCCGAGTCGCCCCGCGCCGGGGCGCGTGCCGCGGTCGAACCGCCGTACGCGCCCACCGAGGCCGCGGCCGAACCGCTGCAATCGCCGACCGGGGCCGAGCCGGGCTCGTCCGGGCAGGATCACGACACGCTCGTCTGCGTACGGGTACCGGCCCTGTCAGACGGAGACCTCCCTCATCCCGCGACCGACGTGGCCGACGCGACCGACGTGGCCGACGCGACCGACGTGGCCGACGCGACCGACGTGGCCGACGCGATCGAAGCGACCGGCGTGGCCGGCGGCAGCGAACCCCGTCCCGGCGGGCCGAAGGTCCCGCAGCCCGCGCCCGGCGGCGACCGCGGCCCCGGCGAACCCCGCCCCGGCGAACCGGTCCGGGGCGGTGTGCCCGGGCCCGGGGTGGCCGGCCTCGTGGCGCAGGCGGTGGCCCGCGGTATGCCGGACGGTGCCGCCCCGGAGGGTGGCGGCGACGTGGACGGGGGCGACGTGGAGGACCCGCCGAGCCGCGGGGTGGCGGTGACCGAGGTGCCGGTGCACCTGCCCTTCCCGCCCGTGGTGGCCGGCGGGTCGCGTCCGGGCGGAGCAGCCCGCGGCACCCCGGCTGCGCACACGCCGCCGGCCCGACGCCGCGCGGCCCGGCCCGTCCCCGCCGGCCGGCGGGTTCCCCGCGGCGACGACTGGCTCAGGGAGAAGACCGGGCCCGTTCTGCCCGGCTGGGTCGGGGTGGCCGTCGGCGCGCTCGCCCTCGCCGGCTGCCTGGCGTTGTTCTGGCGGGCCGGGGCCCTCCCCGGCGTCTTCGAGGCGGCCCTCGGGGCGACCCCCCGTCCGCACCAAGGGCTGCGCCCCACCCACTGGCCCCCGCTCGCGTTCCTCGGGGTCGTGGTCCTGCTCGCCGTCGGCGGGCTCGGCCGCGGCAAGACCGGGCACGCCTGGGTGCTCACCCTGTTCGGCCGCTACCGCGGCACGGTCCGCCGTACCGGCCTCGTCTGGGTCAGCCCGCTGCTCCTGCGCCGCCGCGTCGACGTACGCCTGCGGCACTGGCGCAGCGACCCGATGCCCGCCGTGGACGCGGGCGGTCTCGCCCTCCAAGTCGTGGTCCAGGTCGTCTGGCAGGTCAAGGACACGGCCCGGGCAGTGCTGGCCGTCGAGGACCACACCGAGTACCTCGCCGAGCAGGTGGAGTCGGCGATGGCCCGGGTGCTGTCGCAGCTGCCGGCGGACGCCTTCCACGAGGACGCCCCGACCCTGCGCGACGCCGAGGCGGTGGGCGATGCGCTGACCAGGATGCTGGCGGCGGAGACCGAGGCGGTCGGGATCGACGTCTACTCGGCCCAGCCGACGCGCATCGAGTACGCGCCCGAGGTCGCCGAGGCCATGCGGCGGCGCAGGGTCGCGGCGATCGACGCCAAGCACCGGGACACCGTGCTGTCCTCGGTCGTCGACGCGGTGGACGACACCGTCCACCGGCTGACCTCGCGGGGGCTGGTCGAGCTGGACGACTACGAGCGGAAGGCACTGGTGAAGGACCTCACCGTCGCCTTCTACACGGGCCGTTCGGAGTAGCCCTCGCCCGCAACGCCCCGGCCCGCCCCCCCCACGGCCCCGTCCCGCCGCCCGATCCGGGCGGCGGGACGGGGCCGCAGCCGTGTCGCCGGTCGCGGCTTCGGCGCGGCGTGCGGCCGGATGTCGCCGCCGGAGGCGGGGGAGACCTGTGCCGTCCGCTCCACCGGCCGGGCGCCTCGCGCGTTCCCTCCGTTGCGCAGAGCAGCTGGTCGAGGGTGCCGGAGAGGAGGCGTGCGGTGGCCGAGTCGGCCGCGCGGCAGACGGCGGCTCGGGTTCGGACCACACGTCCCCGCATTGGTCTGGACATGGCCAACTCCCGTCAATACATTGTGACTTGGTCTAGACCTGAAGTCATGCCCGGTACGGCCGCGGGAACCGCCCCCGCGGCCCTCCCCGACCGTGCGTGCGCTCTGACGACCGAACTCCCCCCACGTTCAAGGAGCATCCGACCCATGTGCCCCATCCGCATGCCCATGCGCCGAACCGTCCGCCCGACCCGGCGCGCAGGCGCCGCCGCCCTCGGGATCGGCGTGGCCGCCGGTCTCGCGTTCGCCGTCGCGCCCACCGCCAGCAGCCACGGCTACACCGACACCCCCATCAGCCGCCAGAAGCTCTGCGCCAACAGGACCGTCTCCGACTGCGGCCCCATCCAGTGGGAGCCGCAGAGCGTCGAGGGCCTCAAGGGCTTCCCGGCCGCCGGCCCGGCCGACGGCCGCATATGCGCCGGCGGCCACAGCGAGTTCGCCCAGCTCGACGACCCGCGCGGCGGTGCCTGGCCCGCCACCGCGGTCACCGCCGGGCAGGGCTACGGTTTCCGGTGGCAGTTCACCGCCAACCACGCCACCACCGACATCAAGTACTACGTCACCAGGAACGGCTGGGACCCCACCAGGCCCCTCACCCGCGCCGCCCTCGAATCCCAGCCCTTCCTCACTGTCGCCTACAACGGCGCCCGGCCCGCCATGACCACCGTCCACCAGGGCGCCATGCCGAGCGGGAAGACCGGCCGGCACATGATCCTGGCGGTCTGGACGGTCCACGACACCCCGAACGCCTTCTACGCCTGCTCCGACGTCCAGTTCTGACCGGCTGCCCAGATCGACGGCAGTGTTCAGTTCTGTTGCTCGACCACATCCCCGAGTTTCCGTTCCGGCTCGGCGCTGGGGCCCTCGCCGGGGCCGCCGTCGCCGGGATCGAGCCCACCCGGCGCGGCGGTGTCCGGCCGGTGGAGGGCTACGGGGCCACCGAGGGCGGCGCCTCCGTGCAGGGCGCCACCCCGGATCCTCTTCTACCGGGCCGCCGCCCGGTTCCTCTGCTTCGCGGGATGTACGGACGACCGGCGACCAGGTCCTGGCCGCGATCGCAGGCAAGCCGGGGGAGCGGTTCGCCCCGGAGGTCCGCGTTCCGGGCCGCCCACCACCGCACCAACCAAGATCCACCGGGTCGGGCTGCGTCGCCCGGGCTTCCGGTGCCAGGACCCGGTCCGGTGGTCGCCTCCGGGCGGCGGGCAGGGCTACCGCCCGCTCGCCCCGGAATCCCTGTCGGCGCTGCTCGTGGCGTACGCCGCGCACGGCCGCCCGGAGCTCTTGGAGCGCTGACCGGCGGACCTGGTTTGGAGCACCCCTCGGGACCAGGTAGTATTTTCTCTGTCAGCAGGCGCCGCTAGCTCAGTTGGTTAGAGCAGCTGACTCTTAATCAGCGGGTCCGGGGTTCGAGTCCCTGGCGGCGCACCTGTCCTTCGGGCGGTTACCGGTTCACCGGTAACCGCCCGAAGTGTTTTCGTACGCCTTTCCGTCCCTTTTCCCACCCGCTCCGGCCGCCGCACCCTCTCCCGTGAGGCGCGTCACAGGGCAGGCTCAGAGGGCGAGCGACAGCAGCAGGGGCGCCGCCTTCCGGTTCAGGACCTCCGCGGCGGCCCGCAGCCGGTGCGCGTGCTCGACGGGCATCGACAGGGCGAGGCAGCCCACCGAGGCTCCGGCGGTGATCGGGACCGCGGCGCACACCGTGCCGAGTGCGTACTCCTGGAGGTCCAGCATCGGAACCGTGGCGGGCTGGGCGTCGAGCCTGGACATCAGGACCCGCTCGTTCACGATCGTCTTCGACGTGAGCCGGGCGATCTTGTGCCGGGACAGGTGGTCGCGCCGCCCGTTCTGGTCGAGCTGCGTGAGCAGGCACTTGCCGACGGCGCTGGCGTGGGCCGCGGACCGGAAGTCGACCCATTCGTGCACTTTGGGGGTGCGCGGGCTGTCCGCGAACTGGGTGATCTTCACCTCGCCGTCCTCGTACCGGCTGATGTAGACCGCCGCGCCCACCGAGTCCCGCAGCCGGTCCAGGGTGTCCTGCAGCTTGCGCTGGAGGGCCTGCTTCCTGTTCGTCCCCGAGCCGAGCAGGACGAGCGAGTCCCCTATGGCGTAGGCGCCGTCCGAGACCTCGAGGACGTACCCCTCCCTGCGCAGCATGAGGAGCATGGGTGCGAGATGGACGGCGGGCAGCCCGGTCTCGCGCGCGATCTGTATGTCGGTCACCCCGCCGGTGTGGCGGGCGATGGTTTCGAGCACGCGCAGGGCGTACTGCACCGAGTGGAACGGCGCGGTCGGCTCGGGCTTCAGCGCCACGGTCTCCCCCTACCAGGTTGCTACCGCTTGCGTTACCACGATAGCCATCAAGCAGCCCACGTGGAGCGTGTGTTGATGAGATTGATGGCTCAATCATGTGCCTCTGCCTCGATCTACTCCACTGGCATATGCCATGGTCAAGGGCATGTCCCCGAGGGGCCGGGAATGCCGGCCGGCCCCTCGCGGTTCGAGTCCCTCGTACGGATGCCGAACCGAGGCGGGAGCGACAGTGAGTGACATCGGGGACCCCGAGAACACCGGACGCGACACCGGGCGCGATACCGGGCACCCCACCGGTCAGGACGCGGGACCGCACTCCGCGCCCGACCCGGTCCGCGGCATCCGCCTCGGCCGCGCACCCGTCCCGCTCTCCGTCCTCGACCTCGTCACGGTCGGCAGCGGCAGCACCGCCCACCACTCCCTCCGCACCAGCGTCGCCCTCTCCCGGCTCGCCGAGTCCCGCGGCTACCAGCGCCACTGGGTCGCCGAGCACCACTCCATGCCGGGCGTGGCCAGCTCCGCCCCGGCCGTGATCCTCGCCCACCTCGCCGCCCACACCTCCCGGATACGCCTCGGCTCGGGCGGGGTCATGCTGCCCAACCACGCCCCGCTCGCCGTCGCCGAGCAGTTCGGCACCCTGGAGGCCCTCGCCCCGGGCCGGATCGACCTCGGCCTCGGCCGGGCCCCCGGCACCGACGGGCGCACGGCCGCCGCGCTGCGCGGGCCGGGCCGGCTCGACGAGGCCGCGGACGAGTTCCCCCGCCTGCTCGCCGAGCTCACCCGCTTCCTCGACGACGACTTCCCCGCCGGCCACCCGTACGCCCGCGTGCACGCCGTGCCCGGCCCGGTCCAGGGGCCGACCGGCCGCCCGCCGCTGTGGCTGCTCGGCTCCTCGGGGTTCTCCGCGCGCCTCGCCGGCGAGCTCGGCCTGCCCTTCGCGTACGCCCACCACTTCTCCGCGGCCGGCACCCTGCCCGCCCTCGACCTCTACCGGCAGACCTTCCGCCCCTCGGCCGTCCTCGACGCCCCGTACGCCCTGATCGGCGTCTCGACGCTGGCCGCCGACACCGCCGAGGCGGCCCGCGCCCAGGTGCGGACCGGGGCCCTGTCGATGCTGCGGCTGCGCACCGGCCGGCCGGGGCTGATCCCCACCCCCGAGGAGGCGGCGGCGTACGGATACTCCGAGCAGGAGCGGGAGTTCGTCGACACCTGGATGTCGAACGTCGTGCACGGCACCCCCGACGAGGTCCGCGCCGGGCTCGACGCCCTGGCCGCCCGCACGGGCGCCGACGAGCTGATGCTGACCGCCAACGCGCACAGCGGCGCGGCCCGGCTGCGCTCGTACGAGCTCGTCGCAGATGCGTACGGGATGCCGGCGTCGGGCGCCGCGAGCTGATCGATACCGGGCGAACGGAGTTCGGCTGGTTTGTTGCCGAAACCTTGCGGGAGCCTGTCCTAAGGCACCCTTAAACCGCTCGTCACCCAGGGTGGCGGGCGGTTCTTCATGCCCTCGCACGCCTCTGACGAGCGGATTTGTGCGCCAAGTGGTCTAGTCCTTCTTTGGTCCAAACCATTGACGGGGTCCCGCGGTGATCGCTATCACTTCTCCCACCCGAACCTCTTGCCCTCCCCTCCCACTTCCCGGAGGCAGTTCATGCACATCCGTAAACCCCTCGTCGCGGCCGCCGCCACGGCCGCGCTGGCAGCCGGAGCGATGGCCGGCTTCGCGGGGCCCGGCACCGCCCAGGCGGCGGACGCCTCCGCGACGGCCGGCAGCGGCAACATCCGGATCGCGTACTACGACCAGTGGAGCGTGTACGGGAACGCCTTCTACCCGAAGCACCTCGACACCCGCGGCATCGCGGGCAGGCTGGACGTCATCAACTACTCGTTCGGCAACATCCACCCCACCGATCTCACCTGCTTCATGGCCAACAAGGCTGCGGGTGACGACAACAACCCGAACGCGGGCGACGGTGCGGGCGACTCCTACGCCGACTACCAAAAGTCCTTCAGCGCGGCCGACTCCGTCGACGGCGTCGCCGACAAGTGGGACCAGCCGATCGTCGGCGTCTTCAACCAGTTCAAGGAGCTGAAGGCCAAGTACCCCCACCTGAAGATCAATATCTCGCTGGGCGGCTGGACCTACTCCAAGTACTTCCACGACGCGGCCAAGACGGACGCCTCCCGCAAGAAGTTCGTCTCCTCCTGCGTCGACCAGTACCTCAAGGGCAACCTCCCGGTCGAGGGCGGCTTCGGCGGCCCCGGCACCGCTGCCGGCATCTTCGACGGCATCGACATCGACTGGGAGTACCCGGGCTCCTCCGGCGGCCATCTCGGCAACCACCACGGCCCCGAGGACAAGCAGAACTTCACCCTCCTCCTCGCCGAGTTCCGCAAGCAGCTCGACGAGTACGGTGCCGCGGGCGGCGGCAAGAAGTACATGCTGACCGCGGCCCTCCCGGCCGGCCAGGACAAGATCAAATACATCGAGACCGACAAGATCGGCCGGTACTTGGACTACGCCAACATCATGACGTACGACATGCACGGCGCCTGGGACGGCGACGGGCCCACCTACCACCAGTCCCCGCTGCTGAACTCGCCCGCCGACCCGACCGACCCGATCGCCCCCGGCACCGAGAAGTACAGCATCAAGAACGCCGTCGACGCCTGGATCGACGGCGACCCGGTGTACGGCATCGCGGGCGGCTTCCCCGCCGGCAAGCTCACCCTGGGCTACGAGTTCTACTATCGCGGCTGGAAGGGCGTCCCGGCCGGCCCCACGGGCGGCGGCCTCGCCCAGACCGCGACCGGCGGCTCCGCCCCGCGCCCGTACAGCCGGCAGGCCGGCATCGCCCACTACAAGGAACTCGGCGGCATCGTCGACAACCCGGCCACCACGTTCTGGGACGACCAGGCCAAGGCCTCGTACTTCCACAAGGACGGCGAGTTCTTCACCGGCCTCGACCAGAAGTCGATCCAGGCCCGCGTCGACTACGGCAAGAGCCGCGGCCTCGCCGGGGCGATGATGTACTCCCTGCTCGGCCTGGACGACAACACCACCCTGCTGAAGCAGATCTCGGACGCCCTCGGCGGCTCCAACCAGCCGCCGACCACGCCGCCTCCCACCACCACCCCGCCGACCACGCAGCCC
>NZ_JACBGN010000173.1 GCF_013401435.1 Streptomyces sp. BR123
GCTCAGAACTCGACCAGGACCTGCTCCAGGGACTTGCGGACCAGGTCGGGGACCTCGCAGTCGTCGGCCGGATAGCCGACCGGGATCACGGCGAAGGCCTTCTCGTTCTCCGGGCGGCCCAGCACGTGGGAGAGGAAGCGCATCGGGCTCGGCGTGTGGACCAGCGCGGCCAGGCCCGACAGGTGCAGGGCCGTCAGCAGCATCCCGACCGCGATGCCGACCGACTCGTCCACGTAGTAGTGCTTGCGCTTCTCGCCGTCGGGGCCGAGCCAGTAGCGCTGCCGGAAGACGACGATCAGGGCCGGGGCATCGGTGAGGTGGGTCTTGACCGCGTCCGTGCCGAGGGGGCGCAGCGCCGCCAGCCACTCGTCGCCGAGCCGGCCGTCGTAGGAGATCTCCTCCTCCTGCTCGGCCGCGGCGCGGATCTGCCGGCGCACGGCCGGGTCCTTGACCAGGACGAAGGTCCACGGCTGCTGGTGCGCCCCGGACGGCGCGGTCGCCGCGCACGCGACGGCATCGCGGACGACCTGCTCGGGTACCGGGTCGGGGGAGAAGTGGCGTACGGTGCGCCGCTCGTCCATCCGCGTGCGCAACTCGGCGGCGCGCCCCAGGGATTCGCTGCTCGGCATCCGCTCGGGCCGGTAGGCGACAGGCCGGTACGGCTCGCCGTGGGCCGGGGTCCAGTGCTGGGCGGTAGGTGACATGGGGCGAGTCTGCCGAGGGGGGAACCGCGCGGGCCAGGACCGCGTCCCGACCGTCTGTCCGTTGTGTGACGACAGGGGGGTATTGGCGATGACGAGCACCGGCCGTTTCCTGGACTGGGAAGGCTGCTTCAACATCCGCGAGCTCGGTGGTCTGGGGCAGGTGGCGCCGGGCCGGGCGGTCCGGGCCGACGCCCTCGACCGGCTCACCGCCCGCGGCTGGACCGCGCTGGCCGACCACGGGGTGCGCACCGTCGTCGACCTGCGCAACGACGGCGAGGCGGAAGCGGACCAGGCACCCCGCCCGGCCGGACTGAGAACCGTCCGCATCCCGCTCGACGGGATCGAGGACCGCGAGTTCTGGGACGAGTGGTGGGGGCGTCCGGGATTCGGCACCCCCGCCTATTTCCGGCCGTTCCTCTCCCGCTTCCCCGAGCGTGTCGCCGCCGTCGCGGAGGCAGTCGCCGACGCCCCGCCCGGCGGCGTGGCCTTCCACTGCGGCCTGGGCCGCGACCGCACCGGCATCATCGCCCTCGTGCTGCTGCGCCTGATGGGCGCGGAGCCCGGTGAGATCGCCGACGACCACGGGCTGAGCGAGCCCCGGGTCCGCGCGATGTACGCCGCGCGGGGGCGCGCGTACGACAGCACCGAGATCGAGGAGTACGTCGCCGGGCTCGGGACCACCGTGCACCGGCTCGCCCTCGACACCGCGCGGTGGCTGGACCCCGAGCCGTACCTGCGCGCGGGTGGCCTGAGCGCGCCGGTGCTGCTCCGGCTGTGCCGGAGACTGGGGTGATGAGTGATACGCCGGTGATACGGCTCGCCCACACCTCGCAGCTGGAGGAGGACGAGCTCGACGGGATCAGGCAACTGCTCGACGAGGCCTTCGACGGGGACTTCGGCGAGGAGGACTTCGAGCACGCCCTCGGCGGCATGCACGCCCTGGCGTACGGGCCGGACGGGGAACTGCTCGCGCACGGCAGCGTCGTCCAGCGGCGGGTGCTGCACCTAGGCCGGGCGCTGCGCTGCGGCTACGCGGAGGCCGTGGCCGTACGCCCCGGGGCGCGGCGCCGGGGCCTGGGCGGCGCCGTCATGGCGGCGCTGGAGGAGGTCGTGGCCCGGGCGTACGCGCTCGGCGCCCTCTCCGCCTCCGACGAGGGGGCCGCGCTGTACGAGAGCCGCGGCTGGACGGTGTGGGGCGGGCGGATCGGGGCGCTCTCGCCCGACGGGCCGGTCCGCCTCGCCGAGGAGGAGGGGACGACGTACGTGTGGGTGCCCGAGGGCGGGGCCCTGCCGGACTCCGCCGGGGAGCTGTGGTTCGACTGGCGGGACGGGGACGTGCTCTGACGCTCCGCTGGTGGTCCGGTCATGCTGGTGGTCCGGTCATGCAACCGCGGGCCGGTGAGGGCTGGTCGCGCAGTTCCCCGCGCCCCTGAGGGGCGGCTGATCGGTCTCATCCGTCGAGACGGACCAGCATCTTGCCCGTGTTGTCCCCGCGGAGCACCCCGAGGAAGGCCTCCACCGTGCGGTCGATCCCCTGGACAACGGTGGTGTCGGTGCCGACGCGGCCGCTGCGCAGGTGCGGTACGACGAACTCCTCCAGTTCCTCCTGCAGGTCGGTGTGGTGGCGGACCAACACCCCTTCCATGCGCAGCGACTTGTGCACCACCTCGAAGAGGTTGCGAGGCGCGGCGGGCGAGCGGTCGCCGTTGTACATGGAGATGCCGCCGACCCAGGCGATCCGCCCGAACTCGCGCAGCGAACCGATCGCGCCCTCCAGGTGGTCCCCGCCCACGTTGTCCACGTAGACGTCGATGCCGTCGGGCGCCGCCTGCGCGAGCTGCTCGCCGACCGGTCCGTCGTGGTAGTCGAAGGCGGCGTCGAAGCCGAGCACCCCGGTGAGGTGGCGTACCTTCGCCGCGGACCCCGCGCTGCCGATGATCCGGCGGGCGCCCATCAGCCGGGCGAGGCGTCCGACGGCGGTGCCGACGCCGCCCGCCGCGGCCGAGACGAAGAGGTCCTCGCCCTGGCACAGGGCCGCGGTCCGGGTGAGGGCCGCGTACGCGGTCAGGCCCGTGCCGCCGAGGATGCTCAGGTACGCCTCCAGCGGGACCCCCTCGTACGGGCGCAGGAGGCGGGTGCCCTCCACACCGAGGGCGACGAGGGCGTGGGTGCGCCAGCCCTCGCGGTGGAAGACCAGGTCGCCCTCGCGCAGCCCCGGGTCGCGGGAGGCGAGCACCCGGCCCACCGAGCGGCCCTCCAGCGGGGTGCCCAGCTGGAAGCCGTCCTCGCCGCCGTCCATCAGCCCGCGGTGGTACGGGTCCACGGAGAGCAGCAGGTTCTGCACCAGGGCGGTGCCCGGGGCCGGCTCCGGGACGGCGGTGCGGACGAGGGTGAAGTCGGAGGCGAGGGGGAAGCCGGCGGGACGGGCGGTCTGGTGTACGGCGTAAGCGGTGTTCGCGGTCATGGGCAGACCGTAGGAAGGAATCGGCGGGCCGGGCAGAGGGCTGCGATCATGGAAGCCGCAGATCCATGAGACCTGCTCATATGCCGAGGTGGGAGCCCCATGACAGCAGCCGGACCGGCCGAACTCGCCCCGCGTGAACTGCGGATCCTGGTCGCCGTCGCCGAGACCGGCGGTTTCTCCGCCGCGGCCGTCCGCCTCGGCCTCACCCAGTCGGCCGTCTCCCACTCGGTGCGCGGCAGCGAGGCCAAGCTCGGCCTGGTTCTCTTCGACCGCGGCCGCGCCGGCGCATCGCCCACCGCCGCGGGGGCGCGGGCCGTCGCCCTCGCCCGGCGGATCCTCCGGCTGTACGAGACCCTCGGCTCCGAGGTGCGCGCGGCCGCTGCCGGCGGCGGGCGCGACGCCCTGCAGGGGGTGCTGCGCGTCGCGGCCTTCCGCAGCGCGGCCCTGCACCTGCTGCCGCCCGCCCTCGACCGGCTCACGGCCCGGTATCCCGGCATCCGCCCGGAGGTGCGGGTGGTGCGCGAGATCGGCGCCGGCGCGGCGGGGGAGGTGGCCGCCGGCCGAGCCGACCTGGCCGTCGCCACCCTGGACGCGGACGGCTCCGGGCTGCCGCCGGGCCTGCTGAGCGGGGTGCTGGTGGAGGAGGCGTACGCCCTGGTCCACCCGGCGGGACACGCCGACCCGAGGTCGCTGCCGCTGCTGGACTGGGACGAGAACTGCGGCTCGTACACCCGCGCCTGGTGGCGGGCGCAGGACTGGATCCCCTGCGCCACGGTCAAGGCGGAGGACGACGGGATGGTGCTCACCATGGTGGGGCGCGGGCACGGCATGGCGATCATGCCCGAGCTGTCGCTGCGCGAGGCGGACGACTCCGTCGGCATCACCGGTCTGGGCCCTTCGGGGCCGGTGAGACGCGTGGGATACGTCACTGCCCCGGAATCCGCTGCGACCGCTGCCGTCAAGGCTCTGATCAGGGAACTTCGCTCCGTCAAGGCCTGAAAACGGATGTCCGGAGAGATCCTTCCGGGAGGGTGCGCGTCTCAGATAGTAGGAAGTCCGAGTAAGTGTGGAGACATACAGCGGGACCTTGCCCTAGCTTTGTAGGAGCCGAACGTCTCGCCGATCAGGCGAATGGCGGCCGACGACGCGCGCCCCCGGCAGGCAACCCCTGCGGCGCAGCGCTCCCGCCCCTTCCGGCGCCTTGAAGGATTCCCTCATGCGGCCCCTCGTGCCGCGCTCTCAAGGAGTCGATCACCATGACGAAGACCTCCCCCGCCTCCGCCCGCCGCGTCCGCCGCTCGGCCGCGGCCGACGCCGACCGCAAGAACGCCGCCGCCGCCCTGCAGCGCGCCCTCGACCGCCGCGACAACGGCGGCTCGGCCGGCCACTGACCCGGCGCACCCCACCGTGCGGGACATATTGCGTCCACATGGTGGACGCAATATGTCTGAGGCTTGGGACAGGGAGTACGGTTCCGACATGTCGACCAGCATCAATCTCGCAGTGATCCCCGGTGATGGCATCGGCCAGGAAGTCGTGGCTCAGGGCCTCAAGGTCCTTACCGCGGTCCTGCCGCAGGACGTGAAGCTGGAGACCAAGGAATACGACCTCGGCGCCCGCCGCTGGCACCGCACCGGTGAGACCCTCCCGGACGCGGAGCTGGAGGCCCTCAAGCAGCACGACGCGATCCTGCTCGGCGCCATCGGCGACCCGTCGGTCCCGTCCGGCGTCCTGGAGCGCGGGCTGCTGCTCAAACTGCGCTTCGCCTTCGACCACTTCATCAACCTGCGCCCCTCCAAGCTCTTCCCGAACACGGCCACCCCGCTCGCCGGCCGCCCGGAGATCGACTTCGTCGTGGTCCGCGAGGGCACCGAGGGCCCGTACACCGGCAACGGCGGCAGCCTGCGCACCGGAACCCCCGCCGAGGTGGCCACCGAGGTCAGCGTCAACACCGCGTACGGCGTCGAGCGTGTCGTCCGTGACGCGTACGAGCGGGCCAACGCCCGACCGCGCAAGAAGCTGACGCTGGTGCACAAGAACAACGTCCTCGTGTACGCGGGCCACCTGTGGAAGGGCATCTTCGACAAGGTCGGCCGCGAATACCCCGAGGTGACCACCGACTACCTGCACGTCGACGCCGCGACGATCTTCTTCGTCACCCAGCCCGAGCGCTTCGACGTGATCGTCACGGACAACCTCTTCGGCGACATCCTCACCGACCTGGCCGCTGCCGTGACCGGCGGGATCGGCCTGGCCGCCTCCGGGAACATCAACCCGACCGGCGCCTTCCCGTCCATGTTCGAGCCCGTCCACGGCTCGGCCCCGGACATCGCCGGCACCGGCAAGGCCGACCCGACCGCGACGATCCTGTCCGTCGCCCTGCTGCTGCGCCACCTCGGCCACGAGGACCGCGCCGCCCGCATCGAGGACGCCGTCTCCGCCGACCTCGCGGAGCGTGACGGCACCTTCCGCACGACCGACCGGATCGGCGACGCGATCGCCGCACGAGTAGCCGGCTGACCCGGCAGTTCCACCCAGGAAGCCGCCGGGTCGCGCGACCGACGCACCCGGCGGCTTTTCCTGTGCGGTCCCGGGTGCCACCATCTCCCTGGGCCGCACACGCCCCGCTTCTCCGCGGACGGCTCGCGCGCGATAATCGAACGCGAGACCGCGGAATGCGGGGAAGCTCGGACGTCCTGTACGCCGTGAGCGCGGTCCGCCATACACAACCGGTGAAGGACATGCACTCATGACGATGCCCACGATCGAGCTCAAGCCCTCCTCGAACCCGCTGTCCGATGCGGAGCGCGAGGCGATCCTGGCCAGCCCCGGCTTCGGCCGCCACTTCACCGACCACATGGTGACGATCAAGTGGACCGAGGGCCGCGGCTGGCACGACGCGGAGCTGGTCCCGTACGCGCCGCTGTCGATGGACCCGGCGAACATGACCCTGCACTACGCGCAGACGATCTTCGAGGGGCTCAAGGCCTACCGCCAGCCCGACGGCAGCGTCGCCACCTTCCGCCCGGAGGCGAACGCCGAGCGCTTCCAGGCGTCCGCCCGCCGCATGGCGATGCCGGAGCTGCCGACGGAGCTGTTCATCGAGGCCTGCGACGCGCTCATCAAGCAGGACAGCGCCTGGGTGCCCTCCTCCGGTGAGGCCTCCCTCTACCTGCGGCCGTTCATGTTCGCCACCGAGGTCGGCCTCGGCGTCCGCCCGGCCAACGAGTTCCTCTTCATGGTGATCGCCTCCCCGGCCGGCGCCTACTTCGCCGGCGGCGTCAAGCCCGTCTCCGTCTGGCTCTCCGAGGAGTACGTGCGCGCCGTCAAGGGCGGCACCGGCGCCGCCAAGACCGGCGGCAACTACGCCGCGTCCCTCGTCGCCCAGGCGCAGGCCGCCTCGCACGGCTGCGACCAGGTGGTCTGGCTCGACGCCGTCGAGCACCGCTGGATCGAGGAGATGGGCGGCATGAACCTGTACTTCGTGTACGGGGACCGCATCGTCACCCCCGAGCTGACCGGCTCGCTCCTGCCGGGCATCACCCGCGACTCGCTCCTCGCCATCGCCCGCGACCTCGGCTACACGGCCGAGGAAGGACGCATCTCCACCGAGGACTGGAAGCGCGACAACGAGAACGGCACCCTGACCGAGGTGTTCGCCTGCGGCACCGCCGCCGTCATCACCCCCGTCGGCTCCGTCAAGTCCGAGCGCGCCGACTGGACCCAGGGCGACGGCGAGCCCGGCGAGGTCACGATGAAGCTCCGCAAGGCGCTGCTCGACCTCCAGACCGGCCGCGCCGAGGACACCCACGGCTGGATGCACCCGCTCGGCTAGCCGTTCCCGCCCGAACGACCGGAGGCCCCTGCGCGCGCGGGGGCCTCCGGTCGTCGTTCGCCGACAGGGGGTGCGGGGAGCGGAGTCAGCGCTCCCCGTCCGCCTCGCTCTCGCTCCGCTTCTTCTTGCGGTCGTCGTTCGTCCCGTCCGGGCCGAGGCCCACCAGTGCGTCGCCGAAGGCGTAGGCCAGGCCGGCCATGCCCTTGACGATCTTCCCTGCCACGTACGCGAGCTCTTCCACGACGCCTCCCGTTTCCCTTCCGCCCTGCGTGTCCCAGTCCTAGTCGGTCGCGACCGCGGCCCTCCCCGCCGCCCCGGCGGCCGGAGCCGCCCCGGGCAGGACCGTCGGCGCGGCGTACACCGCACCACCGGCCAGCCCCGACAGGATGAAGCTGCAGTCCACCCCGCCGGTGAGGGCCAGCAGCGGGCCCTCGTACAGCGGGGTCGAGACCGCGGCCAGGCCGACCGCCGCACCCGCCGCCCAGGAGGCGGTGGCGCGGAGGTTCCACCCGCCGCTGTACCAGTAGACGCCGCCGCGGGCCCGGCGGTTGAAGACCTGGAGGGATTCGGCGTCGTACCGGCCGCGGCAGCGGCGGTGGCCGATCAGCGTGATGACCGCCCAGGGGGTGCCGATCGCGGTCAGCAGCAGCACGAACGAGGTCATCGTGGACTGCACGTTTGAACGTCATTCAATGTGGCCCAGCCCTTGGTGCAAGGTCAATAGTTTCCGAGCAACGATTGAAGGGTTAGAGTGATGCTCTAATCCCTCGATGGCAAAGGTGGTGGATCGGCGTGCGGCTGACCCCTACGGAGCGCGACCGGCTCCTGCTGCGCAGCGCCGCGGAACTGGCCCGGGCCCGACGGGCCCGGGGCCTCAGGCTCAACGTCCCCGAGGCCACCGCGCTCATCGCGGACACGGTCTGCGAGGCCGCACGCGACGGCAAGCGCCTCGCGGAGGCCATCGAGGAGGCCCGCGGCGTGCTCGGCCCCGACGACGTCCTGCCCGGCGTGGCCGACGTGGTCACGGAGGTGCACGTGGAGGCCGTCTTCGACGACGGCTCCCGCCTCGCGGTGGTCCCGGCCCCGATCCGGGGCGCGGTCCCCCTCGGCGACGACGCCCCCGGGGCGGTCGTGCCCGGCCCCGGGACCCCGCAGCCGGAGCCGGCGGTGCGCCTGCACGTGCGCAACACCGCCTCCGTCCCGGTGAGCGTCACCTCCCACTTCCACTTCTTCGAGGCCAACCCCCGCCTCGACTTCGACCGGGCCGCCGCCTACGGCATGCGCCTGTGCGTCCCCGCCGGCTCGTCCGTCCGGTTCGACCCGCACGGAGAGGCCGAGGTCGGCCTCGTCCCCATCGGCGGCGGCCGCATCGCCGTCGGCTTCGCCGGGCTGGTCGACGGCCCGCTGGACGCCCCCGGTGCCAAGGCGCAGGCACTGGCCAGAGCGCAGGCCTGCGGCTACCTCGGCGCCGACGGCGACCCGCACGGCCCGAGCGACCCGAACGGCCCGGAAGGAGCCGCATGAGCAGGCCCACCCGGCACAGCGGCCACTGCGCGCCGGGCAGCCGGCACATCGACCCGCACGAGTACGCCGCCGTCTTCGGCCCCCGGGCCGGGGACCGGGTCCGGCTCGGCGACTCCGGGCTCACCGTGCGCGTCGAGCACGACGCGCAGGCCCCGGGCGACGAGTTCCTGGCCGGCTTCGGCAAGACCGCCCGCGACGGCCTGCACCTCAAGGCCGCCGCCGTCCGGGAGACCTGCGACGTCGTCATCAGCAACGTGCTGGTCATCGACGCCGTCCTCGGGATCCGCAAGATCTCCGTCGGCATCCGCGAGGGCCGCATCCACGCGATCGGCCGGGCCGGCAACCCCGACACCCTCGACGGCGTGGACGTCGTCGTCGGCACCGGCACGAGCATCGTCTCCGGCGAGGGCCTGATCGCCACCGCCGGCGCCGTGGACACCCACGTCCACCTGCTCTCCCCGCGCATCATGGAGGCCTCGCTGGCCGCCGGCGTCACCACCGTCATCGGCCAGGAGTTCGGCCCCGTCTGGGGCGTCGGCGTCAACTCCCCGTGGGCGCTGAAGCACGCCTTCGGCGCGTTCGACGCCTGGCCCGTCAACATCGGCTTCCTCGCCCGCGGTTCGTCCTCCGACGCCGCCCCGCTGGTCGAGGCCCTCGCCGAGGGCGGCGCCTGCGGCTTCAAGGTGCACGAGGACATGGGCGCCCACACCCGGGCCCTGGACACCGCACTGCGCGTCGCCGAGGAGCACGACGTCCAGGTCGCCCTACACTCGGACGGCCTCAACGAATGCCTCTCCGTCGAGGACACCCTGCGCGTCCTGGACGGCCGCACCATCCACGCCTTCCACATCGAGGGCTGCGGCGGAGGCCACGTTCCCAACGTGCTGAAGATGGCGGGCGTGCCGAACGTCATCGGCTCCTCCACCAACCCCACCCTCCCCTTCGGCCGGGACGCGGTCGCCGAGCACTACGGCATGATCGTCTCCGTCCACGACCTCAAGCCGGACCTCCCCGGCGACGCCGCCATGGCCCGCGACCGCATCCGCGCCGGCACCATGGGCGCCGAGGACGTCCTGCACGACCTGGGCGCGATCGGCATCACCTCCTCCGACGCCCAGGGCATGGGCCGGGCCGGCGAGACCGTCCGCCGCACCTTCGCCATGGCCGCCAAGATGAAGGCCGAACTCGGGCCGCTGGCCGGCGACGGTGAGAACGACGACAACGCCCGCGTCCTGCGCTACATCGCCAAGCTCACCATCAACCCGGCCCTCGCCCACGGACTCGCCCACGAGATCGGCTCCATCGAGGTCGGCAAGCTCGCCGACATCGTGTTGTGGCGCCCGCAGTTCTTCGGCGCCAAGCCCCAGCTCGTCCTCAAGTCCGGCTTCCCCGCGTACGGGGTCACCGGCGACCCCAACGCCGCCACCGACACCTGCGAACCGCTGGTCCTCGGACCGCAGTTCGGCTCGTACGGGGCCACCGCCGCCGATATCTCGGTGGCCTTCGTCTCCGCGGCCGCGGCCACCCTCGGCTCCGACACCATGCCCACCCGCCGCCGGCGCGTCGCCGTGCGCGGCACCCGCGGCATCGGCCCCGGGGACCTCCTGCTCAACTCCCGGGTGGGCGCGGTCGACGTGGACGCGCGCAGCGGGCTCGTCACCCTCGACGGCGAGCCGCTGCGCTCCCCGGCGGCCGACTCGGTCTGCCTCAACCGCCTCTACTTCTTCTGACCAGCACGGCCTCTGACCGGCACAGCCCCTCAAGGACACCCCCTGCCATGACCAAGCCCGCCGCCGACGGATTCCGGATGCCCGCCGAGTGGACGCCCCACGAGCGCACCTGGATGGCCTGGCCGAGCCCCAACCCGACCTTCACCGACGAGCGGGAGCTCGCCGAGGCCCGCGCGGCCTGGGGAGCCGTCGCCCGCGCGGTGCGCGCGTACGAGCCCGTCACCCTCGTGGTGTCCCCGGGCGACGCCGAGGGCGCCCGCGCGATCGCCGGCGCCGGCGAGGGCCACGCTCTCACGGTGGTCGAGCGCGAGCTCGACGACGCCTGGATGCGCGACATCGGCCCCACCTTCGTCACCGACGGGAGCGGCGGGCTGGCGGCCGTCGACTGGACCTTCAACGGCTGGGGCGCCCAGGAATGGGCCCGCTGGGAACACGACTCGAAGATCGCCCGGCACGTCTCGGACCTCGCCGGCACCCGCACCTTCAGCACCCCGCTCGTCAACGAGGGCGGCGCCGTCCACGTCGACGGCGAGGGCACCGTGCTGCTCACCGACACCGTGCAGCTCGGCGAGGGCCGCAACCCCGGCTGGACCCGCGAGCAGGTCGAGGCCGAGATCCACGCCCACCTCGGCACCACCAAGGCGATCTGGCTGCCGTACGGCCTGGCCGGCGACTACGGCACCTACGGCACGCAGGGCCACGTCGACATCGTGGCGGCCTTCGCCCGGCCGGGCGTGGTGATGGTGCACACCCAGCCCGACCCCGCCCACCCGGACCACGAGCGCAGCAGGACGATCGCCGCCCTCCTGCGCGCGGCCACCGATGCCCGGGGCCGTCGGCTGGAGGTCGTGGAGATCCCGGCGCCGACCGTGCTGGAGGTGGACGGGGAGTGGGTCGACTACTCCTACATCAACCACTACCTGTGCAACGGCGGCGTGGTGCTGTGCGCCTTCGACGACCCGCGCGACGAGGAGGCGGCCGACATCTTCCGCGGCCTGTTCCCGGAGCGCACCGTCACCCTCGTCGACGCACGTACGATTTTCGCCGGGGGCGGCGGTGTCCACTGCATCACCCAGCAACAGCCGAAGGTCTGACCGGAGGCGGACCGGCAGCGGAACGACGAGGAGCAGCCCATGGCGGCGGACGGAGCACGTGCGGCACGGAAGAACGCACCGCCGCGCGAGGACGTCCTCGCCGCCGCCATGGCCACGATCGCCGCGCGCGGCCTGGACGGCCTCACCATGGCGGGCCTGGGCCGCGAGGTCGGCATGAGCAGCGGCCACCTCCTCTACTACTTCGGCAGCAAGGACGAGCTGCTGCTGCAGACCCTGGAGTGGAGCGAGGCGGCGCTCGGCACCGAGCGGCGGGCCCTGCTCGCCCGCCGCGGGCCGGTGCGCGAGCGCCTGAACGCGTACGTGGACCTGTACGTGCCCGACGAGGCCCGGGACCCGCACTGGACGCTGTGGCTGGAGGTCTGGAACCGCTCGCAGAACGCCGGCCCCGGCGAACGCGACCGGCAGGCCGCCATCGAGGGCGCCTGGCACCGCGACCTGGTGGCACTGCTCGCCGAGGGCATCTCGCGCGGGGAGTTCCGGCCGGTGGACCCCGACCGCTTCGCGGCCCGGCTGCGGGCGCTGCTGGACGGGTTCAGCATCCAGGTCGCCGTCGGCCTGCCCGGGATCGGGCGGGAGGACATCCTGGCCCACGTCTCGGAATTCCTGGATCAGTCTCTCGTATCGTGAGACGCCCCCGGCGTCCGAGGGCCCGGTGTGACACACTGCGAACGTGCTTGCTCAGCTCGTGATTATCGGCAGCAGCGCGCCGGTCCGCAGTGGCCGCTGAACCGTGGAAGACCTTCGCGGGGGCGGCCACCGTGCCCCAGACCCGCGCGCAGACCTCTCGCACCCGCGAGGGGTCTTTTCGTTTACCGGCTCGCACCCTGCCGGGAAGGCGATGCGCGCGATGATGGGGGCAGTGGAACCCGGGCATCCGGAACCACTCATCCGACAGGAGTCAGACCAGCATGACGACGACAGAGGCGACAGCGCCGGACGCGGCCCGGGGACCCGACGATGCCTTCCACGTCTTCGACACCACGCTGCGCGACGGCGCCCAGCGCGAGGGCATCAACCTCACTGTCGCGGACAAGCTGACGATCGCCCGGCACCTGGACGAGTTCGGGGTGGGCTTCATCGAGGGCGGCTGGCCGGGCGCCAACCCCCGCGACACCGAGTTCTTCGCCCGCGCCCGCGCCGAGATCCGTTTCAAGCACGCCCAGCTCGTCGCCTTCGGCGCGACCCGGCGGGCGGGCGGCTCGGCCGCCCAGGACCCGCAGGTGCGGGCCCTGCTGGAGTCCGGCGCCCCGGTGATCACCCTGGTCGCCAAGTCCCACGACCGCCACGTCGAGCTCGCCCTGCGCACCACCCTCGACGAGAACCTGGAGATGGTCCGCGACACCGTCTCCCACCTGGTCGCCCAGGGGCGGCGCGTCTTCGTCGACTGCGAGCACTTCTTCGACGGCTACCGCGCCAACCCCGAATACGCCAAGTCCGTGGTCCGCGCCGCCCACGAGGCCGGCGCCGACGTGGTCATCCTCTGCGACACCAACGGCGGCATGCTGCCCGCGCAGATCGGCGCCACCGTCTCCACCGTGCTCGCCGACACCGGGGCCCGCCTCGGCATCCACGCCCAGGACGACACCGGCTGCGCGGTCGCCAACACCCTCGCCGCCGTCGATGCGGGCGCCACGCACGTCCAGTGCACCGCGAACGGCTACGGCGAACGCGTCGGCAACGCCAACCTCTTCCCGGTCGTCGCCGCCCTGGAGATCAAATACGGCCGCCGGGTGCTGCCCGAGGGCGCGCTCGCCGAGATGACCCGCACCTCGCACGCCATCGCCGAGGTCGTGAACCTGACCCCGTCCACGCACCAGCCCTACGTCGGCGTCTCCGCCTTCGCGCACAAGGCGGGCCTGCACGCCTCGGCCATCAAGGTCGACCCGGACCTGTACCAGCACATCGACCCCGAACTCGTCGGCAACACCATGCGGATGCTGGTCTCCGACATGGCCGGCCGCGCCTCGATCGAGCTCAAGGGCAAGGAGCTCGGCGTCGACCTCGGCGGGGACCGCGCCCTGATCGCCCGGGTCGTCGAGCGGGTCAAGGAGCGGGAGCTGGCGGGCTACACGTACGAGGCCGCCGACGCCTCCTTCGAGCTGCTGCTGCGCGCCGAGGCGGAGGGCCGCGCCCGCAAGTACTTCCGCACGGAGTCCTGGCGCGCCATCGTCGAGGACCGCCCGGACGGCACCCACGCCAACGAGGCCACGGTCAAGCTGTGGGCCAAGGGCGAGCGGATCGTCGCCACGGCGGAGGGCAACGGCCCGGTCAACGCACTGGACCGGGCCCTGCGGGTGGCCCTCGAACGCTTCTACCCCCAGCTGGCCAAGTTCGAGCTGACCGACTACAAGGTCCGCATTCTGGAGGGCACCCACGGCACGGAGTCCACGACCCGCGTCCTCATCTCCACCACGGACGGCACCCGCGAGTGGTCCACCGTCGGTGTCGCCCCCAACGTGATCGCGGCCTCCTGGCAGGCCCTGGAGGACGCCATCACGTACGGCCTCCTGCGCGCGGGCGTCGAGCCCGCCGAGTGACCGGCCGCCCGAAGGGCCGCGCCGCAGTACGCGCGCCGTCGGGAAGTCGTTCCTTATGTCCGACTCACACGGAAAACCGGTGGTTCCGGTAGCGTCGGGAGTATGAAGGGCAGGCTGATATCCGTACTTCCCGGGCTCCTGCTGGCCCTGTCTGCCGGCGTCCTCGCGACCGCCCCGCAGGCTTCGGCGGCGACCGGGCCCGAAGCCGTCGCGGAGGCCCTCAAGCAGGGCCCCGTCTACGTCGACCCGCGCGCCGCGGCGCAGCTGCCGAAGGGCGAGGCGGACGCGCTGGCGAAGAAGATCAAGGACGCCGACAAGCCCGTCTTCGTCGCCGTGCTGCCGAACACCGCGGAGTTCCCGGCCGAGAACGTGCTGCGCACGGTCCGCACCGAGACGGGCATCACCGGGCTGTACGCGATCCGGCTCGGCGACGGGTTCAACGCCGGCGCCGACCCCGCGGTCATGCCTCCCCACGCCGTGCGCAACCTCACCGACGCCGTGAAGGCGGGCGGGCCGGTGGACGCGGGCACGCAGCTGAACAACTTCGTCGACCAGGCCCTCCCCCAGGCCAGGGGCTCCGCCCCGGCCTCCTGGAGCGGCGGCGCCGGCACCGGCGACGGCGTCCCGGTCGGCGGGCTCGTCACCCTCGGCGCGGTCGCCCTGATCGGCGGCGGCGGTGCGTACGCGATGGTCCGCCGCAGCCGCAGGAAGAAGGAGGAAGCGGAGCGCGAGGCCGTGGAGAAGCTCCGGAAGGTCGTCGACGAGGACATCACGGCCTTCGGCGAGGAACTCGACCGGCTGGACTTCCACCCCGCGGAGCCCGGCGCCGACGACGCCATGCGGGCGTACTACTCCCAGGCCCTCGACTCGTACGAGAAGGCCAAGGACATCATGGCCGCGGTGCAGCATCCGCAGGAGGTGACGGGAGTCACCCGGGCACTGGAGGACGGGCGCTTCGCCCTGGCCGCCCTGGACGCGCGGCGCCGGGGCAGGGCGCTGCCCGAGCGGCGTCCGCCCTGCTTCTTCGACCCGCGGCACGGGCCCAGCACCGAGGACGCCGACTGGGCGCCCGCGGGCGGGGCCGCCCGCAGCGTGCCCGTGTGCGCGGCGGACGCCGTCCGGCTGCGCGAGGGCCGGGACCCGATGGTCCGGACGGTGGACACCGAGTACGGGCCGCGCCCCTACTACGACGCGGGCCCCGCGTACGGCCCGTGGGCCGGCGGCTACTTCGGCGGAGGCGTGCTCCCCGGCCTGCTGGTGGGCACCGTGCTGGGCTCGATGATGTCGCCCGGCCACGCCTACGCCTCCGACTTCGGCGGCGGCTTCGAGGGCGGGGACTTCTCGGGCGCCGACTTCGACTCCTCCGGCTTCGGGGGAGGGGACTTCGGCGGCGGCGGGGGCTT
>NZ_JACBGN010000174.1 GCF_013401435.1 Streptomyces sp. BR123
GGCCTCTCCGGGGTGGGCGTCCCCGGGTCGGGGTTCGTCGCCGCGGGCGGAGGCGCAGGAGACGAGCGCGCCGAGGACGAGGAGGGCGCCGAGCGTGCGTCGCAGGACTCTCATGGCCCAGGTATAGGCCAACTCGCCTGCTGCGGACGGTGCGAGAATCGCCGGATGGCGGAAATCATCCAGAAGGACGGCACGTGGACCTTCGACGGGGACGCGGTGCGCATCGTGCCCGGTCGCGACAAGGGCGTGGGCCTGCTGCGCCAGACCCTCGGCGAGGTGGTCGTGCCGCTGCAGGCCCTGGCGGGGATCAGCCACGAGCCGGGGCGCAGGACGGGCCGGCTGAGGCTGCGGCTGCGCGACGGGGCGTGCCCGCTGCTGCAGGTGACCGGCGGGCGGCTGCCGGAGGCCTCGGACCCGTACCGGCTGACGGTGGAGTCGGACCGCAGCGGGGTGGCCGAGTACTTCGTGGATGAGGTGCGCAACGCGCTGCTGCTGGAGCAGGTGCCGGCGGGGCCGGTGGACGCGTACCTGCTGCCGGGGCCGGCGGTGCCGATCTCGGTGGGGGCGGGTGACGGGACGGTGGCCTTCGACGGGGACCGGGTGGGCCTGGACTGGAACTGGACGACGGAGGAGGCCAAGAGCTCGGGCGGGCCGCGCGAGTTCCGGGTCGCGGACCTGCGGTCGGTGGAGTGGTCGCCGTCGAAGGGCCTGGACAACGGCTGGATCCGGTTCGGCCTGGCAGGGGCGGCGCCGGCTCCGGCGCCGAAGTACGACCCGTACACGGTGGAGCTGTTCGGCTTCAAGAAGGACCCGCTGATGGCGCTGGTCGCGGCGGCCGTGGCGGTGCGGATGCCGCATCCGGCGGCTCCGGCCGAGCCCGTCCCGGTGCCGGCGCAGTCGCCGTCGCTGGCTCCGGCGCCCGCGGCGGAGGCGGCGGCGTCCGTGCCGACCGGGGCGGGGGGCGGGGAGGACCACGACGTGCTGCTTCGGCGGCTGCGGGAGCTGGGTGAGCTGCACCACGCGGGGATCCTCACGGCGGACGAGTTCGCCGCCGCCAAGCAGGCCGTTTTGCGCCGTTTCTAGCGGTTACATAGCGGATTGATGCATTCCACAGGTGCACTCCGGCGTGATCCTGCCCGCATTCGGGCAGGATCTTTGCTTTTACGGGGCGCTGGACGTCAATATCTACGAGTGCTCGACCGCCGCCCGTCGTACGACGACCTTGTCGACCACCTGGTGCGCAGCACCGCGCTGCAGCGCGGTGAGGCGGCCCGGGTGGTGCTCGACGTGCTGGCGTACTTCGACGAGACGACCGAGGAGTTCGTCCGGCGCCGCCACCGCGAACTGCAGTCCCGCGGGGCCGTCAACGCCGAGATCTTCGAACGGATCGCGGGCGAGCTGCCGCACCGGGCCGTGGCGCCGCCGGAGCTGTCCCTGCGACAGCTCCGCCGCATCGTCTACGGCTGACCGGCCCGCACGGACCGGTCACGGCACACCGGCCGCTCCGGCAGCGGCCAAAGCAACACCCGAACCTCAGGAGGGGACACTTCATGTGCGGAATCGTGGGATACATCGGCAAGCGCGACGTGGCGCCGCTGCTGCTCGAAGGCCTGCAGCGGCTTGAGTACCGCGGGTACGACTCCGCGGGCATCGTCGTCAACAGCCCGAAGTCCACGGCGCTGAAGGTCGTCAAGGCCAAGGGCCGGGTGCGCGAGCTGGAGTCCCGCGTCCCCAAGCGCTTCGCCGGCACCACCGGTATCGCCCACACCCGCTGGGCCACGCACGGCGCCCCGAGCGACCTCAACTCCCACCCGCACCTGGACGCCGAGGAGAAGGTCGCGGTCGTCCACAACGGCATCGTCGACAACGCCGCCGAGCTCCGCGCCAAGCTGGAGGCCGAGGGCGTGACCTTCGTCTCGGAGACAGACACCGAGGTCATCGTCCACCTCATCTCCCGCTCCCAGGCCGACACCCTGGAGGAGAAGGTCCGCGAGGCCGTCAAGGTCATCGAGGGCACCTACGGCATCGCCGTCATGCACGCCGACTTCGCCGACCGCATCGTCGTCGCCCGCAACGGCTCGCCGGTGATCCTCGGCATCGGCGAGAAGGAGATGCTCGTCGCCTCCGACGTCGCCGCCCTGATCGCGCACACCCGCCAGGTCGTCACCCTGAACGACGGCGAGATGGCCACCATCAAGGCCGACGACTTCCGCACCTACACCACCAGTGGCACCTCCACCACCGCCACCCCGGAGACCGTGGAGTGGGAGGCCGCCTCGTACGACATGGGCGGCCACGACACCTACATGCACAAGGAGATCTCCGAGCAGCCCGACGCGGTCGACCGCGTGCTGCGCGGCCGGATCGACGACCGCTTCTCCACCGTGCACCTGGGCGGCCTGAACCTGGACCCGCGCGAGGCGCGCGGCATCCGCCGGGTCAAGATCCTGGGCTGCGGCACCTCGTACCACGCGGGCCTCATCGGCGCGAGCCTCATCGAGAGCATGGCCCGCATCCCCGCGGACGCCGAGCCGGCCTCCGAGTTCCGCTACCGCAACCCGGTCGTGGACCCCGACACCCTCTACATCGCCGTCTCCCAGTCCGGTGAGACCTACGACGTCCTCGCCGCGGTGCAGGAACTCAAGCGCAAGGGCGCCCGCGTCCTCGGCGTCGTCAACGTGGTGGGCTCCGCGATCGCCCGCGAAGCCGACGGCGGCGTGTACGTGCACGCCGGCCCCGAGGTCTGCGTCGTCTCCACCAAGTGCTTCACCAACACGGTCGTGGCGTTCGCGCTGCTCGCCGTGCACCTGGGCCGCATACGCGACCTGTCCGTCACCGACGGCAAGCGCATCATCGAGGGCCTGCGCCGCCTGCCCGCCCAGATCGAGGAGATCCTCAAGGGCGAGGAGGACATCAAGAAGCTCGCCGCCGAGTACGCGGACGCCAAGTCGATGATGTTCATCGGCCGTGTCCGGGGCTACCCGGTGGCCCTGGAGGCCTCCCTGAAGCTCAAGGAGATCTCCTACATCCACGCCGAGGCCTACCCGGCCTCCGAGCTCAAGCACGGCCCGCTCGCCCTGATCGAGCCGGCGATGCCGACGATCGCGATCGTCCCGGACGACGACCTGCTGGAGAAGAACCGCGCCGCGCTGGAGGAGATCAAGGCCCGCAGCGGCCGGATCCTGGCCGTCGCGCACCGCGAGCAGGAGAAGGCGGACCACACCATCGTCGTCCCGAAGAACGAGGACGAGCTGGACCCGATCCTGATGGGCATCCCGCTGCAGCTGCTGGCGTACCACACGGCGCTGGCCCTGGGCCGGGACATCGACAAGCCGCGCAACCTGGCGAAGTCCGTCACGGTCGAGTAGGCGCCCCGCCGCAGGCACACACGAGAACGGCCTCCCGGGACACCGGGGGCCGTTCCGCATTCCGCCGTGCGGCCGGTTCAGCCCGCGGCGACCGCGCTGCCGCGGGAGGCCTTGCCGAAGGCGGTCGGCCAGTGGGCCAGTGCCGCCGTCGCGCCGTACCAGGTCAGCAGCCCGGAGACGGCGGCCACCCAGCCGGCTGCCTTGGCCAGCCCGCCGCTGTCGGCGAGGGTGCCGGTCGCGAGGAGCAGCAGGGACAGGGTGAGCAGGGCGTACGCGCCCTGGCCGAACAGTCCGCTCGCGGCGCCCGTGGTGAGGGTCAGCGCGAGGAGGGCGAAGAGGATCAGGAACAGGCCCGCGGCGTGGGCGGAAACCTTGGTGTCGGCCCCCGCGGCCCAGGTGAACCAGAAGGCGCCGAGGCCCGCGAACGCCGTGCCGTTGAAGCCGTTTCCGCCACGGAACTCCAGGAGTCCGAGGACGAAGAGGCCGAAGCCGCCGACGTAGGTCGCGAGCGAGACGGCGTCCGCCGCGGACACTCCGCCGATGATGCCGGTGTGGCCGATACCGAACGCGAGAAGGGTGAGACCCAGGGCGATGTTCCCGAGGGTCGAAGTCGAGGCCGTGCTTCCCGCAGAGACACCATTGTCCACGGCGGGCTCCCTTCGATCTGCAGTTGTGTGCTGCGTCCCAGCAGCATTTATCTACCCTTTACAGGGGTGCACAACCGCACAATCGACACAGCGGCGGTTACGGAATGACAACGACCGGTCGCTGTGCGCGCTTGGCGAGCCGGCCCGCGACCGACCCGAAGATCCGGCCGACGAACCCGTGCGTGGAGCCGACCACGATGGCGTCCGCCGAGTACTCACGGCCGACTTCCTCCAGCTCGTGGCAGATGTCCCCGCCGCGCTCAACGAGGATCCACGGCACCTCGGCCAGGTAGTCCGCGCAGGCCAGTTCCAGCCCGAGGACCTCGGTGCGGTGGTCGGGGACGTCCACGAAGACCGGCGGCTCGCAGCCGGCCCACACGGTGGTGGGCAAGCGGTTGGCCACGTGGACGATGATCAGGCCGGAGCCGGAGCGGCGGGCCATCCCGATCGCGTACGCGAGGGCGCGCTCGCTGGAGGTGGAGCCGTCGAACCCCACGACGACGCCGTGCCGGAAGGCCGGGTCGCAGGAAGGACGCGCCTGCTCCGTTGCGCGCAGGTCGCTCGGCACCTGATCGGCGAGCGGCTTGCGCTTGCGATCAGCGGGTTCGGGGGATTCGTGACCGGCCATGGATGTCTCGGCGAAGTGGTCCTCGGGGGAAGGGACAAGGCGACGGGGCGACAATGGGCGAAAACGACGACTCAGGGTGACGGACCTCTGTCCGGGAAGCATCTTCCCAAGCCCTTACCCACCAGGGTACGGCGACACTCCTGTCGCTGGACAGGGCATGCCGCACTTGGAGAGTGTCCCAGGGAGCATGCCGGAGCGAGGCCGCCTTGGCAATGCCCGCTGTCCCCTACAGGCAGTGACGAGCGGCCCTTGCGCGCCACCCGCGCGCGCAGTGACCGAGCCCTGCCGCACGCCGTTGGACAGGCGTCCGACCGCCCAGGAGAGCCCGCAGGGAGTACGCCGTGCCCGGCCATCCGGTTCACCCCGTCCAGCCCGCTCAGCCGACGCAGCCCGCCCCGTTCGCCGGCACGACCCCTCATGTCACCCCCGCCCCCGTTCACCCGTTCGTGCAGGGCGGCAGGCACTCCCATGAGGACCCCGCGGGTGACGTGGTGCGCTGGGCCGCCTTCAGCTGCCTGCTCGTCCCGGTGGTCCTCGTCGTGTACGGCAGCACCTTCGGCGGGGCCGCCGTGGCGACCCTGGGCCTGGCCGCCGTCACGGCGGTGTGCCGGGTGATGCTGCGCTGGTCCGAGAAGGGGAGCCGGGGCGCCGCGAGGATCCCGGCCGAGGACGGGCTGCCGGTGACGGACCGGCGCCGCCGGCACTCGCGGGGCGGGAGCGGGACCCGTGGCGGGGGTCGGAGCGGGGCGCGGCACGGGGGCCGGAGCGGGGCGCGGCACGGCTGCAACGGCTCCGGCAGGGCCCCTCGGAGGGACTGACCGATTCACACACCCATACCCGCATGATTTCAGCCAACTTCGAGACACCGTGCCGGTCTTGCCGGAATGCCCCTCTGCACTTCCCACCACCGGCAACGACGGCGTCCGGGGGGCCGGAAGACCCGATGGGTACTGGCCACGGCCGGAGTGCGATCTTCCCGCTTCGGTAGCGGAGTGGAACGCTTACTGATCGAATGCTTTTCGCCAAGTTGCCAAGTCGACATAGCGCTGCGTGCTGAACTTGTCACGCCGACACCACGGGACGCAGTAGATTCGATCATGTTCTACGGCGGGGGATCCACGTGCAAGGCCGAGGGGAAACGTGCAGGTGCGACCAGACCAGGGAGTCGCGACACCCAAGGGGGGCTTAGCCATGAGCCAGGATTCCACCGCCGTCGTCACGGACGCCGGCAGGAAACTTGCGGGGCGTCGCCGCAGGGAGATCGTTGCGGTGCTGCTGTTCAGCGGCGGGCCGATCTTCGAGAGCTCCATTCCACTCTCCGTGTTCGGCATTGACCGGCAGGACGCGGGAGTTCCACGCTATCGACTGCTCGTCTGCGCCGGGGAGGACGGTCCGCTGCGGACCACCGGCGGACTCGAGCTGACCGCGCCGTACGGCCTGGAGGCGATCGCCCGCGCGGGCACCGTCGTCGTCCCGGCCTGGCGTTCCATCACGTCACCGCCGCCGCCCGAGGCGCTCGACGCACTGCGTCTGGCACACGAGGAGGGGGCCCGGATCGTCGGACTGTGCACGGGAGCGTTCGTGCTCGCCGCCGCCGGCCTGCTGGACGGCCGGCCCGCGACGACGCACTGGATGTACGCGCCGACGCTGGCCAAGCGCTATCCGTCCGTCCACGTCGACCCGCGCGAGCTGTTCGTCGACGACGGCGACGTGCTCACGTCCGCGGGCACCGCGGCCGGAATCGACCTGTGCCTCCACATCGTGCGCACCGACCACGGCAGCGAGGCGGCAGGGGCACTGGCCCGGCGGCTCGTGGTCCCGCCGCGGCGCACCGGAGGCCAGGAGCGCTACCTCGACCGGTCGCTGCCGGAGGAGATCGGCGCCGACCCGCTGGCCGAGGTCGTCGCCTGGGCGCTGGAGCACCTCCACGAGCAGTTCGACGTGGAGACGCTCGCCGCCCGCGCCTACATGAGCCGGCGCACCTTCGACCGGCGGTTCCGCTCGCTGACCGGCAGCGCACCGCTGCAGTGGCTGATCACCCAGCGGGTGCTCCAGGCCCAGCGGCTGCTGGAGACCTCCGACTACTCGGTCGACGAGGTCGCCGGGCGCTGCGGATTCCGCTCGCCGGTGGCGCTGCGCGGGCACTTCCGCCGGCAGCTGGGGTCCTCCCCGGCGGCCTACCGCTCCGCCTACCGGGCCCGCCGTCCCCAGGGCGACACGGCGCAGGTGTCGGACATGTCGGCCGGCCCCCTGCCGCACCAGCGCACCCCGCAGCCCCACCGGGCGGCGGCGGCGCTGGCCGCCTCCGGTCCGACGGTGACGGAGCTGTACGCCCCGTCGCGGGTGCTGCGCGAGCACGCGTAGCCCGCAGCGGGCGCTGCCCGGCCCTGGGCCCCTGTGCCGGTCACGACCGGTGCGGGGGCCTTGCGCACTTCCGGCCCGGCCGGATCGGCTGAGCGAGCGCATAAGGTGGACGCATGAACGATCGCATGGTGTGGATCGACTGCGAGATGACGGGCCTCTCGCTGACGGACGACGCACTTATCGAGGTGGCCGCGCTGGTCACCGACTCGGAGCTCAACGTGCTCGGCGAAGGCGTGGACATCGTGATCCGCCCGCCGGACGCGGCCCTGGAGACCATGCCCGATGTGGTGCGCGCGATGCACACCGCCTCCGGCCTGCTCGACGAGCTGGCCGGTGGAACCACCCTCGCGGACGCCGAGGCGCAGGTCCTGGCCTACGTGCGCGAGCACGTGAAGGAGCCCCGCAAGGCGCCGCTGTGCGGCAACTCGGTCTCCACCGACCGCGGCTTCCTGCTGCGGGACATGCCCGCGCTGGAGAGCCACCTGCACTACCGGATCGTGGACGTCTCCTCGGTCAAGGAGCTGGCGCGCCGCTGGTACCCGCGGGCCTACTTCAACAGCCCGCCGAAGAACGGCAACCACCGGGCGCTCGCGGACATCAAGGAGTCCATCGCCGAGCTGCGCTACTACCGGGAGGCGGTCTTCGTACCGCAGCCCGGCCCGGACTCGGACACGGCGCGGACCATCGCCGCGAAGCACGTCCTGCCCGCCGAGTAGCACCCGCCGGAACCCTCCGGAGGAGAGGGCGGCGGAATGGGGGGAGCGAGCACCCTTCCGGACCCTGTACCCTTTTCTTCGGCCGGTCGGTTTCCGACCGGACATGGTGGGTGTAGCTCAGTTGGTAGAGCACCTGGTTGTGGTCCAGGTGGCCGCGGGTTCGAGTCCCGTCACTCACCCTTCACCGGAGGCCCCGGTCCGCGCGAGCGGGCCGGGGCCTTCTGCGTTCCGCCGGCCGGTCAGCCCCGGTCACGGAAGTCGTCCGCGTGCTCCTCGGCCCAGGTCGCGAAGGACCGGGCCGGGCGACCGGTGAGCCGGGACACCTCGTCGGTGAGGGCGGCGGGAACACCGTCACCCGCGGCCCAGCAGTCGAGGAGCGCGTCGGCGAAGGGCCCCGGTATGTGGGCTACGGCCTCGGCCTTCCACTGCTCGGCGGTGACCGTCTCGTAGGACAAGGGGCGCCGGAGGGCGCGGCCGAGTATGGACAGTTGGTCCGCGAACGTGAGCGACTGCGGGCCGGTGAGGGTGTAGGCGCGCCCGGCGAGGGCGGGGTCGGTCAGCACGGCGTAGGCGGCCTCTGCGAGGTCGGCCTCGTGGACCGGGTCGGTGTGCGCCCCCGGGTACGGCAGGCGGACCGGCAGGCCGGCCCGCAGCAGTCCCGCCCAGCCGAGGGCGTTGGACGCGAAGGCCCCGGGGCGCAGCAGGGTGGTCCGCAGCGGCGAGGCCAGCAGCACTTCCTCCACGGCGCGGTGAGCCGTGGCCAGCTGGTTGCCGGCGGCCGGGTCGAGCACCGCGGAGGAGGACAGCAGCACGACGTGCTCGACGCCCGCGGCGGTCGCCTCCTTGACGAAGGCGTCGATGCCGGAGGCCTCGGCGTAGAGGAAGACGGACCGGGCTCCGGCGAGCGCTTCGGGAAAGGTCGCCGGATCGGACAGGTCGCAGAGGACGGTGCCCGGGATGTCCGGCTCCCGGGATCCGAGGCGGTGCTCGACACCGCGGGCGCTCAAGAGGGAGACGAGGCGGCGGGCGACGGCACCTCGGGCACCGGTCACGAGGATCGACATGGTGAAACCCTGCTTCCTGTTTTGCGTGTCGGGATGCGCATGCCTGTAGGGAACTGCGCACGATAGGATTACTACGCGATGCAGATTGTGCACTGAACATTCTCTGCGTCACGCAATCAAATTTCAGGCATGGAGAACCCGATGTCAACCGATTCCCCCCGTTCGGGTGAGCAGTGGAGCCGCGCCGAGCTGCTCGCGCACGTCGTGACGGAGAGCCAGCGCCACTACGCCGGATACTCGCTCTTCACCCAGGCCCTCGCCGACCACGTCGGCCTGCACCCCACCGACATGCAGTGCATCGCGCTCCTCGACCTGGAGCCCGGCCCCGTCAGCACCGGCGACGTCGCCCGCCTCACCGGCCTGACCTCGGGCTCCGCCACCCGCCTCGTCGACCGCCTGGTCAAGGCCGGCATCGTGGAGCGGCTCGCCGACCCCAACGACCGCCGCCGCTCCCTCGTCGCCCTCGCCCCCGGCGCCCGCACACGGATCGGCGAGGCCTGGGACACCCCCGGACGGGCCTTCGGCGCCGTCCTGGACCGCTACTCCGACGCCGAGCTCGCCGTCATCGCCGACTACCTGCACCGCGCCGCCGAAGTCGGCCGGGCCCAGGCCGAGCGGCTCCAGTCCGGCGGCTGACCGCGGAGCGGGCGAAGGGCACCGCCGGCGCCTCCGGCGCTCGGCTCAGGCCGGCGAGGAGGACATCGCCGCCAAGCCCTTCGCCAGCTCCTCCCGGTTCATCACCGGACCGATCTCCATCTCCGCACCGAGCTGCAGGAACATGTCCTCCAGCAGCGCCGGGACCAGCGAGCTGTCCTGGAGGTCGAAGACGATCCAGCAGGACCGTACGCCCTCGTGGAGGCCGAAATAGGCGGCTTCCGGCTTCACCTTCTCCATGAACTTCTGGATCACCAAGGGCAGGGCTCCGCTCTTGATCCCCTCGTTTCCGGCGGCCGTGTCGATGTGGGCCCGGAGCATGACTCTCATGGCTGACTCCCTCCGTCAGGGCCACCCTCGGCGGGGTCCCCGGGCCCGGCAACCTCTGCACGCCCGACCGGGTGTCAGGCCCCCGCGCCCGGCCCGGCGCCCGCCGCCGGGTCAGGGCCCGGCGCCCGCCGCCGGGTCAGGGCCCGGCGCCCGCGGGTCAGGCGTCGGCGCCGGGGACCAGGCGCGTGCCGCCCCTGCGGGCGCCCTGGATGTGGAAGTTGAAGTCGGTGTGCCCGAGGGCCCCCATCAGCCGGAGCCAGACCGGGAGCAGCATCTCGGCCCCGCGGGCCGTCTCGATGCCGCCGAGGTCCAGCACGCTCGCGTCCGGCCAGCCGAACGAGTGCAGCAGCGCCCGTACCTCCGCCTTGGCCTCGGGGTCCTCCCCCGACAGGAACACCGTGTGCTCCCCCGGCACCCGCGCGGGATCCACCATGATCCGGCAGTTCATGGTGTTCAGCGTCTTGACCACCCGCAGCCCCGGGAAGGTCCGCTGGATCCGTTCGCCCAGGCTGTCGTCGTTCACCGGGTTCAGGGTCGGCGGGAACCCCCGGGAGAAGTCCAGCGGGTTCGCGATGTCGATCAGGATCCTGCCGTCCAGGTGCGCGGCGCCGGCCTCCGCGAGGATCGCCACGCTGGCCTGCCCGGCCGTGGCGTTGACGAGGGTTTCGCCGAGCCGGGCGGCCTCGGCGAAGCCGGCCAGCCCGACGTCCGCCGCGCCGTGCCCGCCCGCCTGCCACGCGACGAACTCGTCGCGGCCGGCGGTGGCCTCGGGATCGCGGGTGCCGATGACGACCTCGTGGCCGAGGGAGTTCAGACGGGCGGCGATCACGCGGCCGACCGCCCCGGTGCCGAGGACTGCGTAGCGCATGGGCGTTCCGATCCTTCCGATGGTTCCTGCTCTGCCGTGTCCGCGCGCCGATCCGTACCGCCGGGTCCCCGATCGGATCCCCGCCCCGGTCCGCGCCCTGGTCCGTGCCCCGCTCCGCGCGCACCCGCCGGCTACCCGCCCAGGATCCGCAGGTCGTGGAAGAACTCGTAACGCCGCGGGTCGTCCGGCAGGACCCAGTGGAGCCCCTCCTGCAGGAACACGGCCACCACGCTCACGGCGGCCACCAGCCCGAGGAGCCACAGCGCGAGCAGCCCCGCCGCCCGGTGCGGCCCCGGCCCGGCCGTCGGAACGGCGCGGCCCGCGGTCGCGTGGGCGCAGGCCAGGACGATGCCGACCGCGACGGCCGAGGCCTGGAAGAGGACCCACGCCCACACGCCGAGGTGCAGGCCGAGCACCTCGCCGCCGTGGCCCCTGCCGCCCGGCAGGACGCGCGGCACCGCCTGCCGCCAGGAGGCGAACGAGCCGACGGCGACCGCGACCAGCGCCAGCCCCCAGCCCGTCATGTAGTCGCGGCCCGTCACCACCCCGTGCGTGAGCGCCGTACGGACGATGTACGCCGCCCCCGTCGCCGCCAGCAGCATGAGCATCCGCTGCACGACGCAGAGCGGGCAGGGCTGCTCCCCCAGCGCGAGCTGGACGAAGAGGCCGGCGCCGCAGACACCCGTCCAGCCGAGGGCGAAGAGGCACGCGAACCAGTACTGCGCCCGTCCCAGCAGACCGCCCTCGGGTGGGGTCTGGGGGAGGATGCTCTCCATCGTGGCCATGGCGCGGTCAGTGGATCGGGCCGAGGACGGGGCCGCCGGGCAGGTGGTGCGCCATGAGCAGGACCACCGCGGTCAGCGTGAGCCACCAGGCTCCGAGCACAGCCGTCCGCGACGCGTCCCGGCACAGGGTGATCAGCGTGGCGAGGAGGCCGCCGAAGATGAGGGTGTCCATGCCGCGGACCGTACCGACGAACGGCGCGTGCACCCCGTCAGGCGCGCCCCGGCCGCCCGCCGGTTACGTCGGTTGCCCGTCAGCCGCCGCGCCGCTTGCGCCGCCCGCGCCGCTCCCGCCCGCCGCGCGCCCCGCCGCCGCGGGCCCGGTCGTCCAGGGCGATCCACAGCCTGACCTCGGTGCCGCCGAGCACCGAGCGGCCGATCCGCACGTCGCCGCCGGTCCCCTCGGCGACCCGGCGCACGATGTCCAGTCCGAGGCCCGTCGAGCCGTCCCGGCCGCCGTCGTTGCCCCGGCGCAGGGCCGCGTCGGGGTCGTCGATCCCCGGTCCGCTGTCCGACACGAGCACGATGACGGCGTCCCCCGCGTCGTGCACGTCGATGGCGAAGGCCGTGCCCTCGGGGGTGTGCCGGAAGACGTTGCCGAGCAGGGCGTCCAGGGCGGCCGCGAGTTCCGGCCGGGCGACCGGGATCCGTACGGTCCGGTCCACGCCGGCGAGCCGCACCTCACGGCCCTGGTCCTCCGCGAGCGCCGACCAGAACGCCATCCGGTCCCGGATGACCTCGGAGGCGTCGCAGCCCGCCGCGGCTGCGACCCCGGCCGTGCCGGCCGCGCGCTGCTCGCGGGCGGTGCGGATGATCGTGTCGACCTCCCGTTCCAGCTGCTCGACCGCGGCCCGGGTCTGCTCGGCGGCCGGACCGTCCCCGAGCGAGGCCGTGTTGAGCCGGAGCACCGTCAGCGGCGTCCGCAGCCGGTGCGACAGGTCGGCGGCCAGCTCCCGCTCGTTGGCGAGGAGTTCCACCACCTGGTCCGCCATGGAGTTGAACGCCACGGCGGCCGACCGGAGTTCCTTCGGCCCGTCCTCCGGCACGCGCGCCCCCAGCCGTCCCTCGCCCAGCTGGTGCGCGGCGTCCGCGAGCCGCTCGGCCGGGCGCACCAGCCGGGCGCCGAGCCGGTCGGCGACCGCGACCGAGCCGACGACGAGCGCCAGGCCGACGCCTGCGAGGACCAGCCAGGCGGTGGCGACACCGTTGCTGACCTCCCGCTCGGGCACGAGGATCTCCACCACCGCGATGTCCCCGGAGCCGAGCGCGGTGGGCTGGAGCAGTGCCGAACCGCCGCGCGCCAGCGGCACCGTCATCGCCCGCCCGAGCCGCCGGGTCTCGTCCACGGCGTGCGCGCCGGCCCGGCCGGTGCCGATCTCCACTGCCGCGCCGCCGCCGACCGCGGGCACGTGGACGGCCATCCGCTGGGCTGCGCCCATCTCAGTGGACTCCACGGCCCGGCGCAGCTGCCCGGGGTCGGTGGTGATGGACAGGGTCGGGCCGATGGTGGCCGCCTGCCGCTCGGCGTTGGAGAACGCCCGGTCGCTGGCCATCTCCTGGACGACCAGCCCGAGCGGCACGGCGAAGGCCACCACCACCATGGCGGTGACCGCCAGGCACACCTTGACCAGGGCCCATCTCACCGGGGCGGCTCCAGCTTGACCCCGACCCCGCGCAGGGTGTGCAGGTAGCGGGGGTTGGCGGCGGTCTCCCCGAGCTTGCGGCGCAGCCAGGACAGGTGCACGTCTATCGTCTGGTCGTCGCCGTACGACTGCTGCCACACCTCGGCGAGCAGCTCGCGCCGGGACACCACCACGCCGGGCCGCCCGGCCAAGAAGGCCAGCAGGTCGAACTCCCGCCGCGTCAGGTCCAGGGCGGCACCGTCCAGTTCGGCCTGCCGCCGCAGCGGGTCGATGGCCAGGCCGCCGACCCGCAGGACCCGCGAGGGCGCCTCCGCGCCGGCGGCGGACCGGGCACGGCGCAGTACGGCGGCCATCCGGGCGGAGAGGTGCTCCACGGAGAACGGTTTCGTCAGGTAGTCGTCGGCACCGTCGTTGAGCAGCCGGACGATCTCGGCCTCGTCGTCGCGCGCCGTGGCGATGATCACCGGTACGTCGGTGATGCCGCGCAGCATCTTGAGCGCCTCCGACCCGTCCAGGTCGGGCAGGCCCAGGTCGAGGATGACCACGTCGAAGCGGTGGTGGGCGACCTCGCGCAGGGCCTCCAGGGCCGTGCCGACGCTGCGCACGGTGTGCGCGGCGTCGGTCAGGTGCCGGATGAGGGCGGAACGTACGAACTGGTCGTCCTCGACCACGAGCACACTTGCCATGAGCCGCACCGTAGTCCATTCGGGCGACCCAGCGGGGTGTCGGTCGGTGTTCGGGTCCGGTGGTGCAGTATGTGAGCTGATGCACCGAGGACTTGTACATGCATGCGCCTGGACGCTGGCGACCGGGGCGGCGGTGACGCTGTCGTGGTGGGGCGTGCACACGGTGATGTCCGGGACGGCCTACGATCCGCCGCTGGCGGTGCCGTTGGCCACGAAGCAGCCGCCCTCGTCGACGCACGGCACGGGCGCCGGCGGTTCCCCGTCCCCGTCCGTGTCCCCGTCCGATTCCGCCTCCCCTTCGCCGTCCCCGTCGGCCTCGGCGGCGCCGTCCGCGGAGGCCTCCTCCGCGAAACCGTCGCCGAAGGCGTCCCAGGGCGCGCGCCCGGCCGGCGAGCAGGGTGCCGGCGGTGCGGGCGGCACGGTGAAGGCGTACACGGTCAACGGCGGCCGGGTGGTGTTCGACCTCGGTGCGTTCTCGGCCGACCTGGTCTCGGCGACGCCGGACGCCGGCTGGCAGATGCAGGTGTGGAAGCAGCCGTTCTGGATCCGGGTGACCTTCACCAAGGGCGACCGCGAGATGTCGGTCTTCTGCACCTGGAACGGCCACCCGCCGCTGGTGGAGACGTACGAGGGCTGACCGCGCCGGCCCCCGCCGCATGCGCCTCAGTGGAACACGGACGGCGGCGGCTGGGGGGAGGCGGTCGCCGCGGCGTCGACCACCGGGGCGGCGCCGCCGGCGAAGTCGGTCAGGGCGCGGCCGTGTTCGACCCGGCCCGGGTGCGGGTCGCTCGCGACGCGGCGGGTGAACTCGGCCACCGGCAGCTCCCGGTCGGCGGCGGCCAGGACCGCGTTGCCGAACCGCTTCCCCCGCCACACCACCGGGTCCGCGGCCATCGCCAGGTGCGTGAAGCGGGCCGCGGCGGTGGCGATCTGGCCGCGCAGGTGCGTGAGCGGCGGCCCGTCGGCGAGGTTGGCCACGTACCAGCCGCCGGGCGCCAGGGCACGGCGTACGTCGTCCAGGAACTCGGTGCTGGTCAGGTGGGCCGGGGTGCGGGCGCCGCCGAACACGTCCGCGATCACCAGGTCCGCCCAGCCGTCCGGGACCTTCGCCAGCCCGGCCCGCGCGTCCAGCGTCCGGACCCGGATCCGGGCCTGCGGGTCCAGCGGCAGGTGCTCCCGAACGAAGGCGACGAGCGCGGCGTCGATCTCCACGACCTGCTGGGTGGAGCGGGGGCGGGCGGCAGCCGTGTAGCGGGCGAGGGTGAAGGCGCCGCCGCCGAGGTGCACCACGTTCAGGGGCTGCCGGGCGGGGGCCGCGAGGTCGATGAGGTGGCCGATCCGGCGCTGGTAGGCGAAGGCCAGGTGCCCCGGGTCGCCGAGGTCGACGTGGGACTGCGGCGCCCCGTCGACCAGCAGGGTCCAGGCCTCGGCCCGCTCGTGGTCGGGCGCCAGCTCCGCCAGCCCTCCGCCCACCTGCCCGACGACCGCCTCGGAGATGCCGCGCCCGCGCTGTCTGCTGCCTCTGCCCTTGCCTGCCACCACCCCATTGTCCCCGCC
>NZ_JACBGN010000175.1 GCF_013401435.1 Streptomyces sp. BR123
CACCCCCACCCCGCCACCGTGATCTCAGGGACGACGGCAACGCGGCTGGGCCAGCTGCTCTACGGCGCGCAATGGACCCCCGCAGCCGCCCCCGGGCCCACGCGCCCGGCAACCGAGATCCTCACGGACACCGGTGGCCCCGGCCCGCTCGCAGCCTCCCTGTACCGACTGCCTTCCACCGGCTGGCAGATGGCGTACACCGCCCCATGGGCGGCCGAGCGGCCGGGAGCCCTCACCCGCGCGTACTCCGCGGTCATGGCCGCAGAGCAGAAATGCGCAGGACAGCTGCTGAACGCGGCCCACGGCACAGGAACCCCTGTCCCACGTGCCCTGCTCGACGCCGCCGCACACCGGGCCCTCGCCACCGCACAACGCCCGGCGCCCGCCCTCCGGATCCGACCCGCGCCGCACCGCTCCCTACCCCGCGCCGCAGTACCTCAGGAACTCATGCGGGACCGACGTCCCGGCCCGCGACGGTAAGAGGCATCGACCAACCGAATCCCGCGAACGCGCGCCGCTGACCGGGCGGGTCAGGACCACGAGGCGTCCTGGGGCCTTCGGCTTCCGCTGCTGCACCCCGTGGCGGAACGCTCGGCTCAGCGCTGCGGCGCGTCGGGCCAGGCCTTCTCGTAGTACCGAACCCGTTCGTCCTCTGCGACCAGGCGCATGCCGGCCGCGGTCATCACGTGCTGAGACGCGGCGTTGGCGTGGTCGGCGTCGCCCTTCACGCACGTGATGCCGACCTCACGCGCGAACGCCAGGAGTGCCCGCAGGGCCTCGGAGGCGTATCCCCGGCCGCGGGCCGACGGCACCAGACCGTAGCCGATCGTGACGCTGCCGTCCTCGTCGGCAGGGCCGTGGAAGTCCAACCCCCCGATCGCACACCCGTCGTCACGGCGCCGGATCTCGTAGGCGCCGGGATGCCGGTGACCACGCCCCTCCGCGCAAGAGCGCAGGAAACGCCTCGCCGCAGCCACGTCCCCGTCCATCGGGTACTCGGCTGCCCGGAGAGCGCCTCCGGCCCGTATCCCGGCCGCCAGCGCCTCCGCCTCGCCGACGGTCAGTCGATGCAGCACGAGCCGCTCTGTCACAAGATCGCCCATGGCGACATCTCCCATGCCGGGTGGAATGGCACGCATCGCAGGCGGGCAGCATCGGATTTTGTGCGGTGGGCGCCCGGGGCTGCTCCGCGGTGGGCCACTCGTACACGGTTGTCGCTCGGCCGGGTGGCAGCGCGGTGGCGCGGTGACGCGGGCGGCGTGCCGGGCAGTGGCCGACTCGGTGGCTACAGGGCCAGTTCGAGGTAGGCGGGCCGTCGCTCCTCGCGTGCCAGCAGGGCGCGGCGCCATACGGCCAGCGCGAACGGCGGGACCATGTCGGGCGAGATGTCCTCCGGCAGGCAGAAGCGGATCTCGCCGATCTCCGAATCCTGGAGGGTGATGGCCCGCTGCTGCTCCGCGGTCAGCCGGGGCCCGTCGAAGACGTGGAACACGTGGGAGCCTTCCGTCCTCGTGACCCATGCAGCGACCAGCAGGTCCCCGATCTCCAGGTCGAGGCCGAGTTCCTCGCGGACCTCGCGGCGGGCGGCCGCCGTGGGGAGTTCGCCCTCCTCCAGGTGGCCGCCCGGCAGGTTCCACCGTTCCTCGTGGACCGGGTTGACGATGAGCACCCTGCCCAGTTCGTCCGTGATGACGGCAGCGGCGGATGCCGTGGCCCTGGCGCGGTCCGCGGATGCGGTGGTCATGGCGTGCTCCTGCGGTGGGTGGTGGTCGAGCCCGGCCGGTCCGGTGGCCCGTCGGTGGCCTTGCCCGGAGTGCGCACCCGCCGGGCGCACTGTCCATGATCCGCTACGGCTTCGACATGCCCCCGCCCGGTGCCGCTCTGCCGCGCCCCTGAGTTCTGCCTGCCTGCCTGCCTGCATGCTTCTGCCTGCCTGCCCGCTTCTGCCTGCCGTGCCCCACCGCGCCGGCAGGGCTGCGTACTGTCGGCGCGGCGGGGCCCGGTGGCTACCGGTCCTGGGAGAGGCGGACCAGTTCGGCGAAGGAGCCGTCCAGGCGGACGAGTTCCTCGTACGTGCCCTGCTCGGTGATGCGTCCGGAGTCGAGGACGACGATGCGGTCGGCGAGGCGGCAGTTCTCCATGCGGTGGGTGACGACCACCGTGATCCGGTCGTCCTTCGTCTCCCGCAGCCCCGAGAAGACCATGTGCTCCCCGCGCGGGTCCATGGCCGACGTCGGCTCGTCCATGACCAGCAGGCCGGGCTTCCGGTGGAAGGCGCGGGCGCACGCGATGCGCTGCCACTGGCCGCCGGAGGGCTCGTGGCCGCCCCAGAGGGAGCGGGCGAGGAGGGTGTCGAGGCCGTTCGGATACGCCGCCACCGTCTCCTTCATGCCGACGGCGGCGAGCGCGTCCCAGACGGCTTCCTCGCCGCGCGGGTCGGGCTGGCCGAGGGTGATGTTCTCGCGGGCCGTGAAGGGCCAGTACCCGTACGACTGGGTGACGAGCCCGACGTGCCGCCAGGCCGAGCGCTGGTCGGCGTCCGCGGTCGGTACGCCGTCCCAGGAGACGGTGCCGGTGGTGGGAGCGGTGAGGCTGGTGAGGAGGCGGATGAAGGTGGACTTGCCGGCGCCGTTCTCACCGACCAGGGCGATGACCTCGCCGCGGTTGAGGGTGAGGTCGACCGGGCCGAGAGCGGGGGTGTCCTTGCCCGGGTAGGTGTACGTGGCCGCCTCCAGGCGGATCTTCTCCGGGGGGCCGAGCTCCTGCGGGCCCCGCGGCCCGGACTGCTCGGCGGCCTCCCGGATGAACGCGGTGTAGTCCCCGAGGTAGAGGGCGTGCTGGAACATCGCGGCCCCGTAGACGACGAGCTGGGACAGGGCGGCCGTGGAGGTGCGCATGGCGACGATGGCGGTGCCGGCCGCGCCCATGGCCATGAACCCGCCGACCACGAGGGCGCCGAGGCTCGCCCAGGTCAGAACGGTGAACAGGCCCGAGACGACGGCGGCGGTGAGGTAGACGGCGAGGTAGCGGGGCGCGGAGCCGACCATCTTGGAGTCGATGCGGGAGCAGACGGCGGCGTACCAGTGGTGGGCGTACGGGCGCATGCTGTTGCCGCGCAGCTCGTCCGCGAGCTTGGGGGTGGTGAGGTGCCAGCGCATCATGTGCCGGATGTTGCGGGAGGCGATCGTCTCGTTGTGGAGGCGGTAGTCGAGGCGGGCGGCGAGGACCGAGCCCAGCCCGCGCGGGACGACGGACAGCAGGAGCAGCGGCAGCAGCACGGGGTGGACGACGGACAGGACGGAGGCGACGGCCACCATGTCGATCAGACCGCTGGTGAAGCCGAGCGCATCCTGCAGCAGCATCCCCGAACGGGCCGAACCGGTCTCGGCGGCCTCGGAACGCTCGGTGAAGTCGGGGGCGTCGTAAGCGGACAGCTCGACGTCCATGTGGGCGTCGACCATGGCGAGGTCGGCGATCGTGGACATGCCGGGGTTCAGACGCCGGGCGGCGCTCCCGGCCGTGATGGAGGCCAGCGCGCCCAGGGCGGTCATGGCGGCCGCGGCGGCCAGCGGCCAGCCGGCACCACCGATGCGCTGCTCCACGGTACCGCCGGCGAGGAGGGGGCCCATGGCCCGGGACACGGCCGCGAGCGCGGCGGCGGTACAGATCCCGCCGAGGACCTGGGCGCAGACGAGCCAGGTGAACGCCGTCCGGTTGACCGCCCAGGCCAGCCGTGCCGTCTGCGCGAGCGCGGCCGGGACGCGGCGGGCCATCTGCGTGAGCGAGAGCTGCTCCATGGTCTTGTTGTGCTGGCCCCAGGTGTACGTGAACTCCGGGGGTGAGGGGAGCGCGGGCGCCGGGAGCCCGGCTGCGGCGGGCTCCGGGTCCTGGGCGTGAGCGCGCGCCGCGTGCGGCTGCTGCTGTGTCTGGGCCTGGTCCTGGTCCTGGTCCTGGGCTTGATCCTGCTGCAGTGCCTGGCCCTGGACGGGTTGTTTCCGGGACATGGGTTCCTCCTCCAACTCGGCCAACTCGTCGATGAGGGAAGTCGGTTGCTCCCGCGGGCGGCGGCATGGCGAGGTAGCCCCCGACCCGCGGTGCGGGGGAGGGGCGGGGTGCTGCCTGGGGAGCGGAGGAGTGAGTACACAGGACGCCGGAGGGCGGAGCAGCGCGATCCGGCCGACCTGGCGGGCGCGGCGCGGCCGGTCCCTCGACGGCTCGGGACGGGCTCCGGCCGCAGCCCTGGGCGGGCGATTGGCCGGAACCGGTCGGTGGAGGGACCGGGCTTCGGAAATCGCTTGCGGGGGTCCCTCCGGCGCCGCTGCGGTGTGCGGTACGGCCCGGGTTGGGGCCGGGGGGACGGGTGGGGCGGACGGTGCTCTGGACTGCGGGATCCCGGGCGGAACGCCGAGGGGAATCCCGGGCGGGACGACGAGCCGGAGACCGGTTTCCGGGCGGGTCTCCCGGGCCTCAGCCGAGCGGCAGCTGCTCCACCACGCTGGTGCCGCTGCCCTCCTGGGACTCCCAGGTCCACGTCTCCACCAGGCGCAGACGGCCGTCGGGGAGGTCCGTCACGAGCGAGGTGCAGTGACCGGACGCGGTGGTGCCGTCGGAGCGGAGCTGGACGTAGCGGAAGTCGATGCTGTCGCCCGCCCGCGTCCCGACCAGGTAGCCCCTGGCCACGTCGCCGCCGGCGTACTCGGCCCAGACCCGGCCGTCCTGCTCGTGGTACGCGAACCGGGTCTGCCGGCCGACCTGGCCCGGCGCCTGGTCGGCCACGGGGACGAAGACGAGGCCGTCGAGCGAGCGCGCCATGGGTGACTCCTGTAGGTAGGCCGGTTGGGCGTGGGCGACATGGACCGCCGAGGCCACTCTAGGCATCGGACCCACGGACGTACGCCCGTAGGTCCGCAGGTCGGTTGCGTCGTCGCTACCGCGGTCCGACCGCAGGGCGGCCGGCACCGTCCGCGCACCGGACCTGCCGCTCAGGATTCGAACGGAGTGTCGCTCCACCGGAACCAGGCCGCATCGCCCTGGATGTGCAGCAGGAACTCGGCGACCGGCCCGTCAGGGGAGACGAGCCTGAGCGTGCGGGTCATCGACTCGTACACCTCGTCGAACCGCTCGAAGTCCTCGTCCTCCAGCGCTGCGAGGGCCTCGTCGAACCAGGGCCTGAATTCGGCGAACGCGCGCTGCGCGGTGAAGCGGCCGCGCAGCCACGGAAAGTCGGTCTCCACGATCTCGATCTCGCCCAGCAGCTCCGGCTCCCGGTCCCGCTCGCCCTGCTGCTCGCCCGGGGGCTGATGCGGCTGCAGCCGCACCAGCCGCCACACTCGGCTTTCGAATCCCATCCCGCCCCGCCCTCGCACCTCTCCCGATCCTCTCGTCGTACCGGTCCGGCCCGGCCGCCCTGTCTGCAGACTAAGGCGAATTCCTCAACGACTGCTGAACGAACGGGTCAGGCGGTCGCGATGACGGTGCCGGGTGCCGGGTGCCGGGTGCCGGGTGCCGGGTGCCGGGAGCCACCCGGCCTCGGCTCATGTGGAGTGCACGATGATCTGGAAGACGACACACATCGCCCAGACCATCGGGATGAGCGCCACGTAGGCCAAGGGACGCCGGAGCACCGGCGGGCCCGTGTCGAGATGGGCACGTCCCGGGGCGGGTGCCGAAGGGGGGAGCTTGCTGTACTTCAGGTAGGCGAGCAGATTCCACAGGAGTGTGAACGGATTGAAGATGACCAGGGAGAGCGGGCCCCACCAGCCCAGGCACAGCGCCCTGGTGGTCATCTGCCGGACGACGGCTATGCCGCAGGTGCGGCAGAACGGTCCGTCCAGATGCTCGAACTTCATGAGGATGAGCACGCCCACATGAGCCCGGATCTTGTGGTTCGCCGCAGCCTGGCCGCCGCAGGCGCGGCACACGAGCGGCAGCTGACCCATGGGAGGCGAGCCGACGTAACCGCCGGGTGCGGGGGCGTGGTTCCCCGGAGTCGCGACGTGCGCATGCGCATGCTCTCCGGGCGCGCTGTAGGGGTTGCCCGGGACGGGCCCGTGGCCGTTGGGGGCCGGCTGATGCGGTGTTGCCATGATGAACGGATCTCCAGACTGCACATACGTACTGACTCCCAGCCGCAGGCGGACAGGCGCATCCCGGGACGGAGGGGCCACCTCACCGAACGAGCGCACCGACCATGGCGACTGGGTACACCAGCCGGGACGGCCTGACCGGAGCCCCCGGTTCCATGGTCCGTGCATGCGTTGACGCGCCGCACAGCCGCTGCCCGTGCCGGACTGGAGTCCGCACCGCAGGCGGAACGGGCAGCCATGCGGGCCGAACCACGATGCGCGGATCCGGCAGCGGCCGGCTCGGTTGCCATTCGGCCATTCGGCCATTCGGCTCGGCTGGCGTTGAATGGACTTCTCCGGCCGGGCGTCGTCGTTCCCGCTCTCCCGGCCGAGCCCAACACTGCCGACGGCGGGAGGTCGCTGTGAGTACCCCGGACCGGTTTGCGTCGCCCGCCCTCAGCGCTGCCGACGACCACGCCGCCCTGTCCGCCTGTGAGATCGCCGCCGCCGTCAACGCGGGGCGGCTGTCGGCGCGCGAAGTGGCGGCGGCAGCTCTGGAGCGGATCGCCCGGGACGACGCCGGGCTACGGGCCTTCACCGCGCTGTGGTCACAGCAGGCCGCCGAGCAGGCCGAGCTGATCGACCGTCGGATACGGGAGGAGGGCGCCCGGCTCCCGCTGGCCGGGGTGCCCTTGGCGGTGAAGGGGACCGAGGGGCTTGAGTCGCTCCAGACCACACGGCTGATGGCGGCGGGCTGCGTACCCGTGGGCGCCACGTCCACCCCCGGCCGGGGGACCCGCTGGCAGACCTGGGGTACCACCCCCCGCGGCGTGACCCTCAACCCCCTCGGCGGGCAGTGGAGTCCGGGAGGGTCGAGCGCGGGTTCGGCCGTCGCCGTGGCCGCGGGGATGGTGCCGCTGGCCACCGGGAGCGACGGGGCCGGCTCCGTACGCATTCCCGCTGCCTGGTGCGGGGTCATCGGGCTCAAGCCGACCAACGGCCTGGTCCCCGCACGGGACCGGGCGGGCCTGAACATCGCCGGGCCCTTGGCACGCCACGCCCAGGACGCCGCCGCGTACCTGGCCGCCCTCACCGGGACCGCGGCCTGCGGGCCGCCGCCCTCCGCACCGGCACGGCCGCTGCGGACGGCCTGGTCCTCGACGCTCGGGTTCGCGGCGACCGATCCGGCCGTGGCGGCCACGGCGCGCGCCTGCCTCGACGCCCTGTCCCGGGGCGGGGGCCGGGCGGTCCGGGCCGTCGAGGTGCCGGTACGCCTTCCCGATCCCGCCGGGTGCTGGCAGACCTTGCGGCACGGGCCGGACACCGCAGCCGCCGGTGCCCCGGAACGCGCCGCAGCCGCACGTACCAAGGCCGAGCTCGACGCCGCCCTCGACGAGGTCTTCGCCGGGGCGGACCTCCTGGCGACCCCGACCACCCCCCACGCCCCCCATGGCCACGACGGACCCGGCGACAGCCTGAGCGTGGCGCTGACCTGGGCGTTCAACATCAGCGGCCACCCGGCCATCAGCCTCCCGGCCGGCCGCACTCCGGCGGGGGAGCCCGTCGGGCTGCAACTGGTCGCCCGGCACGGCCGGGAGGCCGATCTGCTCGCCGTCGCCGCAGCGGCCGAAGCCGTGGCGGAAGGGGGTTAGGCTCCGGCCGCACGCGACGCGGAACCGAGGGGCTCGGGCCCCCTCCTTCCTCCTCCGTGACGATTCCGCGGATTCGCGGCACCCTTGGGCGGCCGCAGGCGTAGCGTGCTCGCATGAGTGATGCCGTGGCAGTCAGGGGCCCCAAGCTGCCGCCGTCGTATCCCCCGAAGTCGCCACCACCGCAGAGGAAGCCGGTGGAGCCCCCGCGGCCACGGCCGGCCACGAAGCCGGTCGAACGGGTGGCGATGCAAAAGGGGCATGCCTGCCGAGGCGGACCACCCCGGCGGGCGTTCAGGGGGTGGAGGAGTCAGGGAGCCAGTGTGTGGGAAGTGGCCCTGGCGGCGAACGCGACGAGGTAGGCAGGCTCGTGAGTCATGCGTGCAGTTGTGTTCGACATGGACGGGACGGTCCTGGACAGCGTCCCCACGGTGTCCCGCGCGTACGCCGACGCGATTCGCTCGCTCGGCGGCCCGCCGGTCTCGCCGGACGAGGTGGTCGCCGGCTGGCATGTGGGCCACACGGAGCTGGTTCTCGCCTTCCTCGGCCGCGCCTGCGGCCCCGCCGAGGTCGAGCGCTTCCACGCCCACCTGGATCCGGCCGTCGCCGAGCTGCGGCCGTTCCCCGGCATACCGGCCCTGCTCGACGAAGTCGCCGATGCGGGCATGCGGCTGGGCGTATTCACGGCGGCCACCCGGCGAGTGGCTTCGAGCATGCTCGCCGCCGCCGGAATCGACGCTCGATTTGACGTGGTCATCGCAGGCGATGACATCGACAGGCCCAAACCGGCGCCGGACGGGCTGCTGCTGGCACTGCAGCAGCTCGGGGTTCCGGCCGAGGCAACTGCCTATGTGGATGATGCCGAAGTGGACCTCGCCTGCGCCAGCGCCGCGGGATCGCTGGGAGTGCACGCCGGGTGGGGTGCACGCGCAGGTGTCCGTGCCGGGGCTCACCCGGTCGCGGTGCGTCCGTACGACGTGCTCGGCCTGCTGGAGGCGCCTCGCAGGGGTACGGGCGACGGCACGGCCCCCCCCAGGGCGGCTCCGGGACGGTGTCCCGCAGCTCGGCAGACCGGCTGAGGCTCGCGAGTGAGGAGGGGCAGCCGTGATCACCATTGGGTCGTTGCGCGAGGAGGACCGCCCCGCCTGGGAGGCGTTGGCGCGCGGTTACAAGGCGTTCTACCGCACCACGGTGCCGGACGAGGGCTACGAGCAGACGTGGCAGCGGCTACGGGGCGGCACCGAGTTCCACGGCATGGGCGCCTGGTCGCAAGGGAAGCTGGTCGGCATCGCGCACTATCTGTTCCACGCGACGTTCTGGATGGAAGACAGCTGCTACCTCCAGGACCTCTTCGTCGACGAGGCGGCACGCGGCCGAGGCGTGGCGCGGATGCTGATCGAGAAAGTGGCCGATGCATCGCGGGAGCAGGGGGCGTCCCGCTTCTACTGGACCACTCAGGAGGACAACACCGCTGCCCGCGCACTGTACGACAAGGTGGCGAGCTTCAAGGGGTTCATACGCTACGACTACCCCGTCGGCCTGCGAGCCGGGGGAAGTGCCGGCGGGGGCCGGTCGGCAGTGGCGTGAGAAGGGCCGTGCGGGTCGGACGAGTTGTGGAGAGGACCCGAGCCCCGCACGGCCTGTTCCCCTCCTGCTCCCCTCCTGCTCTGTCCGGTGTCTCCCGCGCAGACTTCGGTGAGTCGTTCGCCGAACCCGCCGACTGAAGCCGCTCGGCCGTCAGCTGCCGGGTGGCGGAAATGCGAGCGGTCCCCCACGGCCGTGGTCGAACATGGGAACGGTGCGTCCCCGACGGGAGAGAGGTGCCCGATGGTCCGTTCCGAACCGCATGCCGATCCGGTGGCCGCCTCGATCAGGGGCTTCGCCTGGTCGAGCGAGGAGTCGGTGGCCTACGAGGCCGCCATCGAGGCGATCAACGGCGCGGTGGGCGCCTACTCCGCCCGGATCCACGCCGAGCAGTGCAAGGAGAGCCCCGACGCCGGCCAGATCTCCCGGCTGCTGGACGGGCAGGGGCGGTGCGCGCGGGTCCGCGAGGGGCTGGTGCCGACCGACCGTGCGCAGATCGCCGAGGTCCGCCGCCATTACGCGGACCTGGCGCGGCGCCTGTCGGCGGAGGAGGCGTCGTGACGACGGATTCCGAGGCGGTGACCCGACACCTGCTGCCGGACGCCGAAAACCGGCGGATCTTCCTCGACCGGATCGTCCCGCAGCAGTTCGCGGGGCGGTCGGCGCAGGAGCGGCCCACCGTCGTGTTCCTCGTCGGCCAGCCCGGATCGGGCAAGACCCGCGTAGGGCACCTGCTCGCGGACCCGCTGAACCGGCGCGGCGGTTTCGTCGACGTGGACAGCGACCTCTTCAAGCCCTACCACCCCGCGTACGCCCGCCTGTTGCAGCGGGACGACAGGCTCATGGCCGCCTGCACCCGGGCGGACGGCCGCCGGTGGATGGCCCGAGCCCACGAGTACGTACGCGGGAACCGGCTGAACGCGGTCGTCCAGGAGACCTCGCAGGACGCCGCGGCGGTGGCCGTGACCATCCGGGCGTACCGGAAATGCGGTTTCCGGGTCGAATGCGTCTTCATCGCCGTGCCCGAGGCGATGAGCAACCAGGGGATCATCAACCGCTACCACGAGCAGGTCAAGGATCGGGGCAGCGGCCGGCTCACGGTCCAGGCCAACGCCGACCGGTCGTACGGCGGGATCGTGGACCTGGCCCGGCTGGTCGACGGGCAGGCGCTGGCCGACCACGTCTCGGTGTTCCGGCGCGGCGAAGGAACGCCCCGCCACGCCAACGCCCTGGACGCCGCCGGTGCGTGGCGGAACCCCCCGGCGCTGGCCGAGGCCGTCGAGGCGGAGCGCTCGCGGCCGTGGACCGCTGCCGAGAGCGCCGACTTCCTGCAGTCGCAGGGCAAGCTCCACACCGAGACGGGCCCGGAGTGGGCCGGGAGCCTCGCCCGGATCGACGCATTGGCCCGGCCCGCCCTCACTGCTCCTTCCGCGCCGGCCACGGGGAATCCGCGCGCCTCGTCGTGAAGGGCGGCGGCGGGGCGGCGCACGCAGGCGCGGGGGTGCGGGCGTGCAGGTCCACCGGCCCTCCGGTTGCTTCCCCGTGATTGCCAACTCCCCGGATCGCGGCCGGTCCGCGACAGCGGTTAGGGTTGCCGCGTGAACGCTCCCTTGCTGCCCCGGTCCTTCCGCTTGCTCGTGACGGGAGGAGGTACCGGCGGCCACACCTATCCCGCCCTGACGGCGATCCGGACGTTGCAGGGCCGGCTCGCGGCAGCGGGCGGCACCCTGGACGTGCTGTGGATCGGTGCCGCTGACGGCCTGGAGGCGCGCGTCGCCCCCGCAGAGGGCATTCCGTTCAAGACGGTCGCCACCGGGAAGATCCGGCGGGCCGCGAACCCGCTGAAGATGCTGTCGGCGGCGAACATGAAGGACATGGCGCGCGTGCCGCTCGGCGTGGCGCAGGCCCGGTCCATCGTGTCGGAGTTCCAGCCCGACGTCGTCCTCGCCACGGGCGGGTACGTGGCCGTCCCGGCCGGCCTGGCGGCCCGTCTGTGCAGGCGTCCGCTCGTGCTCCACGAGCAGACCGTCCGCCTGGGCCTGGCCAACCGCAAGCTCGCTGGCTCGGCCACGCGGATCGCCCTGTCCTCGGAGTCCTCGCTCGAACTGCTCTCCCCCGAGCTGCGCGGCGCCGCAGTCGTCACCGGCAACCCGATCCGGCCGGAGGTCCTCACCGGTCACGGCGACAAGGCCGTACACGCACTGAACCTCACCGGCTTCGACCGCCGCCTGCCGACCGTGTACGTCACCGGCGGCGCGCAGGGCGCCCAGCAGATCAACGGGGTCGTCCGGGACGTGCTCCCGTGGCTCCTGAGCCACGCGAACGTGATCCACCAGTGCGGCCCGGCCAACGTGGACGAACTCCGCGCGGCCGCCGCCGGCCTGGACCCGGTTCTGGCCGGCCGGTACCACCTCACCGGCTTCGTCGGGCCGGAGCTGCCGGACGTGCTGGCGCTGGCCGACATCGTGGTGTCCCGGTCCGGTGCCGGGACGCTGGCGGAGCTGACCGCGCTCGGCAAGCCGGCCGTGTTCGTGCCGCTCGCCACGTCGGCCGGCAACGAGCAGGTCCACAACGCCCGGCACCTCGCCGACGCCGGTGCGGCCGTCGCCCTCGTCGGCGAGGTCACCGGGCAGGTCCTGCAGCACGCGGTCGGCCCGCTGCTGACCGACCCCGCCCGGCGGGCGGCGATGGCGGACCGCGCCAGGGCGTACGGGCGTCCGGACGCCGCAGACCGGCTGGTGGACGTACTCCTGTCCGCGGCAACCGGCTGACCCTCCCGGCAGGCGGCAGGCTTTCCCGCCTGCCCGCGTACGCGTCTCTCCGCCGGTCGGCCGTGGAGTCGGCGGCGGCGCGCCGGTACGCGACCGCGGCCACGGCCGGCAGCGGGCCCCACGGCGGCGGGGGCGCGCAGCAGGCGGTCATGGCCCGCCGCGGGACACGCCCACGTCGTCCGGGCTGTCCCACAGCCCGGTGCGCTCCCCGAGCCGCTCACCGCCGCGGGCACCGACCCGGCCGAAGCCGCCACGGTGCTCACCCGTCTACGGACCGACCACGTCGGGTGGGCGGTCGAGCCCCGCGCGCAGCCGATGAGCACGTGTCGGGACCCATCGGCCGGACCGTTCGCCGATGCTCACGAGCCGGTCGGCCGGCTCGGGCCGATTGAGGCTTCGATGTGGGCGAGTTGGGCGGCGAGGATCTCTTCGAACGCGGCGCGGCGATCCACCCCGAGGGGGCGGACATCCCGGGCGAAGTGAGCCAGAGCGGGGAAGCGTGCGGGGTCGGCGCCGAGCACCGCGACGCGGAACAGCTCCATACCCTGTTCGTACTCTTCCGAGGTGATCGTGCCGACTCCGGCCTCGGAGGCGATCAACGCGGCGATGAGGACCGCGAGCCGGTGGTAGCGCGCCGGGATCTCCTCGTCGGGCAGTCCCGACGCGCGCAGGGCCTGCAGCACCTCTTCCATGACCAGCCGGGAACCGGCGCCGCCTGACGCGTACCGTCCCCAGACCGCGGCGAGCTGGGGCTGTCGGCCGAACGCCTCCCTCAAGCGCAGGGCCAGGGCGGTGATGCGCTGCTTCCAGTCGCCCTCGGCGCGGTAGCCGTCCATGGAAGCCAGGAGGACCCGGTCGGCGACAGCGCGCACCAGTTCGGTCTTGCTGCGGAAGTGCCGGTACAGGCTGGAGGAATCGGTCCCCAGGGTCGCGGCGAGCTTGCGCACGCTGAACGACTCTGCGTCGCTCGTGCGCAGCAACTCCGCTGCCGCATCCAGGATTTCCTCGGTCGACCAACGCCTTCGACCTGCCATTTCGCCCCTCTCGTCAGACTCAGTCTACCTGTGCACTTGGTGTTGCACGCACCGCGTGCATAATGGGGACATGGCGTGCCGGGCGATCGGCGCAGGAATGCCGACGTGCCGAGCGCGCCCTGTCACCCGGGTCGGGCGCCCGATCCGGAGCTCACCCGAGCAGTGCGAAAGGACGCATGTCGTGAGGAACCCACTGGATTTAGCGGCGCTGGACGTCGCCGTCGAGAACGTCCACCGCGCCGGGATACCGGGCGTGTTCGCCGAGGTACGAGACGGCGACCAGGTCTGGCGCGGCGCCGCCGGGGTCGCCGATGTCGCCACCGGCCGCCCCGTCACCGCCGACATGCGGCACCGCGTCGGCAGCATCACCAAGACCTTCACGGCCGCAGCGGTTCTGCAGCAGGTCGAGGCCGGTCAGATCGGCCTCGACACACCGATCGGCCGGTACCTTCCGAAGCTGGTCCCCGGGGAACGCGGTGACGCGATCACGGTCCGCATGCTGATCAACCACACCAGCGGTCTCGCCGAGTACTTCCCGTACGCCTACCCCTCCTTCAAGGCGTTCCCCGTCCTCGCCGACACCCGGCCCCAAAGCCTCGACGACCACCGGTTCACGCGGTTCGACCCCGCCGAACTGATCCGGATGGGGGTCACCGCACCTGCCGTCGGCGCGCCGGGCGGTACGCCGGGGGTCTACTCCAACACCAACTACCTGCTCCTCGGCCGGCTCCTGGAACAGGTGACCGGCGCCACGGCCGAGCAGTACATCACCCGGAACGTCATCGAGCGCGCCGGGCTCCGGGACACCGGATTCCCCGCCGGACCGAACGTCGACGGGCCGCACTCGCGGCTCTACGAGGCGTGGTTCGGCATGATCGACCCGCCGCGCGATTACAGCGTCTACGACATGTCATGGGTGGGGCCGACGGCGTCGCTGATATCGACCGTCACGGACCTCAACCGCTTCTACGGCATGCTGCTGGCCGGGGAGATCGTCAGCCCGTCGTCGCTGGCGCAGATGCAGCGCACTGTTCCGGTCGTCTCCCAAGAGGGGAAGACGGGCGACTACGGCCTCGGCCTGTACCCGATGGAGGGTCCCGGGCAGGGCACCTTCTGGGGTCATGGCGGCACGGTCTGGGGTGGTGGAGCGCTGGCCATGATCCGCGCCGACGGCAAGCGGCAGATGGCCGTCGCGGTGAACCTGCAGAGGTGGAACAGGCTCGACTCCGCCGGCAAGCCGCAGCCCCACCCGATCGACCATGCGCTGGCGACCCTGTACCGCGTGGCGATGTACGGCTGACCGGACTGCCGCCGGCCTTCGTCGCCACCGCGGAATTCGACCCGCTCCGCGACGAGGGCAGCACGCACGCGCTCCGCCTGCTCAGCCGGCGTGTCGGTCGAACCGCACCAGTGGCCGGGCACCTTGCACGGCTCGATGGCGGTCCTGTCCGCCGACGTACGCAGCGGCAGCCCGCCGAACTCGGCACGGTCCTGCCCCGTGCCCCGGCTGAGTGAGACGGCCGCGGCCGATCAGGCCGATGACCACGCCCCACGACCCACCAGACGGATTTCGCAGAATGGATTTCCCGACATGACCTCTGCACCGACGATCGATCTCTTCTCCTCCTTCATTCACCTGGACCACGGTGGTCAGGTGCGCGTCGAGCAACCCGTGTTCGACTCCGAGCGGGACGGCTGGCAGGTGATGACCTTCCACGTGGAGACCGACGCCGACGTCCACGGCGACCACTGGGAAATCCACACCGAGGCGGACGAACTCGTGTCCTGCCTCACCGGCGGGATACGTCTCTACTTCCGTCCGGAGCAGCCGGGAGGGGAGGAGGACGAGATCAGGCTGGCGGCCGGAACGGCGGCCATCGTCCCGCGCGGGCGATGGCACCGCATCGCACTGGACGGCCCCAGCGACATCATGTCCGTCACCCTGCCGCGTGGCAGCCGCCTTCACAGGCGGGCCGAAGCCTAGTCACCAGCCGCCGCAGGCGCGGCCTGCGGCACCAGGGGAAGGCCGGCGGACGCCGGTCTCGGGGTCTATGACCCGCACCGGCCTCCCCCGCCTGCCGTGGCGAGGCGAGGCGAGGCGAAGCGTGGCGTGGCGGGGAGGGGAGGGG